>CALKUS010000018.1 GCA_937996755.1 uncultured Pseudomonadota bacterium | reverse complement strand
GGCACTTCCTTCAGGCCGCGGTCGGTCATCGCGAACACGCCGAGCTCGTTCACGGCGCCGAAGCGGTTCTTGAAAGCGCGCAGCACGCGGAAGCGGCTGCCCGCCTCGCCTTCGAAATACAGCACCGCGTCGACCATGTGTTCGAGCACGCGCGGTCCCGCGATGCCGCCTTCCTTCGTCACGTGGCCGACGAGGAACACGCTCGTGCCCGACTCCTTCGCGAAGCGCACGAGGCGCGCCGCAGTCTCGCGCACCTGGCTCACCGAACCGGGCGCCGCCGTCAGCAGCTCGCTCCAGATGGTCTGGATGGAATCGACCACGAGCAGGCCCGGGCGATGGGCGATCGCATGCTCGACGATGCGCTCGACGCAGGTTTCCGCGAGCGCATCGACGTTGCCGAGCGGCAGGCCGAGGCGCTGCGCTCGCGCGGCGACCTGTGCGAGGCTTTCCTCGCCCGTCACGTACAGCGGGCGCGACACGTCGGCGATCGCAGCGACGGTCTGCAGCAGCAGCGTCGACTTGCCGATGCCGGGATCGCCGCCGACGAGCACGACGGATCCGCGCACCAGGCCTCCGCCGAGCACGCGATCGAGCTCGCCGAGGCTCGTGGACACCCGCGTCTCGACGGTCGCGCCGACTGCCGTGAGCGGCGTCACCCGTGGCGCGCCGGCCGCGCCACCCGCGTATCCCGCGCGCGGCGCAGCGGCCGCATTGGCGGCGCGCGCTGGTTCGAGGCGGATCTCGGCCATCGTGTTCCACGCACCGCAATCGACGCACTGCCCCTGCCACTTCGAGGAGCTCGAGCCGCAGTCGCCGCACACGTAGGCGGTCTTCGCCTTCGCCATCTCAGCGGATCTCGAGGTGGAAGCGATGCAGGAATCGATGCACGACCGGGCCGAGCATCAGGCCCGCGATCGTGATGAGCGCCAGGCCGCTGTAGATCGCGTAGAACCCCGCGAACACCTTGCCGCCCGTGGTCTCGAGCGCATTCACCGGGCCCATGCCGGACAGGATCATCGCCGCGTTGAGGAACGCGTCGATCCACGGCAGGTGCTCGAACCAGTGGTATCCGGCCATCCCGCCGAGCAGCGACACGGCGATCACGCCGACGCCCGAGATCACGCCGCGCGAGAGGCGCGCGATGAACACGCGGCGATGGGGCAGCGGTCTCAGCGTGGTGGCGGTCATGCCGGCCTCACAATGGTGCGTTGTCCTCGACGAATTCGACGCGGCGGGTCATGCCGCAGATCAGCTCGTACCCGATCGTGTTCGCCGCGGCGGCGACTTCCTCGACCGGCAGGCCGCGCCCCCACAACACGACCGGGTCGCCGACGCGCGCGGTCGGATGGCCGCGCAGGTCGATGGACACGAGGTCCATGGACACGCGGCCGACGATCGGCGCGCGGCGCCCGTTCACGAGCAGCACGGGCGTACCGCTGCCGGCGTGGCGCGGATAGCCGTCGCCGTAGCCGATCGCGGCCACGCCCACGTCCATGTCCTCGGGGCACTCCCAGGCATGCCCGTAGCCGATGCGCTCGCCGCGCGCGATGCGGTTGATCGCGATGAGCTTCGTCGACAGCGTCATCGCCGGCGCGAAGCCGTGGTCGCTGCCCGTCTTCCCCGCCACGGCGCTGACGCCGTACAGCAGCCCGCCGACGCGCACCCAGTCGGCATGTGCATCCGGGAAACCGAGCACGCCCGCGGAATTCGCGAGCGACCGCTCGCCACCGAGCGCGCGCGCGACGCGCACGAAGCGCTGCACCTGCGCCGGCGTCACGGGATCGTCGAAGACGTCGGAGTTGGAGAAATGCGTCATCAGCACGATGTCGGCGGCGACGGCCGCGCAGGCCTGCAGTCGCGCATGCGCCTGCGCCGCGTCCTCCGGCGCGAAGCCGAGCCGATGCATGCCGGTGTCCACCTTCAGCCACGCGCGCAGCGGCGGACCGGGCGAAGCGCGCTCGAGCAGGTCGAGTTGCGTGGCGTGGTGCACCACCGTATCGAGCTCGAGCCGGCGCATCTCCGCCACGTCGCGCGCCTCGTCGATCCCGCCGAGCACGACCACGCGATTGGCGAGGCCGGCCGCGCGGATGCGCTCGCCGTCGGCGATCGACGCCACGCCGAAAGCGTCCGCGTCGGAAAGCGCGCGTGCAACCCGCTCGAGGCCGTGGCCGTAGCCGTCGGCCTTCACCACCGCCATCACGCGGCTCTTCGGTGCGAGCGCGCGAGCGCGCGCCAGGTTCCCGCGCAGCGCCGCGAGGTGGATCGTGGCGCGCGTCGCCCTCATTCGAAGCTGCCCGCGTAGCCTTCGCCCGCGAAGTTCTCGAAGCGCGTGTACTGGCCGAGGAACGTGAGCTTCACCGTGCCGGTCGGGCCGTTGCGCTGCTTGCCGATGATGATCTCGGCGATGCCCTTCTCGGTCGAATCCTGGTTGTAGTACTCGTCGCGATAGATGAACACGATGACGTCGGCGTCCTGCTCGATGGCGCCCGACTCGCGCAGGTCGGCCATCACGGGGCGCTTGTCGGTGCGCTGCTCGAGCGAGCGGTTCAGCTGCGACAGCGCGATCACCGGCACGTTGAGCTCCTTCGCGAGCGCCTTGAGGCTGCGCGAGATCTCGGAGATCTCGGTCGCGCGGTTTTCCTTGTTGCCGGGCACCTGCATGAGCTGCAGGTAGTCGATCATGATGATGCCGAGGTCGTGCTCGCGCTTCAGCCGACGCGCACGCGCGCGCAGCTCGAGCGGCGACAGCGACGGCGTGTCGTCGATGAAGATCTTCGCTTCCGACAGCATGGTGATCGCGCTCGTGACCCGCGGCCACTCCTCGTCCGCGAGGTCGCCGGTACGCAGGTGCTGCTGGTTGATGCGGCCGAGCGAGGAAATGAGTCGGAACGCGAGCTGCGACGACGACATTTCCATCGAGAACACGGCCGCGGCCTTGCCGGTCTTGATCGCGGCGTACTCGGCCATGTTGAGCGCCAACGCGGTCTTGCCCATCGATGGACGAGCAGCGACGATGATGAGGTCGCCCGGCTGCAGGCCCGCGGTCTTGTGGTCGAAGTCGGTGAAGCCGGTCGGCATGCCGGTGATCGGGCTGCGGTTCTCGTAGCGCTCCTGCAGCTGGCGGAACGCTTCCTTCACCGCGGCGCGCATGGAGACGAAGCCCTGCCGCCCGCGCGACCCGGCTTCCGCGATGCGGAAAACCTTCTGCTCGGCGAGCTCGACGATCTCGGTCGCCGGACGTCCCTCGGGCTGGAACGCCTCGCCGGCGATTTCCGTGCCCGCGTCGATCAGCTGCCGCAGCACGGACTTCTCGCGCACGATGTCCGCGTACGCGACGATGTTCGCCGCGCTCGGCGTGGAGTTCGCGAGCTCGAGCACGTAGCGCGCGCCGCCGACGGCTTCGCTCACGCCCTGCGATTCGAACCACTCGCCGAGCGTGACGGCATCGCACGGCATGCCCTTCGTCGCGAGCTCGCCGATGGCGCGGAAGATGATCTGGTGGTCGCGTCGGTAGAAGTCCGCGTCCGTGAGCTTGTCGGCGACCTTGTCCCACGCTTCCTGCGTGAGCATCAGGCCGCCGAGCACCGACTGCTCCGCCTCGATCGAGTGCGGGGGAACCCGCAGCGATTCGATCCTGCGCGCGGTCGCGGATTGATCCTGACGAGTACCTGCTTCGAATTGAGCTGCCATCGTCGTCTGTCGTTCGGCGTCGCGCGAAAACCTCGATCTTAGTCGTTCACCCACCAGGCCCGTTGCAGACAAGCCTGTGGAAATCCAGCCACCGGGCGCGCGCAAGCTGTGCACGACCCGTGCGCAACCTGTGGATAAGCCGTGGACGTCTCGAATCGTGCGACGCAATTCGCCCCGCACGCCAACTCGTTACGCACGAACACTGTGCCGGGCGCGGCAGGCAACGCAATGTCGGACCGAAGACTTTTCAAGGGCACGACGCTCCGCTTTTCGCGCACAGGGATGTGCGCGCGGACGGTCGCTTGCGACCGTCCGGCCGGAGCGAGGGAAAAATGACATTTTTCCCGACGCGCGTTCGATGTCGGCCAGGATGGCCGATCATCGAACCATCAGATGAAGCCTTTTTTTGTGCGCGACGAAACGCTCTCGCTCTTGCGAGACCTACCGTGCGCACAAAAAAAGAGGCCGCCGGGGTCGACGGCGGCCTTAGGTTCCTTGAGAAGCAGCATCCACCCGGCGCGGAGCACCGGGGGAATATCGGCCATTACTCTTCGGGCGTGACGATCACCTTGACCGTGCAATGCACATCGGCATGCAGGGCCACGTGGATCTCGAACTCACCCGTGCGACGGAGCGGACCTTCCCCGAGCACCACTTCGCTCTTCGACAGCGGGAAACCCGCGGCCGTGAAAGCTTCAGCGATGTCACGCGGACCGACCGAGCCGTAGAGCTTGCCTTCCGTGCTGGCATTGGCGCGAATCGTGACGACGGCGTTCTCGAGCTTCTCCTTGCGCGACTCGGCGTCAGCCAGCGAGGCATTCGCCTTGGCTTCGTAGTCGGCGCGGCGCTTCTCGAACTCCGCCAGGTTTTCCGCAGTGGCCGGAACAGCCTTGCCCTGCGGCACCAGATAGTTGCGGCCGTAACCCGGCTTCACCTTGACCTTGTCGCCGAGGTTGCCGAGGTTCTGCACCTTGCTGATCAGAATCAGTTCCATGTCACTTCACTCCGGCCGTCAGTGGTTGTCGCAGTACGGCAGGAGGGCGAGGAAGCGCGAGCGCTTGATCGCGGTGGACAGCTGGCGCTGGTACTTCGCCTTCGTCCCCGTGATGCGGCTCGGCACGATCTTGCCGGTCTCCGTGATGTACTGGCGCAGCGTGTTGAGATCCTTGTAGTCGATCTCGACCACCTTCTCGGCGGTGAAGCGGCAGAACTTCTTGCGTCGGAAAAATTTGGACATTTGATCGATTCCTCAGGTCAGGCGGCGGCGCTTTCGTCGGACGCGGTCTCGCGCGGCTGGCTGTCGCCATCGCCGCCACCGAAACCACCATCCTCGTCACGCCGGCGGCGCTCGGGCTTCTCGTCCTTCTGCTTCATGATCGGCGACATCTCCGTCACCGCCTCGTCGCGGGCGATGATCAGGTGACGCAGCACGGCATCGTTGAAGCGGAAACCGGACGCGAGCTCGTTCAGCACGTTCTGCGTGCACTCGATGTTGAGCAGCACGTAGTGAGCCTTGGCCAGATTGTCGATCGGGTACGCGAGCTGGCGACGACCCCAGTCTTCGAGACGGTGGATCTTGCCTTCCTCGCCTTCGATGAGCGTCTTGTAACGTTCGATCATCGCCGGCACCTGCTCGCTCTGGTCCGGATGGACCAGGAACACAACTTCGTAATGACGCATTGGAACTCCTTGCGGACTGATGGCCTCCCGCTTGAGTCGCGGTGAGGCAAGGGAACTGCTGCGGAGGGAAAAACCCCGACAGCAGTGGCGCGAATGGTAGGGGATTTTGCCGGTTCGCTCAACCGCAGAGCGCGGTTGGAGACCCGTGCAGAGCCATCTATTCCCATACCAAACAACAACTTGCACATTCCTGCCGATTTACGGGCAGGACCGACGGTCATGGAGAACCGACGGAGAGCAGTACGCAGAACGATCGTTCTACGCGCCTGATCCGGAAACGATTCCGCGGCGCAGCGGAAACCCGTGGAGAACGGATGCCCGGGTCCGGGAAACCCGCCGGGCGGGCTCGTAGCCGTGCTTCAGCCGACCGTGAAGCTCTCGCCGCAGCCGCAGGCGGCCGTGACGTTCGGGTTGGCGAAGACGAATTCGGCGTTCAGCCCGCGCCGCTCGAAGCCGATTTCGGTGCCATCGACCAGCGGCAGCGAATCCGCGTCGACGACGATGCGGACGCCACGATCCTCGAACACGCGATCGTCGCTCGCGACGTCGCCTGCCACCTCCACCACGTACGACCAGCCCGAGCAACCGGTGCGCTTCACGCCGAACCGCATGCCGGCTGCGCCGGGATGCTTCGCGAGGAACGAAACCGCGCGCTCGGCGGCGGCGGCGGACAGCGTGATGGCCATGGGTGCTCCGGGAAGTCGGGCGCGATTGTACCCGCTCGGCGCGGCCGCCTCGATGGAGGCGTTATCATCGCGCGCTTCCGTTATCGGGTTCGAGTCCAGGAGTTTCAAGATGGGCGTCATCAGCATCGCCGACGCGCTGAAAGGCAAGGTCGCCGAGGGCAGCGAAGTCACCGTGCGCGGCTGGGTCCGCACGCGCCGCGATTCCAAGGCGGGGCTGTCGTTCGTCAACTTGAGCGACGGTTCGTGCATGGACCCGATCCAGGTCGTGGCGCCGAGCACGCTCGCGAACTACGAGAACGAGGTGAAGCACGTCACGGCCGGCTGCGCTGTCGTCGCAACGGGCACGCTCGTGCCGAACCAGGGCCGCGGCGGCGGCTTCGAGATCCAGGCATCGGCGCTGGAAGTCGTCGGCTGGGTCGACGACCCGGAGACCTACCCGATCCAGCCGAAGGCGCACACGATGGAGTTCCTGCGCGAAGTGGCGCACCTGCGCCCGCGCACGAACACGTTCGGTGCCGTCACGCGCGTGCGCCATTGCCTCGCGCAGGCGGTGCACCGCTACTACCACGAGCGCGGCTTCTACTGGGTCAACACGCCGATCATCACGGCGAGCGACTGCGAAGGCGCCGGGCAGATGTTCCGCGTGTCGACGCTCGACCTGCTGAACCTGCCGCGCGACGAGCAGGGCCGCGTCGACTGGCACAAGGACTTCTTCGGACGCGAGTCGTACCTGACGGTGTCCGGCCAGCTGAACGTGGAGGCCTACTGCCTCGCGCTCAGCAAGGTGTACACGTTCGGCCCGACGTTCCGCGCCGAGAACTCGAACACGGCGCGCCACCTCGCCGAGTTCTGGATGATCGAGCCCGAGATCGCGTTCGCCGACCTCGACGACAACGCCGCGCTGGCCGAGGACTTCCTCAAGTACGTGTTCCGCGCCGTGTTGAACGAGCGCCAGGACGACATGAAGTTCTTCGCCGAGAAGAACGAGCCGGCCGCGATCACGCGCCTCGAGAAGTTCATCGAGCAGCCGTTCGCGCGCCTCGACTATTCCGAGGCGATCGAGATACTGAAGAAGTCCGGGAAGAAGTTCGACTACCCGGTCGAATGGGGCCTGGACCTGCAGACCGAGCACGAACGCTACCTCACCGAGGAGCACGTCGGCCGCCCGGTCGTGGTGATGAACTACCCCGAGAAGATCAAGGCGTTCTACATGCGCCTCAACGACGACGGGAAGACCGTCGCCGCGATGGACGTGCTCGCGCCCGGCATCGGCGAGATCATCGGCGGCGCGCAACGCGAAGAGCGGCTCGACTATCTCGACGAGCGCATGGCGCAGTTCGGCATCAACCGTTCCGCGTACCAGTGGTACCGCGACCTGCGCCGCTACGGCACCGTGCCACACGCGGGCTTCGGCCTCGGCTTCGAGCGGCTGGTCGTCTACGTCTGCGGCCTGGCGAACATCCGCGACGCGATCCCCTACCCGCGCGTGCCGGGCTCCGCCGAGTTCTGACATGGCAGGCGAAAGCTGGTGGGTGCTCGATCCCGCGCCGGGCGTGCTCGTGTGGGCACGCCTCGTGGAGCGCGAGGAAGGTGGCGCGGAGGTGTTCGACTCCACCGGCCTGACGACGCGCTTCCCGGACGAGACGTCCGCGCGCATGTCGCTGCTCGACCAGGCCTATCGTGCGTACGATGGCCTGGACGAGGAGGACGCGCTCGAGATGGGCTTCTCGCTCGCGACCGTCGCGCCACCGCATGCCGACACCGAGCTCGAGCTGCTGCGTGCAATGACGCAGCGGCTCGCAAAGGCGAGCTGACGTGCTGGATCTGGATCTTTCGGGCCGCCACGCGCTCGTCTGCGGCGCGTCGCAGGGCATCGGCCGCGCGACGGCATTCGCGCTCGCCGAGCACGGCGCCGATGTCACGGTGCTCGCGCGCAGCCGCGAGCTGCTCGAAGCGATCGCCGCGACGCTGCCGAAGCGCGACGGCCAGCGCCACGGGTTCCTCGTCGCCGACCTGCGCGATCGCGCCGCGTTGCGCACGTCGGTCGCCGCGCTCGCCGCGGAACGCCCCGTCGCGATCCTCGTGAACAACACGGGCGGCCCGCCGGGCGGCCCCGCGAACGCCGCGCGCGAGGAGGAATTCCTCGACGCGTTCCAGGCGCACCTGCTCGCCGCGCAGGCGCTCGTGCAGGGCGTGCTGCCCGGCATGCGCGCCGCGCGCTGGGGCCGCATCGTCAACGTCATCTCGACCTCCGTGAAGGAGCCGATCCGCAACCTCGGCGTCTCCAACACGGTGCGCGGCGCGATGGCGAACTGGGCGAAGACGCTCGCGACCGAGCTCGGCGGCGACGGCATCACCGTCAACAACGTGCTGCCCGGCTACACGAAAACGCAGCGTCTCGAGCAGATCCTCGCCGATCGCTCGAAGGCCACGGGCAAGCCGCGCGAGGAAGTCGCCGCTGCGATGCTCGCGACGGTGCCCGCTGCCCGCTTCGCCGAGCCCGAGGAAATCGCCGGCGTCATCGCGTTCCTCGCGACGCCGGCCGCCGGCTACGTCAACGGCATCAACGTTCCCGTCGACGGCGGCCGCACCTTGAGCCTCTGACGGCGCCGACGCGCTACGCTTGCATCCATGAGCGACGAGCGCATCCGCCTCAGCAACCTGATCGACGGCCGCATGTCGCCGCCGCGCTCGGGGCGCTGGCTCGACGTGCACGAGCCCGCCACCGGCCAGGTCTACGCACTCGTTCCCGACAGCGGCGACGAGGACGTCGCGCTCGCGGTGGCCGCGGCGCAGCGCGCCGCGCCCGGCTGGGCCGCAACGCCGGCGGCGGAACGCGCGCGCCTGCTGTCGCGTCTCGCCGACATGATCGAGCACGACGCGCCCGGCTTCGCCGAAGCGGAGTCGCGGGACAGCGGCAAGCCGGTCGCGCTCGCGCGCCGCATGGACATCCCGCGCGCCGTGTCGAATCTGCGCTTCTTCGCCGCGGCGGCGACGCAGTTCGCGTCCGAGTCGCACGCGATGGAAGGCGGCGGCTTCAATTACACGTTGCGCCAGCCGCTCGGCGTGGTCGCGTGCATTTCGCCGTGGAACCTGCCGCTGTACCTGTTCACCTGGAAGATCGCGCCGGCGCTCGCCGCCGGCAATGCGGTCGTCGCGAAGCCGTCCGAGATCACGCCCTTCACGGCGTGGATGCTCGGCCGCCTGTCGCTGGAAGCCGGGCTTCCGCCCGGCGTGCTGAACATCGTGCACGGCAGCGGTCCGACGTGCGGCGCGCCGCTCGTCGCGCACCTCGGCGTGAAGGCGATCTCGTTCACCGGCAGCACGAAGACCGGCGCCGCGATCGCGGCGCAGGCGGCCACGTCGTTCCGCAAGGTGTCGCTGGAGCTCGGCGGCAAGAATCCGTTCGTGGTGTTCGCGGACGCCGACTTCGACCGCGCCGTCGAGGCGGCCGTGCGCGCGGCGTTCACGAACCAGGGCCAGATCTGCCTGTGCGGCTCGCGCGTGCTCGTCGAGTCGTCGATCTACGAGCGCTTCCGCGACGCGTTCCTCGTGCGCACGGCGGCGCTCGAGCCCGGCGACCCGGCGCTCTCCGAAACCGGGTTCGGCGCGGTCGTTTCCGCCGAACATTGCGAGAAGGTGATGCGCTGCATCGCGCTCGCGCGCGAGGAAGGCGGGCGCGTGCTGCACGGTGGCCAGCGTGCGCGCGTACCCGGCCGCTGCGCCGAAGGCTGGTTCATCGAACCGACGGTGATCGAGGGCCTCGGCCCGGACTGCCGCACGAACACCGAGGAGATCTTCGGGCCGGTCGCGACGCTCATGCCGTTCGACACGCCGGCCGAGGCGCTCGCGATGGCGAATTCCGGGCCGTACGGCCTTGCCGCGTCCGTGTGGAGCACGAACATCGACACCGCGCACCGCTTCGCCGCGTCCGTCGACGCCGGCATGGTCTGGATCAACTGCTGGCTGCTGCGCGACCTGCGCACGCCGTTCGGCGGCATGAAGCAGTCCGGCGTGGGCCGCGAAGGCGGCATGGAAGCGATGCGCTTCTTCACCGAAGCGAAGAACGTGTGCGTCGCGCTGTCATGAAGCCGGAAATGGGAAATGGGAAATGGGAAATCGGCAAGGCGCGGACCGCTCTGCCGATTTCCCATTTCCGATTTCCGATTTCCCCAATCCAGGAGAATCGGAATGGCTGACCCCATCTTCAGCGCCGCGGCACCGAAACCGGTGGGCGCCTACCCGCACGCGCGGCGCGTCGGCAACCTGCTGTTCCTGTCGGGTGTCGGGCCGCGCGATCCGGCGACGAACGAGATTCCCGGCAACGTCTACGACGACAACGGGCTGTTGTGCGAGTACGACATCGAGGCGCAGTGCCGCAGCGTGTTCTCCAACGTGCGCATCATCCTCGAGGCCAGCGGCGCGCGCTGGGAAGACCTGGTCGACGTGACCGTCTACCTCACCGACCTCGAGCGCGACTTCGCCGTCTACAACCGGGTCTACGCGGAACACTTCGCGACGAACCAGCCGTGCCGCACGACGCTCGGCATCACCGCGCTGCCGACGCGCATCGCGATCGAGCTCAAGTGCGTCGCGGCGCTCGAGGGAGCGAAGTGATGTCGCTGCTGCCGCCGATCGATTTCCGCCAGTGGATCGAGGAGCACCGCCACCTGCTGAAGCCGCCGGTCGGCAACAAGTGCATCTACGACGGCGATTTCATCGTGATGGTGGTCGGCGGCCCGAACCAGCGCACCGATTACCACTGGGACGAAGGCCCCGAGTTCTTCTACCAGCTCGAGGGCGACATGGTGCTGCGCGTGCAGGAAGACGGCCGCGTGCGCGACATCCCGATCCGCGCGGGCGAAGTGTTCTACCTGCCGCCGCGCGTGCCGCACTCGCCGCAGCGCAGCGCCGGCTCGGTCGGCCTCGTGGTCGAGCGCAAGCGGCTGCCGGGCGAGGCCGACGGGCTGATGTGGTTCTGCGAGCGCTGCAACCACAAGCTGTTCGAGGAGTACTTCGGGCTCGGCAACGTCGAGACCGACTTCCCGCCCGTGTTCGAGCGCTTCTACCGATCGAAGGAGCACCGCACCTGCGCAAAGTGCGGGCACCTGAACCCCGCACCAGCGAAGTATTCGGAGGTCTGAAAAAGTCCGTCCGGGACTTTTCCAGACGCGGCGAGTCCGGCGCAGGTCCGGACTCGCCTCCGGCCGATCGACGACAGTGTCGTCGATCGCGCGGTGCATCCCTGCACCGCGAGCCTTCTCACTCGATCAGGTGCCGCCGGCGCGCGTCGCGCCGGCGAGGCGCAGCGCTTCCGCGCAACCCGCGGCCTGCGCGTAGCCCGCCGGGAACTGGCCGCTGAACGCGGCGGGAAGCTCCAGCTCGGGCGCGCGCTCGCGCAGCACGCGAACGGTTTCGGTGCGGCAGCCATCGCTGCCGGGCTCGTCCATCTCGAGGCTGCCGAGCAGCGCGGCGGCCAGCGCGTTGAATCCATCCGCGGTCTGGTAGCGGGCATCCGCGCCCGCGTCGAGCAGCAGGCCCACCATCTCTTCGTCGCCCTGCCCCGCGGCCATCAGCAGCGGCGTGCTCTCGCCGCTGGCGAGGTTCGGGTCCGCGCCGGCGTCGAGCAGCGCGCGGGCCGTGGCGTGCTGGCGCGCGCGGACCGCGTGCATGAGCACGGTCCAGTCGTTCAGTCCGGAACGCTCGTTCGGATCGGCGCCCTGGTCGATGAGCTGCGCGAGCACGCCGACGTCGCCGTTGCGCGCGGCCGCCGCGAGCGGCGTCGCATCGCCCCAGCCGCAGGCGGCGAGCGCGAACGAGAGGCCCAGGGCGGCGAATTTCAGGCGCATGCAGCAGGTTCCGGTCGTGGTTGCCGCATTTCTACCAGCGCGCGGCGCGCGAGTTCGGGCAATTCCCTGACGCCAGCGCCTACAATCGCGGCCATGCTCAAGATCGATACGCACGCCCACATCCTGCCGCCGGACTGGCCGAACCTCGCCGAGCGCTACGGCGATGCTCGCTTCCCGGTGATCCACCATTCCGAAGGCCGGCACCGCATCTACAAGGACGGCCGCTTCTTCCGCGAGGTCTGGCCGAACAGCTGGGATCCGGCGCTGCGCATCGAGGAGTACGCCGGCCACGGCGTCTCGGTGCAGGTGATCTCCACCGTGCCCGTGATGTTCTGCTACTGGGCGAAGGCGCACCAGGCGCTCGAGCTGCATCGCCACCTCAACGACCACATGGCGCAGGTCTGCCGCGCGCATCCGAAGCACTACGCCGCGATCGGCACGGTGCCGCTGCAGTCGCCGCGCCTGGCGATCGAGGAAATGCAGCGCTGCGTCGAGCAGCTCGGGCTGCAGGGCGTGCAGATCGGCTCGCACATCGAGCAGTGGAACCTCGACGCGCCGGAGCTCTTCGACTTCTTCGCGGCGGCGCAGGACCTGGGCGCCGCGATCCTCGTCCATCCGTGGGACATGATGGGCACCGACTCGATGCCGAAGTACTGGCTGCCGTGGCTCGTGGGCATGCCGGCGGAGCAGTCGCGCGCGGCGTGCTCGCTGATCTTCGGCGGCGTGCTCGAGCGCCTGCCCGAGCTGCGCGTGGCGTTCGCACACGGCGGCGGCGCGTTCCCCTACACGATCGGCCGCATCGAGCACGGCTTCCGCATGCGGCCCGATCTCGTCGCGACCGACAACCCGCGCAACCCGCGCGAGTACTTCCCGCGGATCTTCTTCGACAGCTGCGTGCACGACACGAAGGCGCTGCGCTACCTGCTCGACGTCGCGGGCAGCGACAACGTGATGCTCGGGACCGACTACCCGTTCCCGCTCGGCGAGCAGAAGCCCGGCAGCGGCATCGAGGCGCTCGGGCTCGACGACACGCAGCGTTCGCACCTGTTCCACCGCACGGCGCTGCGCTGGCTCGGGCTGCCGCTCGCGCGCTTCCAGTAGCGCGTCAGTCGACGAAGCCGTCGCGGAAGATCCGCTCGTCGTCGAGGAACGCGTCGACTCCGCCTTCGCGCGGATTGTCGCGGCGGAAATCCGGCGCGCCGACCGCGACGATCGAGCCGGACATCGACAACGAGCGCCCGTAGACCTGCAGCTCGCGATCGACGGTGGCCGCGACCGCGACCTGCGTTCCGAGCGTGAACCCGTTGCGCGGCGCCGACCACGCGCGACCTTGTGCCGTTTCGCCGTCCGGCCCCGGCGCGTTCAGCTCGCCGACGAGCGCGCGGTTGCCGTCGATCGCGACCGACACGCCGTAGCCGCCGCCTTCGACCGGCGCCGGCGATTCGAGGCGCTGCACGAGCGTCTCGCCGAGCGCGTCGTAGCGGTAGAGGTATGCCGCGCCCGCCGCGTCGACGCCGTTCGCTCGCGCCTGCAACGCGCCGACCAGCAGCAGTCCGTCGTGCGCCGATACGGAAATGCCGAATTCGTCGAACGAGTTGCCGTCCAGCGCTTCGATGCGGCGGACGAGCGGCCAGCCTGCGCCGACGCGGCGGTAGACGAAAACCGCGCCCTGCAACGGGATGCCGAGCGTACCCAACGCGTCGGGGGCGCCCACGAACGCGAGCTCGCCGTCGATCGCGACGGAGAAACCCGCGATTCCCGACTGCGCCTGCTCCGGAGGATCCAGCCGGACGGTTCGCGTCCAGGTTCCCCCCACGCGCTCGAAGACGAAGGCCGAGCCGGAGTCCTCGGCGACGCTGTCGACGCCGGGCGCGCCGACCAGCAACGTGTCCCGCTGGCGCGCGAGCGTGAACCCGAAGAAATCGTTCACCTGGCCGGTCGCGGTAGTGAGCTTCTGCGTCTCCGTCCAGCCGAGCACCGGATCGTTTCCGAACGCGTAGACCGCGCCACGATTGAGCTGCCCGTCGACGACGTTGAAATAGGAACCGGCCAGGACTTCGTCGTCGCGCATCGCGACCGAAATGCCGAAGCGGTCCTGCGAGATCGCGTCCGACTGCTCGAGGCGCGCCTCGCGGCGCCAGCCGCCGGCGCCGTCTTTCGCGTAGATCGTCACGCTGCCTGCGTCGTCGCCCGCGGCGACGGAGTCGTCGAGGTACGCGCCGACGGCGATGCGCGACTCCGTCGCGCCGACGGCGATGCCGAACGCCTCGAACGCCGCGCCGTCGCCGGTCTGCAGCAGCGGCGCCTGCGACCAGGCGCTGCCGCTGCGCTGGTAGCGCCGCACCGAACCCTGCGCGCGGTTCGGCGCGATGTCGTCGAGCGGCGCACCGAGCAGCAGCTCGTCGCCGACGATCGCGATCGACTCGCCCGCCACTTCGGCGAACGGCCCGTCGGGCTGTTCGACCTTCGCCTGGAACACGTAGGACGGCCCGCTGGCGACGTACACGTAGCCGGCGCCTTCGGACACGTTGTGGTCGGGCGCGCCGACCCCGAGCGTCGATCCGTCGATTCCGACCGAGACGCCGAAGCCGTCGCCCGCCGCGCCATCCGGCGGCACGAGCCGCTGCAACGGCGTGAGCAGCGCGCCGCTGCGCCCGAACAGCGTCGCGGAACCGTGCGGCACGCCGGACGGTGCATCGTCGCTCGCGCCCGCGAGCAGCCGCGTGGCGTCGATGGCAAGGGCAGTGCCCAGGCGGGCTTCCGGCGCGGGAAACGGCGAGCTGAAGCGACGCGCGGTGGGCGAAGGTGTCGACACACCCTCGAACGTGTACACCGCCCCGGCGCGCGACTCGTTGCCCGGCCCGGACATGCCCGGCGCGCCGACGAACACGTCGTCGCCGCTCACCCGCACCGACGCGCCGAAGTTCGCGTTCGTGCGCGCGTCGGGCGCGACCAGCACGCGCACGAGGAGCCACTGTTCGCCGGTGCGGCGGAACACGAACGCCGCGCCCGCATCGGCGAAGCCCGACCGGTCGGAAAGCGGCGCGCCGACGACCACGAGGTTGCCGTCCACGGCCACGGACTGCCCGAACCACGCGTCCGCCTCGGGCGGCACGGGCAGCAATCGCGTGGCCTCGGCCCAGCTGGTTCCCGTGCGCACGAACACGTGCGCGGCTCCCGTCTCCAGCGCATCGATCCTCGCGAAGCGCGCGCCGGCCACGGCGACGTCACCGTCGATCGCGACCGACACGCCCATCTGCTCGTTTTCCTGCGCGGTCTTCGGCGCGAGCACCGCTTCCTTCGCCCAGTCGCCGCCGGCGCGCCGATACACGGTCGCCGTGCCGGTGCTCGCACCGTCGCGCTCGCCGGGTACGACCGTCGTGTCGGTGAACGCGCCGACCAGCAGCGTGTCGCCGTCGAACGCGAGCGCGCTGCCGAAGCGGTCGCCGATCGATCCCGTGCCGGTCACGTCCGGCGCGAGGCGCGTGCCGCCGTGCAGCGCCGCCGCGGCGGGCAGCATCGGCAACATCGCCGGCGCCTGCACGCGTCGCGCGGCGATGCGTGCGAGCAGCGGCACGTCCGCGCGCGCGGCGGGTTCGGGCGCGGTGCGCGCCGCACGCTCGGCGCTGCCCGCCACGACGATCGTGGACGACAGCGCGAGGAGCGTGGCGAGCAGGCGCGGACGCGAAAGCATGGCCCGATGATGGGGTGCCCACCCCACCTCGGCAAGCGCCGCTTGGCAGGGGCCGCGCGCTCGCGTAGCGTGCGCGGCCACTTCCGGCAGAATGCGCGACATGGCCACCGATCCGCTCGAGCTCGAGGCGTTGTCGCGCGATTCGCGCGACCCGCTCGCCGCGTTCCGCGACGAGTTCCTCATTCCGCCCCACGGCGACGGCGAACAGGCCTACCTCTGCGGCAATTCGCTCGGCCTGCAGCCGCGCGCGACGCGCAACGCGCTGCTCGCCGAGCTCGACGACTGGCAGCAGCTCGCCGTCGAAGCGCATTTCCGCGGCCGCCATCCGTGGATGCCGTACCACGAGTTCGTGCGCAAGCACCTGGCCGAGCTCGCGGGCGCGCAACCGCACGAGGTCGTCGCGATGAACTCGCTCACGACGAACCTGCACCTGATGATGGTCAGCTTCTACCGGCCCGACGCGACGCGCAACGCGATACTCATCGAGAAGCGCGCGTTTCCGTCCGACCGTCACGCCGTCGAGTCGCAGGTGCGCTTCCACGGCCACGACCCGGCGACCGCGCTGATCGAGCTGGAAGGCGAAGGACCGCACGGCCTGCTTTCGCTGGCCGCTATCGAACGCGCATTGCGCGAGCACGGGTCGCGCATCGCGCTCGTCATGCTGCCCGGCGTGCAGTACCTCACGGGCCAGGTGCTGCCGCTGCGCGAGATCGCGAAGCTCGCGCACGCCGCGGGTGCCCGCGTCGGGTTCGACCTCGCGCACGCGATGGGCAACGTGCCCGTCGACCTGCACGATTGCGGCGCGGACTTCGCCGTCTGGTGCAGCTACAAGTACCTCAATTCCGGGCCGGGCGCGGTGGCCGGTTGCTTCGTGCACGAGCGCCACGCGCGCGCCGACCTGCCGCGGTTCGCCGGTTGGTGGGGCCATCGCCAGGACACCCGGTTCCGCATGGGTCCGGAATTCGAGGCGACGCCCGGTGCGGACGGCTGGCAGCTCTCCAATCCGCCGATCCTGGCACTCGCGCCGCTGCGGGTGTCGCTGGAAGTGTTCCACCGCGCGTCGATCGCGAAGCTGCGCGAGAAGTCGATCGCGCTCACCGGCTGGCTGGCGCAACTCATCGAGCAGCACGTTCCGAACGTGCTCGAGATCGTGACGCCATCCGACGCGGCGCAGCGCGGCTGCCAGCTGTCGCTTCGCGTGAAGGGCCCGCGCGACGCCGGTCGTTCGCTGTTCGAGCACCTCGCCGAAGACGGCGTGGTCGGCGACTGGCGCGAGCCGGACGTCATCCGCATCGCGCCGACGCCGCTGTACAACCGCCACACCGATTGCCTGCGCTTCGTGCGCTCCGTCGCGGCCTGGGCGAAGCGCCGGTGAAGCTCGCGATCGCCGGTGCCGGCCTCGCCGGCTCGCTGCTCGCACTGCTGCTCGCGCGACGCGGGCACGCGGTGGACGTCTACGACTGGCGCGCCGATCCGCGGCGCAGCGGTTTCGCCGGTGGCCGCTCGATCAATCTCGCGCTCGCCGAGCGCGGCATGCAGGCGCTGCGCCTCGCGGGCCTCGAACGGGAAGTGCTCGACCAGGCCGTGATGATGCGCGGCCGCATGGTGCACGCGCTCGACGGCGGCACGAACCTGCTGCGCTACGGACGCGACGATTCCGAGGTCATCTGGTCGGTGCACCGCGGCCGGCTCAACCTCACGTGCATCGAGGCGGCGGAACGCGCGGGCGCCAAGCTGCATTTCGGACAGCGCCTGGACGACGTCGACTTCGACGGACGCCGCCTGAAACTGAAGGACGAAGCGGACGGCACGGTTCGTCATGCGGCGTTCTCGCACCTGCTCGGCGCGGACGGCGCCGGCTCGGCCGTGCGCCGTGCGATGGCCGCGAGAGTCGACCTCGGCGAGCGCTTCGAGCCGCTCGGCCACGGCTACAAGGAGCTCGAAGTGCCGCCCGGCGCGAACGGACGCTGGCTGCTCGAGCCGAACGCGCTGCACATCTGGCCGCGCGGCGGCTACATGTGCATCGCGCTGCCGAACGCCGAGCGCACGTTCACCGTCACGCTGTTCCTGCCGAACGAAGGCGATCCGAGCTTCGCGACCGTGTCGACACCGGCGGAAGCGGCGGCGCTGTTCGCGCGCGACTTTCCCGACCTCGTGCCCGTCGTGCCCGACCTCGCCGCCGACTTCGCGGCGAATCCGGTCGGCCTGCTCGGCACGTTGCGCCTCGCGCGCTGGCGCGTCGGCGACGCCGCGCTGCTGCTCGGCGACGCCGCGCACGCGATCGTCCCGTTCCACGGCCAGGGCATGAACTGCGCGTTCGAGGACTGCAGCGCGCTCGACGCGCTGTTCGCGCGCGGCGGGGACGTCGGATCGATCTTCGAGGAATTCGAGGCGACGCGCCGGCCCGATTGCGAGGCGATCGCCGACATGGCGCTCGAGAACTACGTCGAAATGCGCGACCTCGTCGACGACGCAGGTTTCCTGCTGCGCAAGCAGGTGGAGCGCGCGCTCGCCGACCGCCATCCCGGCGTGTTCGTGCCGCGCTACGCGATGGTCACGTTCCGGCGCACGCCGTATGCGGTCGCGAAGCGCCGCGGCGCCGTGCAATGGGCGATCCTCGACGAGCTCGCGCGCGACAAGACGCGCCTCGACGAGGTCGACCTCGCGCGCGGAGACGCGCTCGTGCGCGAGCGCCTGGATCCATTGATGGTCTGAAAAAGTCCGTCCTGGACTTTTTCAGACGCGGCGAGTCCGGCGCAGGTCCGGACTCGCCTCCGGCCGTCGCGCAACGACTTCGTCGTTGCGCGCGGCGGTGCATCCATGCACCGCGTGGCATGCATGCATCGGCGGCTAGATCAGCGGGGACAGGACAGCTGCTGCGTGAGCTTGCCCGTCTGCGCTGTGGTCGCCCAGTTGCCGGACAGCGGCGACAGCAGGTTGGCGGTGACGTTCGCGGTGCCGGCCGTCGTGCTCGCGAACGTGCGCGCCAGCGAACCGGCCGTCTGCCCGACGATCGCCGCGTACTCGCACTGCGGGCAGAAGCCGCGGTACTGCGTGAGCGCGAACGGCGCCGTTCCGAGCGCCACGTCCTGGCCGTACAGCCAGCGCGGGTTGCCCTTCGCGTCGTAGAGGTAGGTCACCTCCACTTCCGTTCCCGGGAAGGTCAGCACGCTGAAGCCGTAACCGGGACGCGCGGGCTCGTACCAGCTGCCGGAGTAGTCGACGCCGCCGACGCACGCCGGCGACGCCACCTTCTCGAGCGGCTCGCTGCCCCACTCGCCGTCGACCAGCCACGACCAGACGAAGCGGTCCTCGCCCGTGCGCGTGATGTACGCGTCGCCGACCACCGTGCCCTGGTTCGACGCACCGTTCCAGGTGAAGCGGTACAGCGGCGCGCGCCACACCGCTTCGCCCGCGGCGGGGCGCGTGTTCTGCGCGAGGTACCAGGCCGGCGTGCCGTCCTGCAGATACGTGTACCAGATGGCGAGCCATTGGTTGCCGCCCTCGCTCAGGAACACGCCGTGCCCCGGCCGCGCGGGATTGAAGTAGCCGTTCTCGGCCGTGCGCGGCAGCGTGCCGCTCGTGGTCGTCGCGACCGTGAGCTCGATTTCCGCGACGCTGCTGCCGGCGTTCACCGGCGTGACGTACCAGCGGCCCGGCGTGAGCGTACCGGCGTTCAGCACGACCTCTTCCACGGGCCCGTCGTGGATCGACGTGCCCTGTGCCGCCGTGCGCGGCGGCGCGGTCGGCACGAACGGCGGTGCCAGCGCGTCGCCGCGCGCGACGTAGAGGTCGACGTTGCCGGATCCGCCCGTGCGCGCGACGAGCGACGCCGCGTTCGCGGGAACGTCCACGACGATGCGCTCGTGCGCGGTGCCCGGCGGAAGTCGCAACGCGATCTTCCCGTTGTCGGCGCGCAGCACCTGCGTCTTGCGCACGACGTTCGGGTTCAGCGACGCGAACACGGGCGCGAGCCCGATCGGCGCGACCGCGTCGGGCGCAGCGAGCGTGCTGAGGAATCCGACCCAGCCGTCGCCCGGCGCGACGCCCGGCAGGTTCCACGCGAGGCGCATCTGCCAGGGCGTGCCCGCGGCGATGCGGCCCGGTCCCGTCGCGACGATGCGGCCCGCGACGTGGCCGAACAGACCGACGCCGCTGGGCAGCGTCGCCTGCGCGTCGAGCGTGGTGGCGCCGCGTACCGTGACGGCATCGCTGCCGCCCGCGGACGCGATGCGCGACTGCGCGAGGATCCAGACGCGCGTCGCGCCCGGCACCGTCACGTCGAGGCGCATCACGCAGCGCACCGCGGCGCCGCTGCCGCTGCCGGCGCAGCGCTGTTCCGATGCCGACGGCAGGCCATCGCCGTTGAGGTCGAGGCCCACGTAGAGGTCGACGTCGCGCGCGCCCGGCGAGCTGGACTCGGCGTAAACGTCGAGCTTCGTCGCGGCGGGCGGCGGCGGCGGGAACGATGCATCGACCACGAACGCGGGGCCGTCGACGAGCAGCAGCGCGCTCGCGGGCCCGTTCGCGTCGTCGTAGGGATCGGCCGTCGCGTCGGCGACCAGCGTCTTCGTGGTGGTGCGCAACGGCGCGAGCCCGGTGGTGAGGAAGCGCGGGTTCGCGAGTGCGGCGGTTCCGTTCATCTCGATGTCGGCGAAGCCGGCGTCGATGCTGCCGCCGACGCCGTACTGACTCGGGAAGTTGCCGGCTTCGGCCGGCACCGCCACCACGATGCGCGACTCGGCATACGAGCCGCTGGTGGGCACGAACGCGATGTCGCCCGAAACGAGGCTGCCTGCGAGGCGCGCGGCCGACACGTCGAGCGTGAACTGGACGGCCTGGCTCGCACCCGGCGCGAGCGTGAACGTGGACGGCGACGCCGTGAGCACGGCGCCGGCGGGCAGGCGCGATTCGACGCGCCAGCTGCTGCCGCCGCCGTTGTCCGTGACGGTGCGGCGAAACGTGCAGCTCGGCGTGCACGCGCCCTGCGCGAACGACGGGCGGTTCAGCGCCGCGGGCGAACCGCCGAGCGCGGGATCCGCCGCGACGAAGTCGGCGCGCGAAAGTTCGAACGAGATGCCCGCCTTGATCGCGTCGGGCACCCACGCGCGGCCGATGCCGACGTCGAACGGCGTCGCGGGCGTCGCGCCGTCCGGCAGGCGCATGCCGTTGCGGCCGGTCGCGAGCAACGCGGATTCGACCTGCGACGGCGACCAGTCCGGATGCGCGCCGAGCACGAGCGCCGCGGCGCCCGCGACGTGCGGCGACGCCATCGACGTGCCCGACAGCGACGCGAGCGCGGCGCCGCTCTTCGCGGCGGCGAGGATGTTGCTGCCCGGCGCGGCGATGTCGGGCTTGAGCCAGTCCGTGGTCGCGACGGGACCACGGCTGCTCGACGCGGAGAGGATGTCGCCCCGCGCGGCGTCGACGACGCGCTGGACGCCCGTCAGCGAACCGCTCAGGTTCAGGCCGGCGGCGCGCGCCTGCACGAGGAGCGCGTCGAGCGCGCTCGCGGCGCTGAAGCCGATGTGCGTCGCCGGCAGGAAGTGCTCGTCGGAAACGATGCTTTCGCCGTCGGCCGCGGTGTTCGCGAGCACCATGCCGCCGGCGCCACCGGCGCGGACGTTGTAGCCCTTTTCGACGCGCGCGTAGACGCCGCGCTCGCACACGACGATCTCGCCGTTGAAGGTTCCGACCGGGAACGGGTTGCTGCCGCCGTTCGGCGTCGTGCCCTGCGACGTGCCCGTTCCGCACAGCGCATTGCCGTAGTCGCGCGCACGCACGATGCGGCGCGCCGGCAACGGGCCGGTGAGGCCCACACCGACGAAATCGCGCGGCGTCGAGCCGCCACCCGCCACGCCGGACAGCGTATTGAGGAACGCGCGGTCGTGCGACGCGTTCGCGGCCGCGATCACCCACGGCGCGTTCGCGGGCGTGTCGATCGTCGTCGCGCCGGGGCCTTCGTTGCCGGCTGCGACCACGGGAACGACTCCCGCCGCGCGCGCGTTGAGGAACGCCTCGTGCACGTCCACCGCCCCGGTGCGCAGCGTGCTCCACGGATCGAACGCATCGCCGCCGAGCGACGCGTTCACGACGTCGACGCCATCGATCGCCGCCTGGTCCAGCGCGGAGATGATCGCGCTGTACAGGCACGACGAAGTGGCTTCGCCGTCCTCGGTCACTTCGCGGCAGACCTTGTAGCTGATGAGGTTCGCGTGCGGCGCGACGCCGGCCACCTGCAACGGGATGTTGTAGCCCGTACCGGCGATCGCGCTCGAGATGCGGTTGCCGGCCGCCGTGCCGGCGACGTGCGAGCCGTGGCCATCGAGGTCGCTGCCGTCGCGCGCGCCTTCGTCGGTGAAGTCGTAGATGCCGATCAGCTTGTCGTTGCAGCGCCCGTTGCAGGTCCCGAACGTGCGGCCACGCGGATTCGCGTGGTCGTAGCCGTCGCCGCCGACGTCCGCGAACGACGGATGCGCGGAGTTGATGCCGGAGTCGAGCACGCCGATGACGACGCCTTCGCCGAGCGTGCGCGCCGCGGAGCCCGGCACGACGCCGTTCCAGGCCTGGTCGGCGCCGATCCAGCGCGGGCCCGCATCGGTGAGCAGGTGGAAGCTGCGATCGGGCTGCACGGCGGCGACGCCTGGCTGCGCCTGGAGCGCGCGCGCTTCCGCGGGCGTCAGGTCGAGCACCACCGCATTGGCGATCGCGACGAGCCGGCGCGCCGGCACGAGTGCCTTGCCGAGTGCCTTCGCGCCTCCGGCGAGCACGCGGTCCTGCGCGGCGGCGATCTCCGCCATGCGCGATCGCGCCGCGGTCGCGCGTGCGTCGAAGCGCACGCCGCGCGACTTCGCCGACGCATCGCCATCGAGCGCCGCGGGCGCACCCTCGAACGTGACGACGTAGCGCGCACGTGCCGCGTCCGCGGCGTGCGCAAGGGGCACGGAGAGCGCGAGCGCCAGCGCGCCCAGCCATTCGATCGTTCGCATTTCGTGATCCCACCCCGATACTGCGGTCGAGAGTAGCGCGTGGAACGTCAACGGGACTTGAACTGCCGCACGACCTCGCCCACGGTAGCGACGATGGCCGACGCTTCCGCCGCCCTGCTGCGCGCCTACCTGGCCACCGTGTACGCGCCGGATGGCGTTTCGCCGTTCCGCGTCGGCGAAGCGCAGCCGTTCGTCGCGCCGGCGGCGTACCTGACCGGCTGGAACCCGCAGTCGCGCCCGCGTTCACGCGCCGACAACGAAGCCGCGAACGACGCGCTCGCGACCACCCTGCGCCGCCTCGGCGCAACCGCACTGCATCCGGCGACGAGCGCTGCCGCCGACGGCAGCCACGCCGAGCCCGGATGGCTGGTGCTCGGCCTGCCCGCCGCGCCGCTCGACGCGGCGGCGCGCGCCCTGGGCCAGAACGCCATCGCATTCGCCCTGCCCGGCGCGCCCTGGCGGCTGCGCTGTTACGCCGCGAATTTCGGCCGCGCGTCGCCGCCGCCCGGCGTGGACACCCGTTTCGTGGACTGGCTACCATGAAGTCGTAGCGGGACATTCGCACGGAGCGGATGTGGGAGGGGCGAAAGCCCCGATGGCGCAGGCTCCGGTGTATCGCGTCGCGCCGGCAGATTCCTTCCATGGTCGAAAATTCCGACGCCCCGCCCCTGCTCGAGGCGCGCGGCCTTTCCTTCGCACGCAACGACGAGCCGATCTTCGGTCCCGTCGACCTGGCCGTGCGCGCGGGCGAAGCGCTCGTCGTCGAAGGCGACAACGGCGCCGGCAAGACCACGCTCGTGCGCATCCTCGCGGGCCTCGTCGAGCCGACCGCGGGCACGCTGCTGTGGCAGGGCGCGCCGCTCGACCGCGACATGCGCGACGCGAAAGGCATGGCGCTGCTCGGCCACCACCTCGGGCTCAAGCCCGAGCTCACGCCGCGCGAGAACCTCGCGTTCCGGGCGGCGCTCGATGGCGTGCGCCGCGGCATGACGACCGAGATGGCGCTGCGCAGCGTCGGGCTGGAAGGCTACGAGGACTCCGCCGTGCGCACGCTTTCCGCCGGCCAGCGCAAGCGCACCGCGCTCGCCGCGCTGCTGCTGTCGGGCGCGAGCCTCTGGCTGCTCGACGAACCGTACGCCAACCTCGACCGTCCCGGACACGTGCTCGTCGACCGCATGCTCGAGACACATTGCCAGCGCGGGGGCAGCGCCATCCTCACCAGCCATGGCCTCAGCATGCCGGCGCTCGCGCGCGTCGGCCGGCTGCAACTGCGGGTGACGCCGCCATGAGCGGCGGCGGCGCCGGCGCCGCGTTCTTCGCCCTGCTGCGGCGCGACCTGCTCGTCATGTGGCGGCGGCGCGCGGACGCGTTGAACCCCGTCCTGTTCGCGCTGATGGTCGCGACGCTGTTCCCGCTCGCGATGGGCCCGGAAGCCGAGAAGCTCTCGCGCATCGCGGGCGGCGCGGCATGGGTGGTGGTGCTGCTCGCGAGCCTGCTGTCGCTCGACCTGCTGTTCCGCCCCGACGCCGAGGACGGCACGCTGGAACAGCTCATCGCGAGCCGCCAGCCGCTCGCGCTCATGGCCGCTGCGAAGATCCTCGCGCACTGGCTGGGCACGGGTTTGCCGTTGCTGCTCGTGGGGCCGCTGATCGCGAAGCTGCTCGGCCTCGACGACCGCGCGATCCCGACGCTCGCGGCGGCGCTCGCGCTGGGCACGCCGCTGCTTTCCGCGCTCGGCGCGAGCTGCGCCGCGCTGACGGTCGGCATGCGCCGCTCTGGTATCCTGCTCGCCCTGCTGGTGCTGCCGCTCGTGGTACCGGTGCTGATCTTCGGCGCGGGGGCCGTGGAAGCAGCGCTCACGGGCGGCACCGCGCGTCCCGCGCTGCTGTTCCTCGGCGCGGGCCTCATGCTGGCGGTGCCGCTCGCGCCCCTCACCTGCGCGGCGGCGCTGCGCCTGAACGCGGCGTAGTCCAACCAGCTCGACGAGCACGGGCCCGCGATGAACACGCTGACGCTGTGGTTCCACAAGATGGGCTCGCCGCCGACGTTCTATCGCGTCGCTTCGCGCATCGAGCCGTGGCTGTTCGCCACCGCACTGTTATCCGCCGCCGTCGGCCTGTACCTCGGGCTCTTCCGCGCGCCGGCCGACTACCTGCAGGGCGAGAGCGCCCGCATCCTCTACATCCACGTGCCCTGCGCCTGGATGAGCCTGTTCGTCTACGCGTTCATGGCATTGAACGGCGCGATCGCGATCGTCTGGCGCATCAAGCTGAGCGAGCAACTGGTCGTCGCGGCCGCGCCGATCGGCGCCGCGTTCACGGCGATCACGCTCGTGACGGGCGCGCTGTGGGGCAAGCCCACCTGGGGCACGTACTGGGTCTGGGACGCGCGCCTCACGTCCGAGCTCGTGCTGCTGTTCCTGTACTTCGGCGTGATCGGGCTCGAGCGGGCGATCGAGGACCGCCGCAAGGCCGCGCGCGCGGCGAGCCTGCTCGCGATCGTCGGCGTCGTGAACCTGCCGATCATCCATTTCTCGGTGAAGTGGTGGAACACGCTGCACCAGGGCGAGTCGATCAAGCTGATCGGCAAGAGCACGGTCGACCCGAGCATGCTCTGGCCGATCCTGATCATGGCGGTCGCGACGAAGCTCTACTTCGGCGGCGCGCTGCTCGCGCGCACGCGCATCGCGGTGCTCGCGCAGGAAAGCGGCAAGGAATGGGTGCGCGAGCTCGTGCTCGGCAAGGAGCGGAATTCGTGAACCACGCGCCGTACATCCTCGCCGCCTACGTCACGTTCTTCGTCGTGCTCGCGTTCGACGCGATCGGACCCATGCTCGCGCGCCGTCGCCTGCTGCGCGACCTGCGCGCGCGGCTCGTGCGCCAGCAAAAGAGGGAAACACGGCAATGAACCCTACCCGCAAGCGCAGGCTCTGGCTCGTCGCGCTCGTGCTGGCCGCCGTCGGCGGCGCCACGGCGCTGGCGCTCGCCGCGCTGAACCAGAACGTGCAGCACTTCTACAGCCCGAGCGACGTCGCCGCCGGGCAGGCGCCGGACGCGCGGCTGTTCCGCGTCGGCGGCCTGGTCGAGGAGAAGAGCGTCGTGCGCGCGACCGATTCGCTGCGCGTGCGCTTCGTCGTGACCGACCGCTTCAAGACGCTGCCGGTCGAGTACACCGGCATCCTCCCCGACCTGTTCCGCGAGGGCCAGAGCGTCGTCGCCACCGGCACGCTGCGCGACGACGGCACGTTCGTGGCGTCGGAAGTGCTCGCGAAGCACGACGAAAACTACATGCCGCGGGAAGTCGCGGACGCGATCGCGCGCGCGAAGGCGCAGAAGGAGAAGGGCTGATGCTTCCCGAGCTGGGCCAGTTCGCGCTGATCCTCGCGCTGATGCTCGCGGTCGTGCAGGCGCTCGTGCCGGCGTACGGCGCGTGGCGCAACGACGCGCGCCTGATGGCGGTCGGCCGGCCCGCGCTCGCGGGGCAGTTCGTGTTCGTCGCGCTCGCGTTCGGCATCCTCACGTACGCGTTCGTGACGGCCGACTTCTCGGTGGCGTACGTCGCGCAGAACTCCAACTCGAAGCTGCCGATCGAGTATCGGTTCTCCGCCGTGTGGGGCGCGCACGAAGGCTCGCTGCTGCTCTGGGTGCTGATCCTCAACATCTGGTCGGTCGCGGTCGCGTCGCTCAGCCGCGCGCTGCCGCCGGCGTTCGCTGCGCGCGTGTTCTCCGTGCTCGGCCTCGTCGCCGTGGGCTTCCTCTCGTTCACGGTGTTCACGTCGAACCCGTTCCTGCGCCACGTGCCCGGCCTCGCCGAAGGCAACGACCTGAATCCGCTGCTGCAGGATCCCGGCCTGATCATCCATCCGCCGATGCTCTACATGGGCTACGTCGGTTTCTCCGTTGCCTTCGCCTTCGCAGTAGCGGCGTTGCTCGAGGGCCGCCTCGACACGCGCTGGGTGCGCTGGTCGCGCCCGTGGACGAAGGTCGCGTGGTCGTTCCTCACGCTGGGCATCGCGCTCGGCTCGTGGTGGGCGTATTACGAGCTCGGCTGGGGCGGCTGGTGGTTCTGGGACCCGGTCGAGAACGCGTCGTTCATGCCTTGGCTCGTGGGCACGGCGCTGATCCATTCGCAGGCCGTCACCGACAAGCGCGGCAGCTTCCGCGCGTGGACGCTGCTGCTCGCGATCGCCGCATTCTCGCTCTCGCTGCTCGGCACGTTCCTCGTGCGCTCCGGCGTGCTCACGTCGGTGCACGCCTTCGCGAGCGACCCGACGCGCGGCGTCTTCATCCTCGCGTTCCTCGCCATCATCGCCGGCGGCGCGTTCGTGCTCTACGCGATCCGCGCGCCGCGCCTCGCCGGCGGCGGCGAGCCGTTCGCGGGCGTCTCGCGCGAGTCGCTGCTGCTGGCGAACAACCTGCTGCTCGCGGCTGCTGCGGCGATGGTGCTGCTCGGTACGTTGTACCCGCTGGTCGCCGAAGCGCTGGGCTGGGGCAAGATCTCGGTCGGGCCGCCCTACTTCGGCACGCTGTTCATCCTGCTCACGGCTCCGCTCGTGCTGCTCGTCCCGTTCGGCCCGTTCAGCCGCTGGCGCCGCGACGACGCCGGCACGCTCGCGCGCGCGGTGCGCGTGCCCCTCGTGATCGCGCTGCTCGCCGGCGTCGCGGCCATGCCGATACTGCTCGGCCTGCCGTGGAAAGGCGTCGCGGGCGTGGTGGGCTGCGCGTGGCTCGTCCTCGGCGCCGCGGCTTACGTGCTGCGCCTCGCGCGCGATCCGGCGCGCCGTCGCGCGCTCCGCTACGGCGAGATCGCCGGCATGTGCCTCGCGCACGCCGGCATCGGCGTGTTCGTGCTCGGTGTGATGATGGTCGAGGCGACGTCGGTCGAGAAGGACGTGCGCATGGAGCCGGGCCAGGTGCAGCAGATCGGCCGCTATTCCCTGCGCTTCGAGCGCATGGAGCGCCAGGACGGCCCCAATTACATCGCCGACCACGGCGTGTTCTCGCTGCTCGACGGCGATCGCGTGGTCGCGACGATGGAACCGCAGAAGCGCCTGTATTCCGCGGGCGGCCAGGTGATGACGGAAGCGGCGATCGCGCCGGGCCTCGCGCGCGACGTCTACGTGGCGCTCGGCGAGCCGGTCGGCGAAGGCGGCGCTTGGGCGGTTCGCGCCTACGAGAAGCCGTGGATCCGCTGCATCTGGCTCGGCGCACTGTTCATGATGTTCGGCGGCTTCGTCGCCGCGGCGGACAAGCGCTATCGCCGCGCGACGGCCGACGAAACCGCGCCGGGCGGCGCAACGGCCGGCGCGTCGGCATGAAGTCCTGGCGTTTCTTCGTCCCGCTGCTCGCGGTCGCAGCGCTCGGCATGCTGCTCGCGACCGGGCTCCGCGAAGGCCACGACCCGCGCTACGTGCCGTCGCCGCTGGTCGGCAAGCCCGCGCCCGATTTCGTGCTCCACGACCTGATCGAAGGCCGACCCGACGTCTCGAAGCAGTCGCTGCTCGGCAAGCCCTACCTGCTGAACGTCTGGGGCTCGTGGTGCGTCGCGTGCCAGGAAGAGCATCCGGTGCTCGTGCGCTACGCGCGCAAGCCGAACGCGCTGACCATCGTCGGCCTGAACTGGAAGGACGAGAAGACCGACGCGCTGCGCTGGCTGCGCCAGCTCGGCGATCCGTATGCCGCGATCGCGTACGACTTCCCGGGTCGCACGGCCATCGACTTCGGCGTCTACGGCGCGCCCGAGACGTTCCTCGTCGACGCGCAGGGCATGATCCGCCACAAGCACGTCGGCCCGCTGTCCGCGAAGATCATCGCGGAAGAATTCGAGAGCAAGGTCGCCGCCCCGGCCGGCCGGAGCGAAGCACCATGACGGTCGGCAAGGTCGCGCGACGCCTGCTTCACATGCTGCTCCTGCTCGCCAGCGCTTCGGCGCTCGCGATCGACCCGATGGACTTCAAGAGCCCCGACGAGGAAAAGCGCTTCCAGAAGCTCTCCGCCGAGCTGCGCTGCCTCGTCTGCCAGAACCAGAACCTCGCCGACTCCGACGCATTGCTCGCGAAGGACCTGCGGCTCGAGGTGTTCGAGATGATCCGCGCCGGCAAGACGGACGACGAGATCAAGCAGTTCCTCGTCGACCGCTACGGCGAGTTCGTGCTCTACCGCCCGCAGGTCAAGCCGGGAACCTGGCTGCTGTGGTTCGGGCCGGGCGTGCTGCTCCTGCTCGGCGCCGTCGTGCTCGTCCGCGTCGTGCGTGGCCGTGGTGCGCAACTGCCCGCCGATGCGCGCGGCGAGGAGGACCTGCCGTGACGCTTTTCTGGCTGTGCGCGGCGACGATGCTGGTGGTCGCGCTCGTGATCGTGCTGCGCCCGCTGCTGCGCCGCGATTCCGCCGACGCCGCGCAATCGCGCCGCCTCGCGGCGCTCGATGCCGCGCGCGAAGCCGGCGTGCTCGACCAGGCCGAGTACTCGGCGAAGCGCCGCGTGCTCGAAGCGTCCGGCGCCGAGAAACCAGCGCCCGCGGCGCCGCTCGCGCTCGTGCTGCTCATCGCGCTCGCGGTGCCGCTCGCGACGGTGCTCGTCTATCGCGCGAAGGGTTCGCCGCAGTCGCTCGACCCCGCCTTCGCCGCCGCGCACACGTCGCAGTCGGAAAACGCACCGAGCATGGACCAGGCGATCGACGGCCTCGCGAAGCGCCTGGAGGCGCAGCCCGACGACCTCGAAGGCTGGGTGCTGCTCGGACGCGCCTACCGCAGCACCGAACGTTTCGCCGAAGCGAGCGCCGCGTTCCAGAAGGCGCTCGCGCTCGATCCGCAGGATCCCGACCTGCGCATCGAGGCCGTCGAGCTCGCGACGCTGGCAAAGGACGATCGCTCGCTCGCCGGCGAGCCGCGTCGGGTAATCGACGACGTGCTCGCGAAGGACCCGCAGCACCAGCGCGCGCTCTGGCTGCTCGGCGTGAGCGAAGCGCAGGTCGAGAACTACGCCGGCGCCGTCGCCGCGTGGGAACGCCTGCTGCCGCTGCTGCCCGCGGGCGAGAACGTGACGCGCAGCGTGCAGACCCAGATCGCGGAAGCGACGCTGCGCGGCAAGCTGCCGCCGAGCACCGTGCAGCCCGGGCCGCCGCTGCCCGGCAGCGACGCGACCGCCGCCGTGGAGCCGACGCAGGCCGCGCCCGGACCGGCGACGCCCGCCGCCGCCGACGGCCCGCGCCTCGTCGTGACCGTCGACCTCGCGCCCGCGCTGCGCGAGCAGTTGGCCGCGGGCTCAACACTGTTCGTGTTCGCGCGCATGCCCGAAGGTCCGAAGATGCCGCTGGCCATCCAGAAGCTGCCGGTCGCGTCGTTCCCGGTGACCGTCACGCTGGACGACAGCATGGGCATGATGCCGCAGCTGAAGCTGTCGACCGCCGCGCAGGTGATCGTCGGCGCGCGCATCTCGAAGTCCGGTGTCGCGAACCCGCAGTCCGGCGACTTCGAGGCGTTCTCCGCGCCGCTCGCACCGCAGGGCGAAGTGCCGGTGGCGATCACCATCGACAGCGTCGTTCCCTGACGACGCTCAGAGCCTCGCGCGCACGCGCCAGAGCGCGTGCCCCGAGGCGCGGTATTTTCGTTCGAACGGCGTGAGCGGTTCGCCGGGCGGCACCGCGTCGAGCGTCGCTTCGCGCCCGGCATGCGCGAGCGCCGCGACGCATTCTTCCGCGTAGACGCGCCAGTTGCAGCGCAACTCCAGCTCGCCGCCGAGCGCGAGCAGGTCGGCGAACGCCGGATGGCAGTGCCAGCGGCGATTGCGCTGTGCCGGCTTCGGCCACGGATTCGGATAGAGCAACCGATGCTGCGCCACGCGCACGCCGAGCGCGCGCAACGCGCGCCACAGGCGCGCTGCATCGGTGCGCAGCAGCATCGCGCCGTCGTGCGTGCCGCCCGCGCGCGCGCCGAGCCGCACGGCCGAGCGGTCGATGCCGACGGCGAGCAGCGCCGGATGCATCCGTGCGAGCGCGATCGTGCTGCTGCCGTCGCCGCATCCGGCATCGAGCAGCACGTCCCGGCCGGTATGCGCCTGCGCCGACGCGATCGCCGCTGCCGCATCCGCGACGTGCGTCGGCATCGGCGCCAGCCAGGCACGCCCCGCGCGACGCGCGAGCGCTTCGGCGAGGCGCGGATGTGGCGCCGCCTGTGCGCTGCGGACCGGGCGCGAATTGCCGTGCATGACGCGATTCTAGTGGCCTGCGGCGCGCGGTAAGCTTCGGCCCCCCCGACGCCCGCCGCCGACCCGATGACCGCGACCCGCTACGTCGACCTGCCCGCGCCGTTCCGCATGAAGCGCGGGGGCGAGCTCCACGGCGCGCGCATCGCGTTCGAGACCTGGGGTGCGCTCGACGCGAAGAAGTCGAACGCCGTCCTGATCCTGACCGGCCTGTCGCCCGGTGCGCACGCCGCGTCGTCGCCGGCCGACCCCTCGCCGGGCTGGTGGGAAGAAATGGTCGGCCCGGGCAAACCGATCGACACGAACCGCTTCTTCGTGGTCTGCGCGAACTCGCTCGGCAGCTGCAAGGGCTCGACCGGTCCGGCGTCCGTGAACCCGGACGACGGCAGGCCGTATCGCCTGCGGTTTCCGGAGCTGTCGCTCGAGGACATCGCGCAATCGGCGTGGCACGTCGTCGAGCACCTCGGCATCGAAAAGCTGCGCGCGGTCGTGGGACCGTCGATGGGCGGCATGACGACGCAGGCGTTCGCGCTGCTGCATCCGCAGGTTGCGCCGAACCTGCTGCTGATCTCCACGGCGCCGCAGGCGCTGCCGTTCTCGATCGGCATCCGCTCGCTGCAGCGCGAGGCGATCCGGCTCGATCCGCGCTTCCGCGACGGCGAGTACACGCCGGACGCGCTGCCGATCGACGGCCTTCGGCTCGCGCGCAAGCTCGGCGTCGTCACCTATCGCTCGGCGCTGGAGTGGAAGCAGCGCTTCGGCCGCGCGCGCGTGGACCACGGCCCCGAGAAGCCGTTCGGCGTCGAGTTCCAGATCGAGTCGTACCTCGAAGGACACGCGCAACGCTTCATCGGCGCGTTCGACCCGGCGAGCTACATCTACCTCTCGCGCGCCATGGACTGGTTCGACCTGGCCGAGTACGGCGGCACGGTCGAGGCGTCGTACACGAAGATGGCGGTCCGGCGTGCGCTCGTGATCGGCGTCGAGACCGACATCCTGTTCCCGCTCGAGCAGCAGGAACAGATCGCCGAAGGCCTGCGCACGGCCGGCGCGAGCGTCGATTTCCACGCGCTGCCCTCGATCCAGGGCCACGACGCGTTCCTGGTCGATTTCCGGCGCTTCGGACCGGCCGTCGCGAGGTTCATGGCCAGCCTGCTGTAACATGCGGGCGCAACAGCCGCCGCTGCAGGAAACAACCATGCTTTCGCGCGATTTCCCCGGTGCCGACCGCTTCATCAGCGCCATCGACGACGCGGTGCGCGCAGGCAGCACGCCCGAGATCACCGACAAGCTCCGCAATGCGCTCTGCCGGATGATCCGCACGCAGGAAGTGCGGCTGCCGGACTGCGTCTACCAGCAGTGCGGCGACCACTACGCGCGGCGCGAGCTCTACCAGAGCGAAGACCTCGGCTACAGCGTGATCGCGATGACCTGGGGCCCGGGCCAGGGCACCTCGCTGCACGACCACCACGGCATGTGGTGCGTCGAGGGCGTGTGGCACGGCGCGCTGGAGATCGTGCAGTACGACCTCGTCGAAGAAGCCGCCGAATCGCGCTTCAGGTTCCGCCCGGTCGGCTCGATCCAGGCCGGCGCCGGCTCCGCGGGCTCGCTGATCCCGCCGCACGAGTTCCACACCATCCGCAATCCCGCCGACGACGGCGTCGCCGTCAGCGTGCACATCTACTCCGGCCCGATGAAGTGCTGCGCCGTCTTCCGATCGCTCGGTGACGGCTGGTACGAGCGCTCGGAGAAGCAGCTCGGCCTGGATTCCTAGACTGGTTCCGTCGACGCCGCCCTGAACGAGCGCCCTCGCGGAAACCGACATGGTGCCGAAGGTGGGACTCGAACCCACACGCTTTTGAGGGCGGCGGATTTTGAGTCCGCTGCGTCTACCGATTCCGCCACTTCGGCGTGGAAGGCCGCGGAGTATACGCGGCCCGGTCCTTGGCCAGAAGCGGCGGCGTAACGGTGCGCTCACTCGCAGGCGTAGCCTTCGATGTTCAGCAGGCGCGACCAGCTGCGCGTCCCGCTGCCGCTGGGGATGCCGGCGGGCACCGTGCCTGACTCGAACTGCAGCGTCAGCGCATTGCAGCTCGGGAACGTCATCGTCACGGTGCCCCACGACTGGCCCGTCGCCGCCGTGAAGTTCCCGGCGAAACCGCCGCCGCTGTAGTACTGCGTCGGGATCGAGACCGTGCGCGTGCCCGGCGGCACGGCGGCCTGGCCGACGAGCCAGTACGGGCGGCCGGTCTGGTCGTAGGTGAACCACGCGAAGAACGCCACCACGCTGCCGCCGGTCTCGCCGATCTCGAGGAAGATGCCCTCGCCCGGGTGCGCCGGGTCGTACCAGCTGCCGGTGAAGCGCCCGGCGATCGGAATCGGCTGCAGCGCTTCGGGGTACGCATTCGCGTCGTACGCGTTGATCGCGCCGTTGATGACGGAACCGCCGCCATAGAACGCACGCAGCGTGAATCCGCCGTCGAGGTCGATCGTGCCGCCGCCCGGCACGAACTCGATCACGTACGTGGCCGTCACGGCGCTTTGCAGGACGTGCGATTCGGCGCGGGTATTCGGCTCGACGACGAAGCGTGCCTGCACGTCGCTTGCACCTTGCGCAACGAAGAGCGTGGGCAACTGGATGATGCTGTCGCGCGGCGACAGCCGCTGGATCGTGACGAGGAACGCGCCATTGTTGCCGGAGCACGGACGGCGCCAGAAGATCGCGCGCGCCGATTCCGCCGTTCCGGTGATCGCGCCGTTCGCGGTGAAGTCGGCGAACTGGCTGGGCCCGGTGGGCGTGGTCGACAACGGGTAGTCGAGGCAACTCGGTGGATAGGCGCGGTCCGGGTTCGTCACCGCCAGCGCGGGCAGTGCGAGGAAGAACAGGAGCAACGGCAGCAACTTGGTCATGGCAGCGCACTCGGGTCGGGGAGTGCGCGAGTGTCCCCAACCAGCGAGCGCGCCACGTGTTTTGGCGCGTGATGTTTGCGGTTGCGACCAGATGTTCACGCGCCGCAGAGGCCGTTCGCGCGCTGGACACCAACGCGACACAGGTGTGAACAAGTCGCGACGGGCACGCGCAGCGATTGCCAGCGATGGGCGAAGGGTTGCAATGTCGGGGCGCAAGCTGCAGCGAACGGCGCGAAAGACGAAGCGGCCCGGAAACTGCATGGGGGATATCACCCGGTCGTACCGACGCGGACGGGATGGGAAACGACAATGACTGCCAGCATCGCTGCACGCACCGAGCGCATCGCCGACCTCATCCGCTTGTCGATCGGGATGAAGTCGCCGGATTCCGGCCAGGTTTCGTGGCGCTGCCGCCATGTACCGCTGCATCGGCTGCGCGCCGACGCCGAGCAGGTGCATCGCCTCGTGACGACGGTCTGCTCCGACATGTGGGGCGATGCCGCGGATCGCGACATGGTGCACGCCGCCTATTGCGCGCTCGACGATCGCCTCCTCGAGCAGGCCCCGCCCCTGCCGCAGCCTGCAATGGTCCGCATGCGCGCGTAGCGCATCACAGGACCCGCCTCGCCCACCAGCCGATCGCCTCGGCGATGGTCCAGATCGCCGGGCGATTCTTCCACGCGCACTCGACGATCTCGCGCGCGTGGGCGAGATCGAGCGCGAACTGCGTCGCGAGCAGCGCGTTGAGGCGGCCGTCCGTCGACACCAGGTTGATCTCGTCGTTCACGAACAGGCTGCGGTAATCCAGGTTCGCGGTGCCGAGCGTCGCCCAGTCTCGGTCTGCGACCATCGTCTTCGCGTGCAACATGCGCGGCTGGTACTCCCACACGCGCACGCCCGCGCTCAACAGGCGCGCGTACGCGGCGCGCGCCGCCCACTGCACGATCGGCACGTCGCTCTTGCCCGGCAGGAGCAACCGTACGTCCACGCCGCGCCGTGCTGCCGCCACCAGTTGCGACTGCGTGCGGCGATCGGGGACGAAATACGGCGTGGTGACCCAGATGCGCTCGCGCGCGGCACGGAGGCGGTCGCTCAGCTCGCGGCGCAGGTGCAGGCCCGACCGGTGCGGTCGCGTGGTCACCAGGTGCAGGCCACCGACTTCCTTCGGCGCGAAGCGACGCCGTTCGCCGTAGCAGTCGAACGCTTCGCTCGCATCGGCCACGAGCGCACCGTCGAAGCGCACGTGCGAGTCGCGCCAGCGAGCGTCGCCGACCGCGCGGCGCGAGCTCTCGCGGTGGATGTTGAAGCCGCCGAGGAACGCCTGTTCGTCGTCGACCACGAGCAGCTTGCGGTGGTTGCGCCGGTTGAACGTGAGCGGACTGCGCCAGCTCCAGCGCCGGCTCCAAGCGAAGCGCACGCCCGCTTCGCGCAACGTCGCGATCTCGGCATTGGGCATCGAAAAGAACGAGCCGGCGTGGTCGGCGCGCAGCGTGGTGCGCACGCCTCGCGCGGCCGCCCCCTTGAGCGCTTCGAGGAACGGCCGCCCGGCCTCGTCGGCCGCGAAGATGTACGACTCCAGGCGCACGCTCGATCGCGCGGACCCGATCGCCGCGAGCATCGCCGCATACAGGGCGTCGCCTTCGATGTGCAGCTCGAGCGCGGCCGCGTTGCCAGCCGTAACGGGCGCACGGGTATGCGGTGCCGGCGCGGTGGTAGCCTCGTCGTGCACGCCTTCCGAGGATCCCGACATGCCGATCGCGCGCCTCCTGCTCGCCGCCGCCACGCTCGCCGCGCTCGCCGCGAGCGCGCCCGCCCCAGCGCAACAGTCTACGCTGGCGCGCATCGTCTGCTCGGGGCAGGAATCCGGCTACCAGTTCTGCCAGGCGGAGACGCGCTACGGCGTACGCCTCACGCGCCAGATCAGCCGTGCGCGCTGTATCGAAGGCAGCTCGTGGGGCTACGACCGTCGCGGCATCTGGGTCGACAGGGGCTGCGCGGCGGAGTTCGAGGTCGGCGATCCCGGCTACGCGAATTCGGGAACGGAGTCGCCTGGTTACCATGTGCGCCCCGGCGAGCAGGTCGGCGTGCCGGGCGACGTGTTCCTGTGCGAATCGCGCGATGGCCGCCGCCGCGCCTGCGCCGCAGACCTGCGTGGCCTGGAACCCACCGTGGTCCGCAACATCAGCCGCGAGCCGTGCGTGCTCGGGCAGAACTGGGGTTACGACGCGCGCAGCGTCTGGGTCGATGCCGGCTGCCGGGCCGAGTTCCGCGTGATGGCGCCGCCGACGCCCGTTCCGTACGAAGGCGACGCGGGCAACAAGGACCTCGTGCGGTGCGAGTCGCGCGACTTCCAGCGCATCACCTGCGACACCGGCCGCAATCGCGGCGTCGAGTTGCGCCGCCAGCTCTCGAAGACGCGCTGCATCGAAGGCCGGACGTGGGGCTGGGACCGGCGCGCCGTCTGGGTCGACCAGGGCTGCGCCGGCGAGTTCGTCGTGGTGCGCTGAGCGGATAGCGGTCAGCGGATAGCGGGGAGCGGCAAGAGAAAGCCGGCGTCCGCGCTGCTGTTGCCGCTCCCGGCTCTCTGCTATCCGGCCGTCGTGAGCGCGGGGCAGCCCATCTGCTCGCGCAGCTGCATCGCTTCGGGCATCAGCGCGTTGAGCTGCTCGATGCGCGTCGCGTGGCTCGGGTGCGACGACATGAACTCGGGCGGCGCGCCGTTCTTCGACGCCTGCCCCATGCGTTCCCACAGGCCGATCGACTCGCGCGGGTCGAAGCATGCCGCCGCCGAGAGCAGCAGCCCGATGTGGTCGGCCTCGGATTCGTGGTCGCGCGAGAACGGCAGGATGATGCCGTAAGTCGCGCCCGCGCCGAGCGCCGCCATCACCATCTGCTGCTGGCGCGGATCCATGTCGCCGAGCGACACGGCGGCCGCCATCTGGCCGATCTGCACGAGCTTCTGTTGCGCCATGCGCTCGGCGCCGTGGCGCAGCAGCGCGTGCGAGATCTCGTGTCCCATCACGACCGCGAGCGCGTCCGCGTTCTCGGCCACGGGAATGATGCCGGTGTAGACGGCGATCTTGCCGCCGGGCAGGCAGAACGCGTTCACCTCGTCCGACTCGAGCACGCTCACGGCCCACTCGAACGCGTTCCACTGCACGCTCGGGGCCACCCCGTGCGCTTGCTGCATGTACTCCTCGACCTTCGGGCCGACCTCGATCAGGCGGCGCGCGATCTCCTCGACCTGCTTCGGCAACTCGCCGGTGGTCAGGACGTTCGATTGCTGCAGCACTTCCTGGTACGCCTGCAGCCCGAGCTGCACTTCGTCCTGGATGGAGACGTCGACCAGTTGCTTGCGACCCGTGAACGACGATTCCTGCTGGTGCGAGAACCAGTAGAACGCCATGTAGCCGAGGAACGCGAGGATGACCCACCAGCGCACGCCACCGCCGCGCCGTTGCCCGCCTGCAGCACTGCTTGATCCGAACGGTCCCATGGCAAGACTCCGGTTGGCTGCGGCGATTCTAGGGCACCCCGCGCGTACGCGCGCTGTCACAGATTGCGCCGTCAGGCTTCGCACTGGCGCCACATCGAGCGACACCGGTCGGCGCGCCGGAAGAACGACGCTTCTTCCCGCGCGAGCGGAAGCAGCTTTTCCGCCCGGATATCGCGCAGCGAAATCCGGGCGCTACAGGTCACGCGCGACGCGGAAGCCGACCCGCGCGCTGCGGACGTCGGGCGCGGAATAGAGGCGGAACGCGGAGCGCACCTGGTCCGGGGCGCTGCCCCACGAACCGCCGCGCACCACCCGGCGCTCGCAGCCCTTGTTCACCCAGGCACTGCCGTCGTCGGGCGCGCGCAGGTAGCTGTCGTGCCAGCAGTCCTCGACCCATTCCGAGACGTTGCCGCCCATGTCGTACAGCCCGAAGCGGTTCGGTGCGAATTTCGCGACGGGCGCCGGCCCCCAATAGCCGTCGCCGTAGCGCGGGAACCCCTTCGTCCAGCGTCGGCGCGACGGCGATTCGTCGCCGCCGCCGGTGAAGTTGCCGATCGCGCGCGGCGGCGCGCCGTCGCCCCACCAGTAGCGGGTTTCGGTGCCGGCGCGCACGGCGTACTCGAACTCCGCTTCGCTCGGCAGGCGATAGCGCTTGCCGGTCGCCTCCGAGAGCCAGGCGACGTAGGCCTGCGCGTCCGTCCACGAGACGTGCACCACCGGATCGTCGTCGCGCGCGGGCTGGCCCGCGTAGTTCCTGCGCCAGTCGATGCCCTTGCCCGTGGCCATGCGGCCCTTCGGCTCGTCGTAGTAGCTCGAATTGCCGATGCGCTGCGCATCGGTCACGTAGTTCGTCCGGCCGATGAAGCGGCGGAACTCGGCGACCGAGATCTCGGTTCGCCCGAGCGCGAAAGGCCGGGTGATCGCGACTTCGTGCTGCGGCTCCTCGTCGCGGCGGTGGCCGCGCTCGCGCGGCGTCGAGCCCATCTGGAAGCTGCCCACCGGCACGACGACGAGCTGCGGCCCGTTGCCGTCGCGGGAGGTGAACGCGTCGTTGAACACGGCGCCGGGCTCGAGGTGGTCGTACAACCGCGCGTTCGCGATGCGCTGGCGCAGCGCCTGTACCGCTTCGGCATCGGCACCCACCTCGGTGGCGCGCGTCGCGAGCTGCTCGGCGAGCTCGATGTTGCGCGCGTCGAGCGCCGCGAGCGCACGCGAGACGAGGCCCTGGAAGCGGTCGTTGCGCAGCGCGAGGATGCGCGTGCGCGTCTCGAGCTGCGCCTGCGAGCCGGGCAGGAATTCCGCCGCGCGCGCGAGCAACTCGTCGGCGATCGCGAACTGGTCCTCGCTCGCGGCCGCAAGGGCGCGCGACAGCATCGCCTGCTCGATCTCGACGAGGCCGCGTTCGGCCACCGCGTTCGCCGGATCCAGCACGCGCACGGCGAGGTAGCTGTCCAGCGCACTGGCGCCGCGCGGCTCGTAGCGGTTGCCCGCGGCCATCCGCTGTGCCGCCTCGCGCAGCAGCGTCTGCGCGAGCGGCAACTGCTCGATGCGCTTGCGCAGCTCGGCCAGTCCCGCCGCGTCCGGCATCGCGGCGGCGATCGGATCGGCGAGCTGCTTCGCCGCGTCGACATCGCCCGCGTCAACCGCCTGCGCGGCACGAGCGAGCGCCTGCTCGACCGTGCGGTCGCGGCCGATGCGCGCCGCGCGGTTCTTCGGGTCCAGCGCGAGTGCCGCCGTGTACCAGTGCAACGCGTTGTCGTCGGCGGGCGCGACCAGGCGTTGCGCCGCGAATGCGGCGTCGGCCTTCGCGAGCGCGTCGTCGACGCCGGCCTGGGTTTCCGCCGTCACGTCGCCGGTTTCCGCCGCGTCCGCTTCGGCTTCCGGCGTCGCCGACGAAACGGGCGTCGGCGACGCGATCGCGTTCGTCGGCGTCGGCAGCGGGCGGGACGCCGGCAGGCCCACCATGGCCGGAACCGCGGGCCCCGGCACTTCGTTACCCGGCTCCGCCGCGCCGTGCGGCGCGAGCCAGCGATAGGCGAACGCCGCGGCGAGCAGCAGCACGCCGAGCGCGCTGCCGATGGCCGAGCGGTTGCGTAGGCTGAATTTCACGGGCGGGCGTGTGGCGTCACACTGGATCGCGCGGCGGCCTGTGCGACCATAGGCGAATTCCCCGCGCGCCCGCAACACGCAGGCGCCCAGCCCGAACCCCCATGCACGACTGGATCGACACGCCTGCGGCGCTCGCCGCGCTCGCCACGCATTGCGCCGCGCAGCCGCGCATCGGGCTCGACACCGAATTCATGCGCGTGCGCACCTACTGGCCCGAGCTCGCGCTCGTGCAGGTGGCTCACGCCGGCGGCGTTGCACTCGTCGAGCCGACGAAGGGCCTGGACCTCGCGCCGCTCGCGCCCGTGCTGGTCGCAGCCACGCCGGTGCTCATCATGCACAGCGCGAGCGAGGACCTCGTCGCGCTCGCGCCGATCGCGCGCGGCGCGCTCGGCGGGCTGTTCGACACGCAGGTCGCGGCCGCGTTCGCGGGGCTCGGCGCCGGCATCGGCTACCAGCGGCTCGTGGCCGACGTGCTCGGCATCGCGATCGACAAGGGCGAGACGCGCTCGAACTGGCTCGCGCGCCCGCTGAGCGCCGACCAGTTGCGCTACGCGGAAGCGGACGTCACGCACCTGCTGCCGCTGCACGACGCGCTCGTGGCGCGACTGGAATCGCGCGGCATGCTCGCCTGGTGCCTGGAGGAATGCGGCCGTCTTGCCGCGCAGGCCGCCGACCCGGCGCCGCCGCGCAATGCGCACTGGGAATTCCGCAACGGCTGGCGCTGGCCGCTCGAGCGCCAGGCGCGCCTCAAGCGCCTGCTCGAGTGGCGCGAGGAAGCGGCGCGCCGCGTGAACCGCCCGCGGCTGTGGTTGTTCGACAACCCGACGGCGCTCGCGCTCGTCGAGTCGCCGCCGGCCGACACGGGTGCGCTGTCGGCGCGCCTGTCGATGCAGAAGGCGTTCCCGAAGCGCGAGCACGCCGCGCTGCTCGAGTTGCTGCGCGCCCCGCTCGCCGCGGGCGAAGCGGACGTCGAGCCGATTCCCGAGCCGCTGCGCGGCGATCCCGAGCGCACGTTCGAGCGCCTGCGCGACGCCGTCGCCGCGCGCGCGCTGGCCCTGGACCTGCCACCTGCCCTGCTCGCCTCGCGCCGCGTGCTCGAGGACCTCGCACGCACGGGCGGCAGCCTCGAAAGCCTGGCCGGATGGCGCGGCGCGGCCCTGTCCGAATCGGGCTAGCCAATTCCGCGGCCCATCCGTTATCATGCGCGCCCTTCGCGACGGACTGCCGACGCGAGGCAGAAGTGGGGCGGTAGCTCAGCTGGGAGAGCGCTGCGTTCGCAATGCAGAGGTCGAGGGTTCGATCCCCTTCCGCTCCACCACCCTTGTTCGCACGGTGTCGGCAAGACTCCATGGATTCCGCAGGCGGGCACACTATTGTCGTTGCCGGGTGGAGCGTTCCGCGCTGCTCGAGTCCGAGCCATTTGCGGGCCGGATCGACCAACGCAATCAGGTTCAGGCCGTGCCTTTGAGTTCGATGCTTTCCTCTCCGCGATCCGGCAGCAATGCGCCTTCCAGCGCGCTGTCTTCCTCGGCCTCGATTTGCGCATCCCTGGCGGCACGAAACCGGCTCGCCAGTTCCGTTTGACCCAGTGTTCTGGCGCAGCGGGCCAGCCAACCCAGGCTCCACGCTGATTGCCTTGCCGGATCGACGACGCGACTGACGGCATCCTGGTGCAGCAGGCGCGCCGCGGATTCCTGCCCGAGCGCGGCAACGATGTCGCCCTTCAGCACGAGGTGCGCGGGCTGCGCGCTCTGCTCGAGCACCTCATCGATGACTGCCAGGGCTTCCTGGTTGCGCTTGTTCCCGTGCAGCAGCAGCGCCAGGTTGAATCCCGCCGTCGGCGAAGCGGATGCCTGGCGATACACCGATTCCGCACGCTCGATATCACCCAGCTCCTCCAGATAGATGCCACGCAGGTTGAGCAGATTGAGGGTCGGGCCATCGTGCTGCACGGCGCAGGCGATGAAATGCAGGGCACGCTCGCGATGACCAATGCGCGCGGAATCGCGCGCCATCTGCTCGAACGTCTTGCCCAGCTGATGCGTTGGAATGCGATCGCAGCGAATCATCTCTTCGGCTTCGAGCAGGCGGCAGCGCGCGATCTGGCCCTGGTCGGTATGCGTCATCGGCGCATCGAATCGCTGCTCGAATTCATCTACTCCGGCATCGCTATCCGCAGTGCGGCCAAGCCTGAGAGTCAGGCACTGGTTCTCATCCATCGCCCAGGACACGGCCAACGGCTCGCCCTGCTTCACCGGCGCTTCAAGTTGCCAGATCGAGCGACCCACCACGCGCGCGCCATCGGCGATGATCTCGATGGCCAGGTCCACCGGCCGATCCGTGACGCTTGCCGGTGCCAGCACCTGCAGCGGGAATCCGGATTGGGCAGGCAGCGCAGAACCCGCCCTGGCCAAGGGAACCAGGCCTTGCCGGGTGCGCAATCCGATTTCGGCGCTGCACACGGGCGCGATGATCGGCTGGCCGGTTGCCGCGATCGACAGCGCTTGCAGTGCCGCACCGCGTGCGATGGCACCTTGCAGCTCTTTCTCGTCGCCGATTTCGAGCATATCGGCGCCGCCGAAGTACTCGCACAAGGCCTGCTGAACCTGCGGAATGAGACTGCTGGACCCCGCCAGCAGAACCAGATCGACGGATTCCGGTCGCAGCGATGCGCGTCCCAGCACCTGCTGGATCGGGCGAAAAATGGAATCGCGCTCGACGTACTCGTCGGATTCGGTCTTGCCGGGGTGCGCATCGAGAAACGGGCGCAACAATTTCTCGAACGTCGCCTGATCCAGGCGGGCGTCGCTGAGGAACAGTTCGCGATCATTCCATTCAATGCAGTGGTCGCCCGCGGAAACGACCTCTACCGTGCTGCCGTCGTCGCCGCGCTGCAATTGCTCGCGCAGGCGCTGGCACAGCGCGCGCTTCAACTGCTCGGCCACCGGCAGCAGTACGGGCTCGAAGTTTCGGCGCTTGTCGGCCTGCGTCACATCCGTCTTGCGCAGTTGGTAAAGCTCCAGCAATCCCGGAATCAGGTGGCCGTACACGAGGGCGCGATCGATATCGCCACCGCCGATGCGGTGATATCGGCTGGTTGCCAGCAGGCGCGGGGCGAGCGCCGCACTTGCCGAGGCCTGCAGGGTGAACAGCGCGACATCGCAGGTGCCACCGCCGAAGTCGAACACCAGCCACGTTGCGCCGGCCCGCAGGTGGTCACCCACCCTGCCGGGATCACGATGCAGCAGATCCAGCACCGCAGCGTACGGCTCATCGAGCAGGAGCACGTCCCTGTCGTTGCCAAAGGCCTGCCTTGCAGCGGCGAGCGTCGCCGTCCGCTGCGCCCCATGAAACGATGCCGGCACGGTGACGACCACGGGATCGGCGGTAGGCCGATTACCGAGACCGGATGTGTTCATTGCGTGGCGAAGTATGTGCGAGGCAATGTCGGTGGCGCAGCGGAATCCCTGCGGGGCGCGCGCATAGGTGTGGCGCAAGCCCATCTCATTCTTGGTTTCGGAAAACGAGAAGCGATGCTGCGAATAGCGCTTGCTGCGTGCGAGTCGTTTGGCCGCGTGGCCAACCAAGGCCTTGTCATCGACCACTGCAACCACCGAAGGCACGGCAATCTGGCCGCTGGGTTGGCCTGGTTCATCCACGGCCTGGCACGCGCAGTTGACCTGACCGTCTTCAAAGTGGGCCAAAGCGATGCAACTCTTGGTGGTTCCCAGGTCAATGCCGATCGCGGAACCTTCATACGCCTGCTGTGCAAGCACATCGCGCAGATCGTCAAACACGGTTGTTGCCCCCATCTCCGCTCTCCTCCTCGCATGAGTCGATTCGGGCGCAGCTTGGCGTTGCGCGATCTCACACGGTGCGACGGTCGCCGGGGCAACGATGATCAAGTCCGCTCGTTCAGAGCGGGCTGAAGGGTGAGTATGCAATGCCCCGAGTCCGTTCATGGTTCGACAGGCTCACCGCAAACGGAGGGGGTGAGAGCCGTGCATGGCTCCCTTCGACAAGCCTGTCCTGAGCTGAGTCGCAGGGCTCAGGACAGGCTCTGGCTCACCACGAACGGAGGGGGTGAGAGCCGTGCATGGTTCCCTTCGACAAGCCTGTCCTGAGCAGAGTCGAAG
>CALKUS010000017.1 GCA_937996755.1 uncultured Pseudomonadota bacterium | reverse complement strand
CGCTCTCGGCATTCGGCGGCAGATCGAGGGCAGTGCCGATCTCGACGCGCACGCTCGAGGCACGGATCAGCGATCGGCCGAGCTGGCTCTCGCCGGCCATCCACAGCGTCGCCTCGGCGAGCTCGACGCGTGCGTGGCGTTCTACGGGATGCTGCGGCACGGCGTCGTGACCGACCGCAAGCTCCCGCCCCCGGCGGAGACCGCGGCTGACCTGCGCTGTCCGGTGCTGGGCCTGTTCGGCGCCGGTGCGATCATCGACGTGGCGAACGGCACGATGCTCGGCTACGACGCCGAAGCCATCGAAGCGTTCTACACGGACTCGGCCGATCCGGGCCGTCTGCACGCTGCCCCGGGCTCGGTTGATCCGGACCTCCGCGACGCCGACAACTCGGTCGCCGCCACGGTCGACCCGACGGTGTTCGTGTTCTCGCAGAACGGCGCGGCCGTGATCCAGGAGAACTTCACGTCTCCGGGTCGTCCGGCTCGTCCGGATGCCGTGTCGCTCGTGTTCATGCACGACGCGATCTACAACGAGTACAACACGGAAGCCGGTCTGGGCGCCGCGTCGGAGTGGGTGATCACCTTCCCGACCAAGCGCTACTACGTCGACTTCGCGACGACCGCGTTCCAGCCGTTCACGGATCCGTTCCGTGATGACGGTTCGTCCTGCGACATCATCACGATCGAGTACTACAACCGCGAAGAAGCGGTCCCGGGCACCGCGCCGGGCGTGGTCGACGTGTCGCCGCCGCCGCCGAACCCGGCCATCACGCTGCCGGCCCTGTGCTACGAAGCCAACATCCTGAGCTTCAACCAGTCGCAGGTCGCGGAAGAGACCGGTGCAACGTCGATCCTGGGTGGTCGCTACGCGTTCAACCTGAACACGTCGACGATCTCCGGCACGACGTTCTCGAACGGCTGGGCGAAGATCACGTTCGACGATCCGTCGGATGGCCTGCCGCCGACGGGCGTGGCGAACAACGTCCTGACGACGCCGGACGGCTCGCAGTACTTCGGTCTGCCGACCGTGGGCTTCTGGGCTGCGAGCTTCATCAACTCGTCGGCGCAGCCGGGCCTGCTGGCCAACTACTCCGCGGCGTTCCGTCACCGCGCGAGCCGCAACAATTCGGGCTGATACTCCGGCAACGGAGCATCGTTCGATGCCGTACAAGGAGGGCCCCGGCTTCCGGGGCCCTCTTTTTTTGCGTGCGGGGCTCGTCCTCCGCGCGACAGGCTCTCCCCGAGGCGCGACGAAACGTCCGCCTTCACGATCTTCGTCGGAACATCGCTGCCGTCGAACCCACCGCGCCTTGTCGCGCGCGTGCACGAAGATCGAAAATCGCGACGCGTTTCCGCGTGTCGTGAACGCTCCGCTAACACGCGTTCAGCGAGCAATCGATAACATCGCGACACGCGCCCTACTCGAATCGCAGGACCACGCATGAAAATCTCCCGTCGCTTCATCGCTTTCTGCGCACTGCCGCTCGGCCTGTGCGGCGCGGCGATCGCCCAGCAGACGATCACTTTCACGAACACCAGTCCGCCCGTCGCGGTGACGCTCACCCCATCGTCGACCGTCGGCATTGCCGCCAACGGCAACTTGACGGCCTCGTGCACGCTCGCCACTGGCGACACCACTCGCTGCGAGGGCATGCCGGGGGGCTTCAGCGGAGGCCCGAAGCCGAACGTCGTCCTGTCGGCGACGTACTCGACCACGCCGGACGACAGCAGCAAGTACATCGCGGGCACCGTGGTCACGATCACGCCGACGATCACCGTCGCGCCGGCCCAGGTGTGCCAGAAGGTGCTCGTGAGCGGCCCGACCGACTCCGGCTGGTCCGGGATCGTGCCGGCGCCGATCGGCGCGATGCAGGCGACCGTCGTCTCCGCGAGCGCGTCCTACGTGTTCGGGCTGCGCTGCTGGGGTGCGGACGGCGTGGCCGACTCGACGAACCAGGTCACGGTCAATACCCAGGACATCATCGTCGACACGGGCCAGTGCACGCCGGACAAGCAGGCCGCGGCCGACGCGAGCCACAACGGCTACACGCGCATGAGTGCGCCGCAGCGCTTCCCGGACATGCGTACCTTCTTCAATCTCGCCTGCGGTGACTTCCCGGCGACCGGTTCGAACGTCTGCCTCATGCTCGACACGCGCAACCAGTACATCTCGCTGCAGTTCGTCGCGCCGGCGAACCTGGAGGTGTATCCGAGCGGCAAGGTGATCCAGTGGCAGTCGGCGCAGCAGGGTGCACAAGCCGACGAACCGTCGACCTACTTCTCGATCAGCCAGTGCCAGGGCGACTTCCGCATCCCGACGCCGGGGGCAGCGGGCAACATCGCGCCGTCGGGCGATCCGACGTTCGCGCACGGTTGCCGCAACATCCGCTTCCTCAGCCAGACGGGCGGGCCGAGCCAGGGCATCGGCATCGCGTACAACCTGACGGGCGTGTCGAGTGCGTCGAGCTGCGGCCTGACGCCCGGCAACACGTACTACTTCAACATGATCCTGGCGGACCCGATCGGCGGCATCCAGCCGGGTGAGCACACCTGCGCCAACTCCAGCTCGAACTCCTGCGGCATGCAGGTTCGCGCACAGTAATCCGGAACTTCCGGCAGCGGGGCCGCTCAAAAGGCGGCCCCGTTTCTTTTTGCTGAGACCAGAACAATGAAAAGACTCCTGCCCCTGCTCGTTGCCCTGACCTTGCCCGTCGCTGCCCTGGCGCAACCGGTCGTCGTCGCCAAGCGCGGCGAAGGTACGGTGACGATGGCCGACATCGACACGCGCATGTCCGAGATCCCGATGGACAAGCGCGCCGGCTTCATCGACAGCCCGCAACGCATCGACCAGATGGTCGGCCAGTTGCTCCTCGTCAAGCAGCTCGCCGCCGAGGCGCGCAAGGAACACCTCGAGAACGACCCGGAATACCAGGCGAAGCTCGCGCTCGCGCAGGCGCGCCTGCTGGCCGAGGCGCGCATGCGCCAGCTCGCGTCGGAGCCGCTGGAAGGCGACGCACAGCAGTCGGCGAAGGAGATCTACCTCGCGAACCCGGAGCGCTTCCAGACCGGCGAAGTGAGCGTCGTACGCTACTTCATGGCGAAGGACGAAGCGGCGGCGAAGGCCGTGCAGGCCCGCGTGCAGAAGGGCGAGGACTTCGAAGCCATCGTGCGCGCCGAGTCGCTGGACCGGGATTCCGCGAACAACGGCGGCATGATCGAGATCGGCAAGGAATCGCGCGTGCTGCCGGACGTGGTCCTGGCCGCGAAAAACATGAAGACGAAGGGCGAGTTCGCCGTCGTTACCACGAGCAGCGGCGCAGCGCTGCTGCAGTTCGTGGAGCGCCGCCCCAACCGCAAGCGCACGTTCGAGGAAGTGCAGTCGCTGCTCGTCAACGAGGCCAACATCAAGCAGCGCGATGCGCATCTGAAGGGCCATCTCGACAAGCTGCAGAACCTGCCGATCGAAGCCGAGCGCGAGACGGTCGCCTCGCTCCGCACGCGCTACCCGAACGGCGAGATCCCGAAGTACGGATCGCGCTGAGCGCAGCGGCGGCCGCCCGGCCGCCACGGTCCCGCCGTCGCGACGCTGACCGTCGCGGCGGCAGGCCCTACAATCGCGTACCCGTCAACGTCCAGGCGTCCTCCATGCGTCGGCAGCCGTTCGCGCCGAGCAGCACCGCGTCCGCCGCCGGCGTCGCCGCCGACTGCTGACCGTCGCATCGCCATGACCGCACCGCCCACCGCCGCCGCGCTGCGGCCGCTCGCGCGCTGGCTGAACCTGCTGCGCCACTTCGTGGTGCGCGACATCCAGCAACGCTACCTCGGCAGCCTGTGGGGCGGCCTCTGGGCGCTGCTGCAGCCGCTGCTGCTGTTCGGCATCTACGCGGTCGTCTTCGTCCAGATCCTGAAGGTGCGGCTGCCGGCGACGGCGGGCGGCGATTTCGTCCCGTTCCTCGTCGCGAGCCTCTGGCCGTGGACGGCGTTCGCGGAAGCATTGAACCGCTCGAGCAATGCGATCCCCGAGCACGCCAGCCTGCTCGCGAAGGTCGCGATGCCGCGCGCCGTGCTCGTGGTCGCCCCCGTCACCGCCAGCTTCGCGCTGCACGGGATCGGCTTCGCCGCCGTCATCGCCGCCGCGGCGCTGCTCGGGCGCGAGTGGCACCTGGCCGGGATTCCCGCTGCGGTCGCGCTGTTCGTGCTGCTGTACGGATTCGCGCTCGGCCTCTCGTGCGCGCTCGCCGCGTTGCAGGTGTTCGTGCGCGACCTGCAGCACGTGCTCGCCCAGGTGATCACGCTCTGGTTCTTCCTGACACCCGTCTTCTTCACGCGCGAGATGGTGCCGCCGGCGCTGGGACGCGTGCTCGACCTCAATCCCGTGACCGTCTACATCGAGGGCATCCGCGGCGCCCTCGTCATGGGGCAGCAGCCGGGCATCGCGACGTTCGGCATCGCGCTCGCCACGACCGCGCTCGCAGCGCTGGTCGGTGCGTTCGTGTTTCGACGCCTGTCGCGCCACTTCGAGGACTTCCTGTGAGCGACGTGCTGGTCCGGCTCGAGCACGTCTCGAAGTCGTTCCCGCGCGTCGCGCGGCGCCGCGATCGCATGCGCGCGCTCTGGCGCCTGCTGGCCGGGCGAGTGCCGGCCGACCCCGCCGTCGTCCTCGACGACATCTCGCTGGAAGTACGGCGCGGCGAATCGCTCGGCATCATCGGCGAGAACGGCGCGGGCAAGTCGACCTTGCTCAAGGTGCTCACGGGCGTGCTCGCGCCGACTTCCGGCGTCGTGCGCGTCGCCGGCACGACGGCCGCGCTGCTCGAGCTCGGCGCCGGCTTCCACCCGGAGTTCACGGGACGCGAAAACGTGCAGATGGCGGGCACGCTCATGGGCTTCACGCCGGCTCAGTTGCGCGAGAAGCTCGACGACATCCTCGCGTTCGCCGACATCGGCCGTTACGTCGACGAGCCCGTGAAGCACTATTCGTCGGGCATGGTCGTGCGCCTCGGTTTCGCGCTCGTCGCGGCGCGGCGCCCGGACCTGCTGATCACCGACGAAGTGCTCGCGGTCGGCGACGAGGCGTTCCAGCGCAAGTGCGTGCGCTGGATCGAGGACTACCTCGGCGGCGGCGGCACGCTGATGCTCGTTTCGCACAGCATGTACCACGTGCAGAAGCTCTGCCGTCGCGCCGCCTGGGTGCACCAGGGCCGGCTGCGCGCGCTCGGCGCCGCCGACGAAGTGACGCAGGCCTACCTCGCGCACCAGGAAGCGCGTGTCGCCGCGGACGGCCAGGCGGCGCAGAACGCGCGCGCGGGCACGGAATTCCAGGTGCGCAGCCTCGCGCTGGCCGGGCTCGCCGACCGCATCCCCGCGGTCATCGAGAGCGGCGACACGCTCGCGATCGCCGCGGAAGTGCGCTCCCGCGACGGCCGCGAGCCCGTGCTCGCGGTCGGGCTCGCGCGCGCCGACGGCTCCGCGCTGCATGGCGTCACGTCGCAGATGGACGGCGCGCGCGGCCGCGCCGCGGGCGACGGCAACTATGCGTTCCGCTTCGAATACCCGGCGCTGCCGCTGCAGCCCGGCTCGTACCTCGTGCGCGTGCACGCGATGGACCCGGAAGGGTTGCGCCTGTTCGACACGATGGAATGCCCGTTCACCGTACGCGGCACCACGCGCGAATGGGGCGCGCTGAAGCTGGGCCATCGCTGGCCCGACGGCGGCGACGCGTGACGCAGCCGACCATCGTCGTCCCGATCCACGACGGCTTCGCCGCGCTGCGCGATTGCATCGCGAGCCTGCGCCGCACGCTGCCGCGCGACGCGCGCGTCGAGCTCGTCGACGATGCGTCGAAGGACCCGGCCGTCGGCGCGCTGCTCGACGAGCTGGAGCGCGACCCGCCGTGGCAGCTGCGCGTCGTGCGCCAGCGCGACAACCTCGGCTTCGTGGGCACGGTGAACGCCGCGTTCGCGCGCTGCGCCGGCGACGTGCTGCTGCTGAACTCCGACACCGTCACGACCGCGGGCTGGCTGGACCGGATGCTGCGCTGCGCGGCGTCCGACCCGCGCATCGCCACGATCACGCCGTTCTCGAACAACGCCGAGATCTGCTCGTTCCCGGAGCTGTGCCGCGCCGCCGCCGTGCCGGCCGACCCGGAGCGCGTCGCGCGCGCGTTCGCCGCGAACGAGCCGATGTATCCGGAGCTGCCGACGGCGGTCGGGTTCTGCATGTACGTGCGCGGCGCCGCAGTCGCCCAGGTCGGCGCGTTCGACGCGGCGACGTTCGGACGCGGCTACGGCGAGGAGAACGACTTCTGCATGCGCGTCGCCGGCCACGGCTGGCGCAACGTGCTGTGCGACGACGCCTACGTCGTGCACGTGGGCGGCGTCTCGTTCTCGGCCGTGGGCCTCAAGCCCGGCGGCGAGAACCTCGCGCGGCTCGTCGCCCGGTACCCCCGGTACAATGCGCTCGTCGCCGATTTCATCGCCCGCGACCCCCTGGCGCCGATCCGGGCGCGCACCGCCGAGCGCCTCGCGTGAACGATCCGCTGCAATTCACCGGTGAACGCTTCACGCCCGAGTGCGTGCGCGAGATCTGGTACGAGCACTGGCACCGCTATGCGCTCGCCACGCGCTTCGCGGCGGGCAGGCGCGTGCTCGATGCGGCATGCGGCGAAGGCTACGGCTCGGCGCTGCTCGCGGCGCACGCGCGCGAGGTGGTCGGTGTCGAAATCTCCGACGAGGCGCTCGCGCACGCGCGCGGTCGCTACGCCGCGCCGAACCTGCGCTTCGAGCGCGGCGACGCGACGGCCCTTGCCGCGTTCCCCGACGCGTCGTTCGACCTGATCGTCTCGTTCGAGACGCTCGAGCACGTGCAGGAACAGGAAGCGCTCGTCGCGGGCTTCGCGCGCCTGCTCGCGCCGGGCGGTCTGCTGCTGCTGTCGTCGCCCGACAAGCGCACGTACAGCGAGGTCGCGGGCTTCGCGAACGAGTTCCACGTGCGCGAGCTCTACCGCGAAGAGCTGGATGCGCTGCTCGCGCCGCATTTCCCGGCGCGCATCGTGCTCGGCCAGAAGCTGCTGTTCCAGTCGGTCGCGTGGCCGCTCGAGCGCGCGGCCACGCGCGTGGTTGCAGACACGCTGCGTGCCGACGGCACGCTCGCGCCGGCACTGGACTACGCGCCGCTCTATTTCCTCGTCTTCGCGGCGAAGCGCGAAGTCGACCTCCCCGCGGACGCCGCGCTCGTCTCGTTGTTCGGCGACGCCGCGGAATCCGTGTACTCCCACTACAACGGCGAAGTGCGCCGGAACATGCGCGCCGGCACGCTGCTCGCGGAAATGGAGCAACGCGTCGCCGTCGCCGAACAGCGTGCGCGGGATGCCGAGGCGCGTGCCGTGGCGGCGGAAAGCGCCGCACGCAGCGGGTTCCTCGCACGTCTCAAGCGCTGGTTCCCCTGACCACGAAGCCCATGGAATTCAACATCGATTTCGGCAATGCCCTGAAGCCGCAGGCACCGCGCGACGAAACCTGCTTCGCCGCCGAGCAGGGCGTCGTGTCCGACCTCGGCAACGAGGAGTGCCTGTTCGAGGTGCGTCGCACGGGTGAAGTGCACGCGATGACCACGCAGGTACTGGGCGCGCTCGACCTGTCGCGCGGCTTCCGGCCGCTCGACGAACACGCCGCCGTGATCGCGCAGCGCGTGCCGGGCCTCGATGGCCGTGCGGACGCCGTACGCCGCGTGCTCGACAGCCTGGTGCAGCGCGGCCTGCTGCTCTCCGACGGCGATTACGTCGCCGAGCTCACGCGCGAAGTGCGCCGCGAGCCCGCGGCGCTGCGTGCCGTGTTCGTGCGCGCGTGCGACCGCCCGGCGCAGCTCGCCGCCTTGCTCGGCACGCTCGCCGACTACGAGCGCAAGTTCGGCGCGCGCCGCCGTTACGTCGTCCTGGACGACTCGCGCGACCCGGCGAATGCACGCCGCAACGCCGAGCACGTCGCGCGCTTCGCGCAGGACACGGGCGCACGCGCGCTGTCCCTCGACGCGACGCGCATGCGCGCGCTGGCCGACAAGCTGTCGCGCCAGCTGCCGGCTTCCGCGTCCGCGGCACGCGAGGCGCTCGCGCCCGATGCCGTGGCGGGCGAGCCCGGTGGCGGCCGCGGCTACAACGTCGCCGCGCTGCTCGCGGCCGGCGGCCGCTACGCGATGCTCGACGAGGACTTCCTCCTTCCGCTGAAGCGCCAGCCCGGTGCCGCCGGCCTGCGCCTCGTGGGCAGCCCGGACATGGCGACGCGCTTCTACGCGTCGCGCGATGCCGCGCTCGCCGACGGCGTCGCGCTCGACGACGACCCGTTCGAGAACCACCTCGCGTGGTGCGGCCGCTCGCTGGGGCAGTTGCTCGCCGCGGCGGCGTCGCCGGCGGACCTCAAGCGTTCCATCCGCGGGCTGGAACCGAGCCGCGCGCCGCACCTGCGGCCCGACGCGCGCATCGTCGCGACCGCGAACGGTCATCGCGGCGATTCCGGCACGGCGCGCGCCGACTGGCTGTTCCTGCTCGATCCCGCCAGCCGCGACGCGTTCTGGGCGGAGCGCGATTCCTACCTGCGCCATCTCGAAGGCGGCGCGGTGTGGTTCGGCGCGCCCGACGGCGAAGTGCTCGAGCAGGGCCACTTCACGCCATTCTGCATCGACGGGACGTCGCTCGTGCCGCCGACGCGCGCGCGCGGCCGCAGCGAGGACCTGCTGTTCGGCATGCTGTGCCACGTCGCCGAGCCGCGCAGCGTCGTGCTGCACACGCCGCTCACGATCGGGCACGCACAGGAAGGCGCGCGTCGCCGCAGCGACACGCTGCGCGAGCCGGAGACGCCCGGGCTCAATCATTTCCTCAACGACCTGCTCGGCAGCGAAGTCGGCTTCGTGCGCGCCGATGCGCCGGGCGACCGGCTCGCGACCGTCGCGGGGCGCCTGCGCGACGTCGCGAACGCATCCGTCGCGCGCCGCCGCGAGCTGCTCGACGAGTTCCTGCGCTTCCGCCGCGCCGACCTCGTGAAGCGCCTGCAGGCGCAGTTCGCGCTGGCCGGCGACAAGGCGCCCGTGTGGTGGCAGGCCGACGTGCGCGAGCTCATCACGGCGAACGGCAAGGCGCTCACGCAGCGCACGTCGCTGCGCCTGGGCGGCTGGCCCACCGACCTGGACGACGACGCCGCCGCGCAGCGCCTCGCGCAGGAGCTGCGCGCGTTCGCGGGCGTGCTCGAGGCGTGGCCGGCGTTGTGGCAGGCCGCGGCGCAGGCCGGCGACGGGCTGCTCGAAGGCGCCTGAGATGACGGCGGCGGACGCACGCGTCGGCGTGGCGGTCGTCGTCGTCACGCACGATTCCGGCGCCACGCTGGCGGACTGCGTGCGCCGCGTGCTCGCGGCCGAGGGCGTCACCGAGCTCGTGATCGTCGACAATGCATCGCGCGACGGCGCGATCGAACGCGTCGAGTTCGCGCACGCGGGCGATGCGCGCCTGCGCGTGATCCGCAACACCGGCAACCCCGGTTTCGCGACCGCGTGCAACCAGGGCGCGAACGCGACGCGCGCGCCATGGCTGCTGTTCCTCAATCCCGACTGCCTGCTGGAGTGGGACACCGTTGCGCGGCTGCTCGCCGTCGCGGCCACCGATCCGGTCGTCGGCATGCTCGGCGCCGACGTGCGCGACGCTGCCGGCCGTCGCGAGCCGGCCGCACGCCGTCGCGACCCGACGTTCGCGCATTCCCTCGCGCAGACGTTCGGGCTGGCGAAGCTCGATGGCAGCCTCGGCGTCTCGCTGCCGGCGAGCGCCACGCCCGTGCAGCGCGTCGACGCGATTTCCGGTGCGCTGATGCTCGTGCCGCGCGCCGCGTTCGCGACGCTCGGCGGGTTCGACGAAGGTTATCGGCTGCATTGCGAGGACCTCGATCTCTGCCGCCGCGCGCGCGACGCCGGCTATTCCGTGCTCGTCGCGAACCAGGCCACGGTGATGCACGCGAAGGGCGGCTCCAGCGGCGGACGTCCGCTGTTCGTGCGCTGGCACAAGCACCGCGGCATGTGGCGCTACTACCGCAAGTTCGACGGCGCGCGCGACCCGGCGTGGAAGCGTGCGCTCGTGTTCCTCGGCCTTTCCGGGCTCGCGTCGCTGCGACTCCTGGCCGCGCTGCCGCGCGCGGCACGCATCGCGCTGACGCGATGAGCGTCGCCGACCTGGAGCGCAGCGAGCGGCTCGCGCGTGCGCGCGACCCGCGCGCGCTCGAATCGTTGCGCGCATGGCTCGCGTCCGGCCCCGTCGCGCAGGCCGAGCTCGCGCGCGCCGCGTCCATCGCGCTGTCGGGCAACGACGTCGAGCTCGCGCTCGCGGTCACCGAGCGCTTCGTCGCCTGCGCGCCGCGCTTCCCGGGCAGCCACCATGCGCTCGGCATCGCGCGCGGGCAGGCCGGCGACTTCGCGGGTGCGGCCGCCGCGCTGCGCGCCGCGCTCGCGCTCGCGCCGGGGACGCCCATGCTGCGCCTGCAGCTCGCGGGCGCGCTGCTCGAGTCCGGCGACCTGGACGCTGCGCTCGCCGAGCTCGATGCCTGCCTCGCCGCGCGGCCTGACTGGCCCGAGGCACGCATGCAGCGCGCGATTGCGCGCCTGCGCGCATACGACGGCGCCGGTGCCTGGGACGACTGTTCGTGGTGGACGGCCGCCGATCCCGGCAATCCGAACGCGTGGCGCGGGCTCGCGGAAGCGGCCGAGCTCGCCGGACGCCACGACGCTGCGCGCGCTGCACGCGAGCGCGAGATCGCGCTCGCGCCGGGCGACCTCGACCGGTTGCGCGAGCAGGGCATGGCGCTGTCGCGCATGGGCTCGAACCTCGAGGCCCGTGCCGCGCTCGAACAAGTGCTCGCCGCGCGACCCGACGACCTCTGTGCGCGCTGGGTGCACTGGCAGCTGATGCCGTTCACCTACGCGGACGATACCGACGTCGCGACGTGGCGCGCGCGCTGGCTCGAAGGGCTTGCGACGTTCGAGGCGCTGGACGTCACCGCGCTGCCGCGCGCACTCGTCGCCGAGGCGCTCGTGCTGATGCCGGCCTTCTTCGTGCACTACCAGGGCGGCGACCTCGCGCCGCTGCAGCGGCGTTACGGCGCGCTCGTGTCGCGCTGGGCGCGCCACGCGTTCCCGCAGGTGCGCCACCGCGAGCGCCCGCGCGCGACCGGCAAGCTGCGCATCGGCTTCGCGTCCGCGTACCTGCGCAACCACACCGTGTGGGGCCTGTTCGAGCGCTGGCTCACGGAGCTCGACCGCTCGCGCTTCGAAGTGTTCGCGATCGCGCTCGGCCCGGTGCAGGACGAGATGACCGAGATCGCGCGCCGCGCGTGCGACGCGCTCATCCGCGGCCACCGCACGAACGACGCGTGGGTCGCGGCGCTGGAGGCCGCCGAGCTCGACGCGCTCGTCTGGCTCGACATCGGCATGGACGGCCTCACGCAGTTGCTCTCGGCGCTGCGCTTCGCGCCCGTCACCGCGATGGCCTGGGGCCATCCGGTCACGAGTGGCCTCGCGAGCGTCGATTCGTTCCTCACGGGCGACGCGATGGAAGCGCCCGATGGCGAGGCGCACTACACCGAGCGCCTCGTGCGCCTGCCCGCGCTCGGCATCAGCTTCCCCGACCCGGGCACGCACGGCGCCGTACCGCGCACCACGCGCAACGTCGGCGCGCCGCGCCTGTTCTGCGCGCAGAGCATCTACAAGATGCTGCCGTGCAACTACGAGCTCATCGTGCGCCTCGCGCAGGCGCTGCCCGAGGCGCGCTTCGACTTCGTGCCGCACCCCGCGGCACCCGCCCGCGCCGAGCTGGCCGGGCGCCTGCGCGCCGCGTTCGCGGCGGCCGGCATGGACTTCGATGCGCGCGCCACGCTGCACCCGTTCCTGTCGCGCGAGCGCTTCATCGCGCTCATGCGCGAAGCCGACGCGATGGTCGACACGTTCGGCTGGAGCGGCGGCCACACCACGCTCGAGGCGCTGTCCACCGACCTGCCCGTGGTGACGAGCGCGGGTGCGTTCATGCGCGCCCGCCACACGCACGGAATGCTCGAGCTGCTCGGCCTGGCCGGCGAGCTCTCGGCGCGCGACCTGGACCACTACGTGGCCATCGTCGTGCGCCTGGTCCGCGACCCCGCATTCCACGCGCACTGCGTCGCGACGATCCGCGAGCGCAAGGGCGTCCTGTACGAGGATCGCGCCCCGATCCGCGCCCTGGAGGCGTTCCTGTGGCAGGCCTGTGGACGGGCCGGGCAGGCGGGGTAGGGGTGGTATCCTGCGCGACCTCCAGAATGGCGAAACCCGCGTTGCGCGCCACCGGCATCTACAACCTGCACTTCGACGTCGTCCACGGCTGCCAGCTGCGCTGCGTGGGCTGCCCGAACTCGACGCTGTTGCCGAAGATCAAGCGCATCGCGGTCGACGATTTCGCGCGCTGCCTCGCGAACATCGACGTGGACGAGGTGCACACCATGCGCCTCTTCAACTTCGGCGAGCCGCTCCTGCACAAGGAGCTGTCGAAGTGCGTCGCGCTGATTCCGCAGCAGAAGTGGACCACGCAGGCGGTCGAGATCTCGACGAACGCGCAGCAGGTCTACTGGAACGACTTCGAGGAGATGCTGCGCCTGAACGTGCTCACGCGCCTCGTCGTGAGCTGCGACGGCGACGGCACGCCCGCGGAGTACGAGCGCCTGCGCCCGCCGTCGAAGTGGGAAAAACTGATCGAGTTCCTCGAACGCGCGAAGGACCTGCGCGACCGCCATTCGCCGAAGCTGCAACTGATCACGCGCTCGGTGAGCGAAGTGCCCGAGCACCGCGCGCGCTGGGAATCCGTGCTCGTCCCGCGCGGCTGGACGCCGGAATTCCGCCGCTGGATGATCCTGCCGGAATCGATCAACAACATGACCGGCCGCGCCGCGAAGGCGCCGCCCGGCCCGTGCTTCTTCGTCGCCGACGCGAGCCAGTTCAAGGACCACCCGTGGCACGGGCAGATCAACCTGCTCTACGTCGACTGGGACGGCACCGTCGTGCCGTGCTGCATGCACCCGAAGGCGTCCGTGTTCGGCAACCTGCGCGAGCAGAAGTACAGCGAGATCCTGTTCGGCGACCGCCGCGCGAAATTCATCGACACGATGAAGAAAGAGCGCGAGACGATGCCGGTGTGCGGCGAATGCGAGATCGGGCCCGTGGGGAACGAGGGCCCCTCGTTCCACACTGCTGCCACCTAGCAGGGGCTAGGGGTTAGGGGCTAGGGGTTAGGGGCTAGGGCGACTACACCCAAGTCTTCGGCCGATTGCAGTGCAACGCGCGAATCTTCGAGGCGCCTCGTATGTGCGCCCTAGCCCCTAGACCCTAGACCCTAGCCCCTGCCGATTCGCGCCGTCAGGCGCGGATCGGCTTGTATTTGACCCGATGCGGCTTCGCCGCCTCGTCGCCCAGTCGCCGCTTCTTGTCCGCTTCGTATTCGCCGTAGTTGCCGGCGAAGAACTCGACGTGCGAGTCGCCTTCGAACGCGATGATGTGCGTCGCGATGCGGTCGAGGAACCAGCGGTCGTGCGAGATCACGAGCGCGCAGCCCGGGAACTCGAGCATCGCTTCTTCCAGCGCGCGCAGCGTTTCGACGTCCAGGTCGTTCGAGGGCTCGTCGAGCAGCAGCACGTTGCCGCCGGACATCAGCGTCTTCGCCAGGTGCAGGCGGCCGCGTTCGCCGCCGGAGAGCGTGCCGACCAGCTTCTGCTGGTCCTGGCCCTTGAAGTTGAAGCGGCCGATGTAGGCGCGCGACTGCGTCTCGTACTTGCCGATCGTGATGATGTCGGAGCCGCCCGAGATTTCCTGCCAGACGTTCTTGCTGCCGTCGAGCATGTCGCGCGACTGGTCGACGTACGCGAGCTGCACCGTCTTGCCGAGCAGGATCTCGCCGGAGTCCGGCTTCTCCGTGCCCATGATCATGCGGAACAGCGTCGACTTGCCCGCGCCGTTCGGGCCGATGATGCCGACGATCGCGCCCGGCGGGATCTTGAACGACAGATCCTCGATGAGCATGCGGTCGCCGTAGCCCTTCGTGACGTTCTTGAACTCGATCACCTGGTCGCCGAGGCGCTCGCCCGGCGGGATGTAGATCTCGTTCGTCTCGTTGCGCTTCTGGTACTCGGCCGAGTTCAGCTCTTCGAAGCGCTTCAGGCGTGCCTTGCCCTTCGACTGGCGGCCCTTCGCGCCCTGGCGCACCCACTCGAGCTCGCGCTGGATCGCCTTGTGGCGCGCCTTCTCGCCCGCGGCTTCCTGCTTGAGGCGCTCGTCCTTCTGCTCGAGCCAGCTCGTGTAGTTGCCCTTCCACGGAATGCCGCGGCCGCGATCGAGCTCGAGGATCCACTCGGCCGCGTTGTCGAGGAAGTAGCGATCGTGCGTCACCGCGACGACCGTGCCGGGATAGCGCGCGAGGAACTGCTCGAGCCACTCGACCGACTCGGCGTCGAGGTGGTTGGTGGGCTCGTCGAGCAGCAGCATGTCGGGGTTCGACAGCAGCAGGCGGCACAGCGCGACGCGGCGCTTCTCGCCACCGGAGAGGGTTGCGATCTTCGCGTCCCACGCCGGCAGGCGCAGCGCGTCGGCGGCCTGCTCGAGCTGCTGGTCCATGTTGTGGCCGTCGGCCGCATGGATGATCGCTTCCAGCCGCGCCTGCTCGGCCGCGAGCTTGTCGAAGTCGGCATCGGGCTCGGCATAGGCCGCGTAGACCTTCTCGAGCTCGGCCTGCGCCTCGGTGATGTTCGAAAGACCCTCTTCGACGGCCTCGCGCACCGTGTGCTCGGGATTCAGTTTCGGTTCCTGCTCGAGGAAGCCGACCTTGATGCCCGGCTGCGGCCGCGCCTCGCCGTTGAACTCGGTATCGACGCCGGCCATGATCCGGAGCACGGTCGACTTGCCGGCGCCGTTGAGGCCGAGCAGGCCGATCTTCGCGCCCGGGAAGAACGACAGCGAGATGTCCTTGATGATCTCGCGCTTCGGGGGCACGACCTTGCTCACCCCGATCATGGTGTAGATGTACTGCATGGCGGTTCCAACGGCGATGAAACGGACGGGAAGCCCACCGGCAAGCGCGCGGAGACGCAGCGCGGGGTGGACGGGGAGAGTGCGAATTGTCGGGGACGCGCTGGCCCAAGTCCAGCGCGCGCCACGCCCGTGAGCGGCGCGCTGGCGCAGGCGCTGGCCGCGCACCGCGCGGGCCGCCTCGACGAGGCCGATCGCGCCTATGCCGCGCACCTGGCCCGGGCACCGGGCGACCCGGACGCCCTGCACATGTGGGGGCTGCTGCGCCACCAGCAAGGGCGGCACGACGAGGCCGCGGGGCTGGTGCGCGACGCGCTCGCGGCGGGCGCGGCCGGTCCGCTGCCGCATGCGAACCTCGCGGCCATCGAGCTCGCGCGGCGCCAGTGGCACCCGGCGCAGCTCGCAGCGCGCGCGGCGCTCGCGATCGACCCGGCGCATCGCGGAGCCCGCATCAACCTGGGCCTCGCGGCCGAGTCGGGTGGCGACGCCGAAACCGCACTCGCCGCGCTGGCCGGCATCGAGGACGACGTGCGCGCGCTGCTCGCGCGTGGTCGCGCGGCCGCGTCGCTCGGACGCCTCGTCCTCGCCGAGCGCACGCTCGAGCGCGTGCTCGCACTCGAACCCACGCTGCACGAGGCGCGACTGCTGCTCGCCACCGTGCTGCTCGACCGCGGCGCGCCGGAGCGATCCGTCGCGCAGTCGGAAACGCTGCTCGCGCAGGTGCCCGGCTGGGCCGAGGCGCGCAGCAACTACCTGATCGCGCTGCAGCACGTGCCCGGCATCGGCGCGGAACGCCTCTATCGCGAGCACCGCACGTGGGCCGAGCGCCACGGCGACATCGCCCGCGAACGCCGCGCATCGCGCGGCGGCCCGCCGCTGCGCCTGGGCTTCGTGTCGCCGCGCTTCCATGCCGGGCCGGTCGCGACGTTCCTGCTGCCGCTGCTGCGTGCGATCGACCGCACGCGCTTCACCTGCTTCCTCTACGCGGGCAGCCGCCACGTCGACGGGGCGACGAGCGAGCTGCGCGCGCTCGCCGACGGCTGGCACGAAGCGTGGACACTGGACGACGACGCGCTCGCCGCGCGCATCGCGGGCGACGGCATCGACGTGCTGTTCGACCTTTCGGGCCACGCGCCCGCGAACCGCCTGCGCGCGCTCTCGCGGCGGCTCGCGCCCGTACAGGCCTGCTGGCTCGACTACTTCTGCACCACGGGCCTCGACGCGATCGACTGGTACCTCAGCGATCCCGTGCTCACGCCGGACGCCTCGCCGCAGCACTTCTCCGAGCGCGTGCTGCGCCTGGCGCGCGGGCGGCTTTGCTACGAGCCGCTCGCCGCTTCGCCCGGCGTGGCGCCGCGCGAGCCGGGTCCGGTCCGCTTCGCGAGCTACAACCGCCTCGCGAAGCTCAATGCCGAAGTCATCGAAACCTGGTCGGCGATCCTGCGCGCCGTGCCGGACGCCACGCTGCGGCTGCGCGGCAGCGGGCTGGACGACGCGGAGACGGCGCGATGGCTCGTGCACGAGCGCTTCGGCGCGCACGCGATTGCGCCCGGGCGCATCGAGCTCCAGGGTTTTGGCACCCATGTCGACACGCTCGCGTCGTACGCCGACGTGGACGTGGCGCTCGACCCGTTCCCGTTCTCGGGCTGCGCCACCACTTGCGACGCGCTCTGGATGGGCGTGCCCGTCGTGACGCTCGCCGGCGAGACGCTGGTGTCGCGGCAGAGTGCGAGCCTGCTCGAGTCGGTTTCGCTGGGCGAGCTGGCGACGCTGTCGCGCGACGATTACGTCGCGACGGCGGTGCGGCTCGCGGGAGACGTCGAGCTGCGCTTGCGGCTGCGCCAGGAGCTGCGCGATCGCGTGTGCGCGGGTTTCGCGGATGCCGACGCGTTCGCGCGCGAGTTCGAGCGGGCGGTGGAGCACATGGTCCGCGAGGGCCGCTGACCTTCCCCCGTCATTCCCGCGAAGGCGGGAATCCATTTTCGCTTCGTGCGAGAACCGATGCCTGCGTACGTGCGGTCCATCCGTTCGCCATCCCTGGCTCACCCGCGGTGGTCGCGCGCCATGCCACCGGCATGGCGCAAGCGACGCCCACCGCGACCGCCTTCGCGGGAATGACGAGAGGGGGCGAATCAGTCTCCGGCCAGTACCCGCGCAAACGCCTCGATCACACCCGCGTCGTTGTAGAGCACGTGCTTGCGCTCGCGGATGCGCTGCCGCAGCGACGCCACCCACTCGTCGTCCGTCGCCAGCCGCGCAGCCTTCTCGACGTAGTCGTCGAGGTCCTTCGCGACGAGCTCGTCCAGCCCGAGCGCCTGCAGGATCGCCATCGTATGGCGGCTGCGCATGAGCTCGCCGGGCAGCGTGAGCACGGGCGTGTCGAGCCACAGGATCTCGAGCGTGGTGTTGCCGCCCGACCAGCCGATCGAATCGAGGCTGAAGCGCGCGGCGCGCGCGAGCCCGAGGAATTCCTTCTCGCTCGTGAAGCGGAACGTGCCGGCATGCCGCTCGTAGTCGAGGCCGCGCGCGGCGAACGCCTTGCGCAGGCGCGCGCGCAGCGCGTCCTTCACCGGCGGTTGCGGGTGCGGCGTCAGGTGGAAGCGCGCGTTCGGCACGCGCGCGGCGATGCGCGCGAGCACGTCGTCGAACGCCGGCACGATCTTGAACGCCGACTGCGCGAAGAACACTTCGACGCGGCCTGTGCCGTTCGCGAGCTCGGGCGGGTCGACGATCTCGTGCGCGGGCGGCGCGAACGCGCAGCCGAGCCGCGGCAGCCGGACCAGCCGCTCGTTGTAGTGCTTCTCGCCGTCGGGCGGCTCCATCGCGTCGCTGGTGAGGAACGCGTCGATCGCCGCGAAGCCGGTCGTGACGGGGTGGCCCCAGAGCACGTACTGGCGCGGCGCGAGCCGGATCGCGGCGAGCGCCTGCATCATCGCGTGCATGCCGATGTCGAGGTAGACGAGCACGTCGAGCTCGCGGTTGCGGATCGCGTGCAGCCAGCCCGGCATCGTGCGTTCGCCGAGCTCGAAGTGGTCGGCGCGCGCGCGCAGCGCCTTCGTCACGTCGTCGTCGATCGTCGCGGTGTGGAACATCGACAGCTCGAAGCGCGCGGGGTCGAGCCTCACGACCATGTCGCCGAACAGCTTCGTCACCGTGTGGCGACGCAGGAAGCCGGAGACGACGCCGACGCGGATGCGCCCGTCGCGCACACGCGGCGCGGCCGGCGGCGACCACGGCGCGGCCGCGTCCACGACCGCCATCATGCGCTCGATCACGCGCGCGTAGCGCTTCTGCTCCTCGACGAACGGCAGGCCGAGGTAGTGCAGGTAGAAGTCCGTGGCCTGGCCGACGCAGGCGATGTATTCGGCGACGCGTTCGGGCACGTATTCGTGCGCCTCGAAATACTCGAGGCCGGCGCGCCAGTCGGCGAGGAAGCGCTGCTGCGCGGCCGCGTCCGGGTAGATGAGGTCGTGCGGCGACTGCATCACGCCCCAGCGCGCGGGCAGGTAGTCGGGGTCGCGCTCGAGCGCGCGCTCCAGTGCTTCGCGCGACTTCACGAAATGGCTCGCCGAGCCGTAGTCGCCGCCGAGGCGCGTCCATGCCATGGCCGTGTCTTCGATCGCCGCCATGGCCTCGCGCTCGGCCAGCCACTCGCGCATGTCGGCCTTCATGTCCCACAGCGCGCGCGACGTCCCCTCGCGCGCCTTGTAGTTCTTCGGGTCCAGGGCGGCGGCGCGGCGGAACGCGACGACCGCGTCCTTCGGCCGGTCGAGCTTCAGCAGCGCCTCGCCGAGGTTGATCGCCGTCTCGATCCCGTCCGGCTTGAGCTGCAGCGCCACCTGGTACTCGGCCGCGGCCGCGGCCCACTGCTCCTCGCGGAACTCCACGTTACCGAGCTTGAAGCGCGTCTCGGCGAGGTTCGGCGCGAGGCCCTTCGCGCGCGTCAGCGCGTCGCGCGCTTCCGCGAGGTTGCCGCGATCGAGCTCGAGCACGCCGAGGTCGTGGTGGAACCCGGCGAACAGCGGCTGCACCGCGATGAGCGCGCCGAGGTCGGCGACCGCACGGTCGACGTCGCCCGCGCGCTTCGCGAGCGCGGCGCTCTCCACGAGCGCGGGTACCGATTTCGCGTCGAGCGCGAGCGCGCGGTCGACCGATTGCCGCGCGCCCGCGAGGTCGTCGCGCGCGGCCAGCACGCGGCCGAGCAGCGCGTGCGCGCGTGCGTCGGTGGCGCGTTCGGCCGCGAGCGCGCGCGCGAGCTTCTCCGCTTCCGCGAGGCGGCCGCGCTTGAGCGCGTCGAAGGCCGCCGCGAGGCGGTCGGGTGGGGCGTTGCGGTTCATGGGGCGCGCGATGGTACCGCGGCTGCGTGTCCGAGCAGGTCGGTGAACGCGGCGATCACGCCCCGGTCGTCGTACAGCCGGTGCTTGCGTTCGCGGATCCGTGCGCGCAGCGAATCGCGCCAGTCGGCGTCCGTCGCGAGGCGCACGGCGCGCTCCACGTAGTCGTCGACGTCGCGTGCCACTAGCTCGGGCAGCTCGAGGATGTCGAGCATCGCGGACGTGTGCCGGCCGCGCATGAGCTTCCCGGGCAGCGTGAGCACGGGCGCGTCGTGCCAGAGGATCTCGAGCGTGGTGACGCCGCCCGACCAGCCCATCGAGTCGAGCGAGAAGTGCGAGGCGCGGGCGACACCGAGGAACTCCGCTTCGCCCACGTGCCGGAACAGCCCGGCGTGGTCGTCGAACGCGAGGCCACGCGTCGCAAACGCGCGCGCCAGGCGCTCGCGCAGCGCGCGACGCGCGGGCGACTGCGCGTGAGGCGTGAAGTGGAAGCGCACGGCCGGCGCGCGCTGCGCGATGCGCGCGAGCACGTCGTCGAACGCCGGCATCACCTTGAACGCGGCCTGCGCGAAGAACACCTCGATGCGCCCGGCGCCGTCCTCGAGCTCCGGCACGGAGACCGGCGCCAGCGACGGCGGCGCGAACACGCAACCGAGGCGCGGCAACCGCAGCAGGGGCTCGGCGTAGTTGCGCTCGGCGCCGGGCGGCTCCATGCCGTCGGCGCTGACGAAGCCGTCGATCGCGGCGAACCCGCTCGTCACGGGATGGCCCCAGAGCTGGTACTGCCGCGGCGCGTGGCGCATCGCCGCCAGCGCCTGCGCCATCGTGTGCATGCCGATGTCGACGAACACGAGCACGTCGAGCTCGCGCGCACGGAGCGCTTCGCTCCACGCCGCGATGGGGCGCTCGCCGGACTCGAAGTGGTCGACGCCTGCGCGCAGCGCCGCCGTCACGTCGTCCTCGATCGCACTCGGGTAGAACAACGACACCTCGAAGCGCGCGCGGTCGAGGCCCGTGACCAGCGCGCCGAACAGCTTCGTCATCGCGTGGCGACGGAAGAACGCCGAGATGAAGCCGACGCGCAGCCGGCCGTCGCTTGCGCGCGACGCGGCGGCCGGCGAATCGGGCGCCGCGAGCGCGACCATGCGCTCGACCACGCGCGCGTAGCGCCGTTGCTCGTCGACGAACGCCTCGCCGAGGTAGTGCAGGTAGAAGTTCGTCGCCGACAGCATGCAGGCGCGGTACTCGGGCGCACGTGCGGCGACGTACTCGTGGCGCTCGAACCATTCGAGCCCGGCGAGCCAGTCGCGCCGGAACTCGTCCAGCGCGGCCGCGTCCGGATGGACGAGCTCCCGTGGATGCTGCATGCGGCCCCAGCGCGCGGGCAGCCAGTCGGGGTCGAGCGCGAGCGCGCGGTCGAACGCCGCGCGCATCGCGGCGAAGTTGCTGGCCTTGCCGTAGTCGAACGCGAGGCGCGTGTACGCGGCCGCCGTAGCCTCGATGGCGGCCATCGCTTCGCGCGCCGCGAGCCAGTCGCGCATGTCGGACTTCAGCGCCCAGTGCGCGCGAGCCACGCCGTCGTGCGCGCGCAGGTTGCGTGCGTCCAGCGCAGCCGCGCGCGTGAATGCGGCGAGCGCGCGCTCCGGTTGACCGCCCGCGATCAGCGCGTCGCCCAAGTCGAGCTGGAACGGCAGGAAGCGCGGCTGCAGGCGCACGAGCGCCTCGAGGTCGCCGATCGCGCGCTGCAGGTCGCCGGCGTGCCGCGCGAGCGCGGCGCTCTCCACGCGCGCCGGCACGCAGTCGGCGTCGAGCGCCAGCGCGCGGTCGACGCTGTCGCGCGCCGCGACGAGGTCGCCGCGCGCGGCGAGCACGCGCCCGAGCAGCGCATGCGCGCGTGCGTCCGCATCGGGCGCGGCGACGAGCGCGCGCGCCATCTGTTCGGCGCGCGGCAGCTGTCCCTGCCGCAAGGCGTCGAACGCCGCGGCAATGCCTTGCGAAGCGGTGGCCATGCCACCGCATGGTAGCCGAGTGCCCGCGGTCAGCCGACCAGCGCGCGCACCGGCGGCATTCGCACCGCGCGCAGCGCCGGCAACGCGGCCGCGACCACCGCGATGCCCACGCTGGTGGCGAGCCAGGCGAGCACGGCGCCGCCGTCGGGCATCGGACGCGCCGGCACCGTGAACATGATGCGGCCGAACGCGGCGCCGAGCGCGAGCGCGACGGGGATCGACGCCGGGATCGCGATCAGCCACGCGAGCAGCGCGATCACGAGCGACTCCGCCTGCACGAGTGCGGCGACCTGGCCGTCGCCCGCGCCGATCGCGCGCAGCACGCCGATCTCGCGCGTGCGCTCGAGCACGGCGAGTGCCATCGTCGAGCCCAGGCCGAGCGCGCCGACCACGAGCATCGTCCAGCCCATCGCCGCGAGGAAGTCGACCACCATCAGCAGGTGGTCGCCGACCACGCGCTTCGCCTCCGCGATGCGCTGGCTGCCGCCGGCGGAAATCCCCGCGTCGGCCAGCGAGGACCGCAGGCGCGCGAGCGCGCCGAGCTCGACCGCTTCGCCGCCCGGGCCGAACGCGACGGCGAGCACGCGCGCGGGCGCCGTGCCGCGCGCGATCCATGCGGTGGCCTGCGGTCCCGCCTCGAGCTGGCCGACCACGCGCCATTCGCGCTCGATGCCGTCGAGCGCGAGCGTCACGCGTGCACCCGTTACCATGGCCGGATTCTCGCGCGCGAGCCGGCGGCTCACGACGATCTCGCCGTCGCCGTCGCCGAGCCAGCGGCCCGCGAGCGGTTGCGGCGTGAGCAGGATGGACTCGCGCGGCACGGCGAGCACGGTGAACTCGTCGCCGCGCAGCCCGTCGGCCTGCACGAGCGCTGCGCGCGCGCGCCCCCAGGCTTCCGTGCGCGCGACACCCGGCACGCGGGACGCGATGCGCTCGACGTCCGCGGCCGCCGTGCCTTCGCCGAGCGCGAGCGTCGCGTCGAAGTGCTGCGCCGCGAACAGCTCGTCGATCGACGCGATCACGGCGCCGCGCAGGTTGGCGGCCGCGAGGAACGCGGCGCCCGCCGCGACCAGCGAGAGCAGCGTGAGCGCGAAACGCGCGCGGCGGCGGAATGCGTTGTTCAGCGCGATCGTGAGCGGGCGGCCGAGCCACGGCAGGCGCCAGCGGCGCGCGATGCGGCCCGCGTCGCTCGCGATGCCCGCGTCGCGCAGCGCCTCGGCGGGCGGCTGCGACACGGCGCGCCGCACCGGCCACGCCGCGGCGAGCACGGGCAGTGCGAGGCCGACGAGCAGCAGCGGCAGCCACGCCGACACCGGCATCGCCATCGCGTCCATCGGGAAGTTCAGCAGCTCGCCCTTGAACGCGGCGTAGCGCCGGCCCGCCGCGAGCGCAATGGGCAATGCGATCGCCGTCGCGGCGACGCCGAGCAGCGCGGCCTGGCCGAGCGCAGGCAGCGCCACCTGCAGGTCGCCGCCGCCGATCGCCTTCATCACGCCGATCTCGCGCACCTGGCCGGCGAGGATGGACGCCATCAGGTTCAGCACGAGGAAGCCGGCCGCGAGCAGCGCGATGGCCGCGAACGCGGCCTGCGTCAGGAGCAGCGAGTCCATCTGCGCCGCGTGGACGTGCTGGCCGGGCTCGGGCACCTCGATGCGCGACACGCGGCGGCCTTCGGCGAGCGCGAGCGCCTGCACCGATTGCGCGAGGCGGCGCACCGCATCTCGGTCGGCGGACGCGTCGCTCGCGCGGATGCGCAGCTCGTCGCGTGCGCGATCGCCACCGATGCGGGCGAGCGTCGCGGGCGTCGCGAAACCGTAGACGAGATGCTCCATCCAGCCCGGTGCGAGCGAGACGTCGCGCGCGAAGCCCGCGATCGCGAGCGGCGCGTCGTCGCCAGCCACGGCCGACTCGCCCATGCGGGCGCCGGCGAAATCCACCGACGACCGCTCGACCACGAGCCCGCCGTCGCGCGGCGGCCACGTGCCGCCGTCGGGCGCGAGGCGGCCGAGATCGGTCGCCTCGTACTCGAACGGCGCGAACAGCAGCGCCGGCCGCGACGCGCCGTCGATGCGCAGCGAAATGGCGAGCGTGCGCCGCGCGCGCGCGGCGGCGATGCCCGGCAGCCCGCGCACGCGTTCGACAAAGCCGGTGTCCAACGGCGCGACTTCGATCGTTGCGGACGCAGGCAGGCTGGCGAGGAAGCCGTCGTGCGTGGCGCGTGCCACGAGCGCACGCGTCACGGCGATCGTGCCGGCCGCCGCGAGCGCCACGGCCAGCGCCACGATGGCGAGCGCGAAGCGTCCGCGGTTCGACCACGCGTCGCGCCGCAGCTTGTGCCAGCGCGCGTCAGCCACGGACGACCGCCTCGTCGGAGACCACGCGTCCGTCGACGAGCGTGACGGCGCGCGACGCGTGCGCGCGCGCCGCCGCATCGTGCGTCGCCATCACGACGGTGCGTCCGTCGCTTGCGAGCCCGCGCAGCAGCGCGACCAGCGACGCCGCGTTGCGCGAGTCGAGGTTGCCCGTGGGCTCGTCCGCGAGCAGCAAGGGCGGGTCGTTCGCGAGCGCGCGCGCGACGGCCACGCGCTGCTGCTGGCCGCCCGACAGCGTGGCCGGCAGCTTGTGCGCCTGGTCGGCGACACCGAGCCGCTCGAGCAGCGCCTCGGCGCGACGGCGCCGCTCGTCGGCAGCGCCGCGCCGTGCGAAGTCCATCGGCAGCATGACGTTCTCGATCGCCGTGAGCGTCGGCAGCAGCTGGAAGAACTGGAACACGAGCCCGACGCCCGTGCCGCGCCACTTCGCGAGCGCGCGCCACGACAGCTTCTCGAGCGCGCGCCCGGCGACGACCACCGAGCCCGACGTCGGCCGGTCGAGCCCGGCCACGAGGTTCAGCAGCGTCGACTTGCCGCTGCCCGATGCGCCGAGCAGCGCGACGAACTCGCCGGCGCGCACGTCGAGATCGACGCCCGCGAGCGCGTCGCAGGCCTGTGCGGCCTGGCCGTAGCGGCGGCCGACGCCGCGCAGCGAGAGCGTGGGTGAATCGCGGTCGGGCAGGGCGGTGGCGTCCATGGCGATGTCTCCTCCTGGTGGCGACCACCGTACGGCGCGCGGGCGCGCAGCACGCGCCGTTCGCCGGTGCCGGGCGACGGTTCGGCGAAATCGCCTGCGCCACGCGTGCGCGCGCTGCGAAGCTCGGCAGCACGTCCACGAGGAGAACGCCATGCTCGCCCGAATCGCCCTGATGCTCGCCATCGCCTGCGTCGCGCCGCACGCCACCGCGCAGATGCACGGCAGCCCGCCCGCCACGGACGCGCCCGCGGAAGCGAAGCAGTTCGATTTCCTCGTCGGCGAATGGTCGGTCGACGTGCGGCCGAAGGTCTCCGGCCTCGCCGCGATGGTGCACGGCGCGCCGCGCCTGGTCGGCACCTGGAAGGCGTGGCGCGCGTTCGACGGCTTCGGCGTCGAGGACGAGCTGCGCATCGTCGACGCATCGGGCAACCCGGCGTCGCTGAGCCGCAGCTGGCGCGTGTACGCGCGCAACGAGCAGCGCTGGCTGGTCGGCGGCGTGGACGTCTATCGCGGCCGCATGAGCAGCGCGCGCGGCACGTGGCAGGGCGACGCGATGCTCGTCGAGGCGATCGGCACCGACGCCGAGGGCAAGCCGTACGCCGTGCGCACGCGCTTCAGCGCGATCACGCCCGACGGCTTCGAGCTCGTGCAGGACCGCTCGGCCGACGGCGGCAAGACCTGGGACGAGGGCGTGCTCGAGATGACTGCGACACGGACGGCCGCGCAGGCCACGCGCTGAGGCACGTTCGACTTAGACTGCGCGAATGACGCGCGGGACGTTCTGGACGCAATTGCTCATCGGCTGGCTGCCGGTGGGCGTGCTGTTCGCCGTGATGATTTCCACCGCGCACGGCGGTACGGTCTGGCAGGCTGCGCCGATCGCGTTGCGCATGGTGCTGGCCGGCGCCCTGCTCGGCATCGTCGTGAACCGCGCGGCCGGCCGCTTCCCGTGGCCGATCCCGATGACGGCCCGGTTCGTGCTGCTGCACCTCGCGGCCGCGCCGGTGTTCGCGGCCGCGTGGTGGATGCTCAACAACCTGATGGAGTCGGTGGTCGCCGGCGCGATCGTCGTCGTCATCGGGCCCGGCCTCGTGCCGTACCTCATCATGGGCATCTGGCTGTACGTGATGATCGCGGGCGTCGCGTACGCGCAGCGCGCCGCGGCGCGCGGCGCCGAGCTCGAAGCGCTCGCGGCGCGCACGCAGCTCGACGCGTTGCGCGCGCAACTGCATCCGCACTTCCTGTTCAACGCGCTGAACACCGTCGTGCAGCTGATCCCGTCGCAACCGGCGCTCGCGTCGCGCGCGGCGATCCAGCTCGCGGAAGCGCTGCGCATCGCCACGGGCGAGCGCCGCGACCTCGTGCCGCTGCGCGACGAGTGGTCGTTCGTCGAGCGCTACCTGGCGATCGAGGCGCTGCGCCATGGCGAGCGCCTGCGCGTCGACGCGTCGATCGATCCGGCCGCAGTCGACTGGCTGGTGCCGTCGTTCGCGCTGCAGACGCTCGTCGAGAACGCGATTCGCCACGCGATCGCGCCGCGCGAGCAGGCCAGCGTGCTGCGCATCGCGGCGCGCGTCGACGGCACGCGGCTGGTCATCGAAGTCGACGACGACGGCGCCGGCATCGTTGCCCCGCCCGACACGCCCGGCACGGGCCTGCGCCGGCTGCGCGAGCGGCTCGCCGTGCTGTACGGCTCGGCTGCATCGCTCGAGCTGGGCCAAGGGCCGCACGGCGGCGGTCGCGCGCGTTTGGTGCTACCGAACCATGGCGACTGACGCGCGCGTCACCGTGCTCGTCGCCGAGGACGAGCCGCCCGCGCGCGCCGGCCTGCGCGCGCTGCTCGACGAGGTCGAGTGGCTGTCGTGCGTGGGCGAGGCCGCGAGCGGCCCGGCCGCCGTCGCGGCGATCGACGCGCTGAAGCCCGACCTCGTGTTCCTCGACATCGAGATGCCCGGCTGTTCGGGCCTCGACGTGCTCCGCCGCGCGACGCATCGCGCGCACGTGGTGTTCACGACGGCCTACGCCGAGCACGCCGTGGCCGCGTTCGAGCTCGGCGCCATCGATTACCTGCTGAAGCCGTATTCGGCCGAGCGCCTGGCCGCGGCGCTCGACCGCGCCCGCGCCGCGCTCGGCGAGCCCGCGGGCGCAGCGCTCGACCGACTCGGCGAAGCGCTCGCGCAGGGCCCGATGACGCGGTTGTTCGTGCGCAGCGGCCGCCGCGTGCTCGCGGTGCCGGTCGAGCGCATCGCGCGCTTCGAAGCGATCGGCGACTACGTCGCCGCGCACGCCGACGGCGAATCGCACGTGCTGCACGTGCCGCTCGCGAAGCTCGAGCAACGCCTAGAACCCACGCGCTTCGTTCGCATCCACCGCAGCCACGTCGTGAACCTGGACTTCGTCGCCGCGTTCCGCCGCCGCCTCGACGGCCGCGTCGAAGCCGAGCTGCGCGACGGCACGAAGCTGCCGGTGTCGCGCGAGCGGGCCAGGACCCTGCGCGCGAACGCGCGCTGAACGTGCTGCGCAAGCTGGCGAATCAGTCTCTTCCGATGCCGGTCCGGATCGACAGGCAGCTTGCGCTCGCGATCCACGCGCGCCAGCTCGCGGCCCTCGGCGCGCAGCCATGAAGTCTGGATAACACGAGGATGCGACAACACGCGGACATCCGGAATCCTGCCGCCCATCCGCGCGCTGCGGCCAGGGGCCGGACCGCGCCGGGGGTTCGATCAGCCCAGCAACCAGCGCGTCGCTTCGTCGCGATCGGTGAATACGGCGAGGTTCAGTCCGTGGAGCTTCGCCAGCGCGATGAGCATTGCGCCGCCGGTGCCGGATGCGCCCGACATCACGAGGGCGACGCGTTCGTCGCCGCGGAGGTCGCCGAAGAAGCGGCGGAGCAGGTCGAGCTTGTCGCTGTCGCCGGCGATGCGGCCCGGGCCGCGCTCCGCGAGCACGCGGCGGCGCGCCGGGCTTGCGCGCACGCCGGCGACGGCGCGGGTCCAGACACCGTCGACGGTGCTGGAGTGACGGAAATCGCCGCGGATTTCGAGCTCGATGTAGCCGGTGCGCTCGTGCACCGCGACTTCGTAGTGGCCGTTCTCGGGCGGCTCGCGTGGCACCTCGCGCGCGCGTCCGTGGTAGTGCCTGCCGCTCGCGGCTTCGACGTACGTGTCGGGTCCGCGTCGCAGCAGGCGCAGGCCGCACTCGCTGATCAGCGTTTCGACGCCGTGTTCGTCACGCGAGCACACGACGGCGATGGTCTCGCCGTCGTCGCCGTCCACGCTCATCCAGCATCCGTCGTTCATGGCGCGACTGTGGCGGTCGCGCCGTTGCCGCGCCTTGACCCGCGTCAACCGCCACGGGCAATCGGCGGGTTTCACCAGGCACCTGCTGCCCCGAGGTCCACTAGGGCGCGGGTGGGCCTGCGCGCAGACTGGCATCGTGCACGATCAGCGCTTCCAACGTCCGCGCGCGGCCCTGGCCGAGGACCTGCCGGTCGGCACGCGCGCGCCGGCGACGCCCGCCGCCGCGCCCGGATGGGTTCGCGGCCCCGCGTGGGACCTCGCCTGGACGCTCAACGCGTTGTGGCTGGCGCCGCTGTTGCTCGTGCTCGCGCGTGGGCACGATGACCTCCGCTACAGCGGCGTCGACTCGCTGTTCTTCCTGCTCGCGGTGCCGTTGTGGTTCGGCCACAGGTTCTCGTCGGCGTGGCTCGCCTATGCCACGCCCGGCTTCCGGCCGTTGCTGCGGACGCAGCGGACGCGCTTTGTCGTCGTGCCCGCGGTCATCGCCGTGGCGTGCTTCGCCGTGCTGCTCGCGCCGCTGCGCTGGTGGCCGATGCCCGTCGCCGAACGGGTGGTCTGGCTCACGGTGGTCGACTATCTGTTCGTGAGCTGGCACTTCGCGGCGCAGCACTTCGGGTTGCTCAGCCTCTATCGCTCGCGCGCCGGTCGCGCCGCCGATGCCACGACGCGCAGGCTCGATCGGTGGTTCGCGCTCATCGTCGGTGGCGGTGTCGTCGTGGTTGCGGACGGGCTGTCCGGGTCGATTGCCGTGCAGGAGCGGTGGATCACGCCGCTGCTCGGGTCGTTCGGCACGGAGCTCGTGCAGCGCGCGCTGCATGACGGTGGGATCGCGGTCGTGCTCGTGCTCACGGTACGTGTGCTCTGGAACGAGTTCCGCTCGGCTTCGCCATCGTGGCCGCGCGTCGGTTACGTCGTCGGCATTGCGGCGATGGTGCTCATCGGGTTGCTCGCGCGCGATCCGTTCCTGTTCATCGTGATCTGGAGCGTGCAGCACTGGACGGCGGCGATGGGGCTCGCTTCGCTCGCGGCGTCGGGTGGCGGGCATGTGCCGCAGACGCGGTTCCATCGCTTGCTTGCGCCGATCAACAGGCGCCCTTGGGCGGTGCTGCTCGTGCTCGCGGTGATCTCGGTGCTGTCGTTGCCGATCCTCGAGGTGGAAGCGGTCGGCGACGAGTGGGTGTATGCCGATCGCATCTACGGCCAGCTCGCGTGGTGGCTGCGCACGGCGCCGTTCCTGCCGGTGCTGCTCGCACTCGGGTTCGCCACCGGCTTCATCCACTACGTGCTCGATCGCGCCGTGTTCCGGTTCGCGTCGCCGGAAGTGCGCGAAGCGGGACGCGGGCTGCTCCGGCCGCGCGGTTAGGGGCGCGGCGTCCAGGGCTGCCGCACCTGTCGGCATCGCTGTACTTGTGGCCGCGTTCGGCGTACATACCGGGCGAGGAACCACGCCACAGAGGGAGCCTTGCCATGCGACGTCCCGTGCTACCGCTATTGCTCTCGATGCTCGCCGCACTCGCTTGTGCGTCGGCGTTCGCGCAGTCGAACTCCTGGATCGGCGTCCGCGGCCAGGCAATCAGCACCTGCGCGCAGTTCGCGGCGCTGTCGGGCACCTACCCCGCCGCCCCCGGCACGACCAACGGCGTCTTCGGCACGCCGCAGTCGGGCGAGACCTACACGATCGCCGTCACGGGCCCCGGCACCGGTACGTTCCGGATCGTCGGCGATCCCGCCGGCGCGATCACCTATGCGGGCCCCACGACCGTCCCGGGCACGCTCAGCTTCCAGTTCGTGGGCACGCCGCCGCCCGGCGCGGCCGGCATCGGCTTCTTCTTCGACGCGGGTGCCGGCACCGTCACGGTCGGCGCATCGTGCGGAGCGTTCAGCGTTCCGGCGGGCAACGGTCCCGGAATCGCGGCCCTCATCGCGCTGGTTGCGCTGGTCGCCCTGGCCGCCTTGCTGCGGCGGCGCGACGAGGTCGCGTAACGGGAAAGGCTCGGGTCCGACCCGGACAGGGTCGGGCCCGCGTTTCCGTCAGCCGCGGCGCAAGACGCTCGCGACGACCGCGACCAGTTCGTCGGGGTCGGCCGGCTTCGGCACGTGCGCCTGGAATCCCGCGCGCAGTGCGGCCGTGCGATCGTGCGCGCGCGAGTACGCGGTGAGTGCGACGGCCGGGATGCGCGAGCCGGGCAGCTTGGTGTCGGCGCGCAGCAGCGAGACGAGCGAGAGCCCGTCCATCTCGGGCATGCCGATGTCGGAGACGAGCGCGTCGAAGCGCGTCTGCCCCAGGAGTGCGAGCGCGGTCTGGCCGTCGCCGACGGCCGTGACGTGCGCCCCTGCGTCCTCGAGGATGTGCTGCAGCAGGTCGCGCGAGTCCATCTCGTCTTCGACGACCAGCAGCGCGACGCCGGCGAGCGGGCGCTCCCGGCGAGCCACGGGCCTGGCTGGCGCGGGCGCTTCCACCGCACGCACGGCGGAGGCCACCGGCAGGCGCACGATGAACGTGGTGCCCTTGCCCGGGCCTTCGCTCTGCACGGCGATCGCGCCGCCGTGCAGCTCGACGAGGCGCTTCGCGATCGCCAGCCCGAGGCCGAGGCCCTGCGCCTTGCGCGCCGGCGCATGGTCGGCCTGCCAGAACGGCTGGAACACGTGTGGCAGCGCTTCGCCGTCGATGCCGACGCCGCTGTCGCGCACGCCGATCTCGATGTCGGAGCCGCGCCGCTCGAGCGACACGTTCACCGAGCCCTGCTTCGGCGTGAACTTGATCGCGTTCGACAACAGGTTCAGCACCACCTGGCGGATGCGCGCGGCGTCGCCGAGCACGACCACCGGCCCGGTATCGAGCACGGTCTTCAGGCGCAGCTGCTTGGCCTCTGCCGCGAGCGCCTGGCCGGCGATCACGCTTTCGACGATCTGCGCCACGTCCACGCTCTCCACTTCGAGCGCGAGCTTGCCCGACACGATGCGCGATACGTCGAGCAGGTCATCGACCAGGTGCGCAAGCGCATCGGCGTTGCGCGCGATCACGCGCACGGCCTCCTCGCGGCGCGCTTCGCTCAATCCGCCGCGCACCGAGAGTTGTGCCCAGCCGCTGATCGCGTTCAGCGGGTTGCGCAGCTCGTGGCTCACGGTGGCGATGAACAGGTCCTTCGCGCGATCGGCTTCCGCGAGCCGCTCGTTCAGCGCGCGCAGCGCGGCCGAGCGCCGGCGAGCGCCGCCGAGCAGCAGGCGGCGCAGGTTGGAAGCGGCCTCCATGTGCCAGCGCTGCCAGCGCAGCGAGCGCCCGCGCACGGTTTCGCGCCACAGCTCGAAAGAGCCGCGCGGCGACAGTCGCGGCTCGGCGCCGTCGTCGCGCGGCACGGCCTGCTTGCGTGGGTCGCCGGCCCAGTCCACGGTCCGCTCGATCGCGGGGCGGAACCAGAGCAGGTACTCGCCGAGCGCGTCGGACAGCGCCACCGCGAGCACGCCGGCCACGTCGCCGCACTCGGTCGCCTTCGGGTATTGCGCCGCGAGGTGGTCGGTGGCGTACACGTCCTGGCCCTGCGTGCGCAGCCAGCGCACGAGGTTCGCGATCGCGGGCTCGTCGGGCGTGGCGCCGATGCGCCGCACGCCGTCGTCGAGCACGATCGCCGCGCCGTCCGCGCCCGCGAGGTCGAGCAACGCCGGCACGCCCAGCGCGTCGAGCAGGTCGTCGCTCGCGGCGAGCGAATGCGCGACGGCCGCCTCTGATTCCAGCACGTGTCGCTCACGGTCCGCTTCGTCGGCGCGCACGAGCACGCGCAGGTGCCACGACAGCGCCTGGCCGAGGTATTCCGCCGTCTCGCGGATCGCGAAGCCGACCACGCGCGGGCCGCTGTAGTGGTGGCAGGCGATCAGGCCGACCAGCTTGCCGTCCACGACGAGCGAGATCGACATGGACGCGCCAACGCCCATGTTCGTGAGGTACTCGATGTGGATCGGCGAAACGCTGCGCAGGTGCGCGTCGCTGAGGTCCAGCGGTGCCTTCGTCTCGGGATCCAGCGCGGGCACGATCGGCACCGGCACGTAGGCGACGTCGCCGATCAGGCGCAGCCAGTTGCGCGTGTACAGCGCACGCGCCTGGGCAGGAATGTCGGAAGCGGGGTAGTGCAGGCCGAGGAACGGCTCGAGGTCGTCGCGCTTGTCCTCGGCGACGACCTGGCCGTGCCAGTCCTCGTCGAAGCGGTACACCATCACGCGGTCGAAGCCGGTGAGCTCGCGCACTTCGCGTGCGGCGATGAGCGTGAGCGTGGCGACGTCGCGCGCGCCCTGCAGCCGCGCGAGCGCGCCGCGCAGGCGCGGGTCGAACGCGCCGCCGTGGCCGCTGCGACGCTCGAGCTCCAGCACGAGCAGGTCGCCGCTGCGATGGATCACTGCGTCGAGCGCGATGCCGGTGCTCGCGATCACCGGCAGCGGGTTCGCGTCGCGCAGGGCGACGCGCTCGAGCAACGCGGCGACTTCGTCGGCGAAGCCCGGCGAGAACAGCGATGCGAGCGGTTGCCCGAGCAGCTCGCCGTGCGCGCGGCCGAAGAATTCGTGCGCGTTCGCGGAGATGCGGACCACGCGCAGTTGCGGCCCGCGGCACGCGACCAGCACGCCGTGCGGCTGGATCGCGCCCGGCACGTGGATCGGCTCGCGCTCGCAGTTGTCGAGCGTGACGGTGCTATTCACGCGGCCGCTCCCAGGCCGCGCGCCGCGAAGGCGCGAGCGTAGAGCGCGAATGCGTCGTGCGCCGCGATCACGGTGCGCGCGATTTCGTCGTCGCTCGCATGGGCGCCGAACGCGTCGAGCCGCGCCACGAACGCGCGCCACGCGCGGCCGGCCTCTTCGCCACGCAGCCGCAGGAACGACAGCGCGCGGTCGTCGAGCGCGAGCCGCGCGCCGAGCGCGTCGGCCAGCACGCGCCCGCCGAGCGCGGAGCCCTCCACCACGTAGGCGGTACCCCAGTCGGAAGCGGTGCCGGCATCCGCGACCGGCGCTGCGCGTTCCGCGTCGCTGGCCGCGCCGAGCTCGCCGAGGTCCGATTCGATGGCGGCGACGCGAATGCGCGCGTCGGCGATGCCGACGCGCGCGAGTGCAGCGGCGGTCGCGAGCGCGGCGTCGCGGTTGGCGCGCAGGAACGCGACGTAGTCGCCGCGAGTGGTGAGCGCATCGCTCAGGGATGCGTCCAGCGCCGCATGAGCGTCGGCGGTGGCGATGCGCAGCGCGTCGCGCAGGCCGGCGACCGGCCCGTGGTGCAGTGCGATCAGCGGATTCGAAACTGCCATGCGTCCTCGTTCGGTGGCGCCGGCAGCGGCAAGATCGGGCGCTCCGCATGATCGCGGGCCGGAGCGGCGCGCGTCTGTGTCATGACGTCACGCGGACACGGGAGCGCAGCATGGCACTCCGCCGGCCATCAATTGCTGCAATCGAGCGCGTCGGACAAATCGTCCAACCACGGCGATTGCGCGAACGCCTCGCGCGCGTCGCGCGCGATCGCCGCGCGATCGATGCCGGATCCGGCGACGCTCGCGACCCGCAGGACGAAGTCAGTGCGCTCGCTGGCCACCCATTCCGGCCGACCGATCGTCGCGACCAGCGCGGCGCTGTGGCGGCTGCGCATCGTGTCGCCCGGCAGCGTGACGACGGGCGCGCCGACGGCGAGCGATTCCATCGTGGTCATGCCGCCGGACCAGCCGAGCGAATCGACGACGACGTCGGCGTCGCGCGCGACCGCGAGGAACGCATCGTGCGCGAGCGCCGGCAACACCACGAGGCGCGCCGGATCCACGCCGCGCCTGCCCAGTTCGGCGCGCACGCGCGCGGCGAGGCGCTCACGCACGTGCGGCTTGTCGTGCGGCACGAGCACGAGCGCGTGGCCCGGGCAGGCTTCGAGGATGTCGGCGAAGCACGCATCGTGCGCGGGCACGAGTTTCTGGGCGCTCTGCGCGCAGAAGAGGTAGCGCCTGCCGTGCAGCGGCGACGCGGCGGCCGGCCGCCCGTCCAGCGTGCACGACAAACCCAGCCCCGGCAGCCGTACGAGCCGCTCGCTGTAGTGGCGCTCGCCGTCGGCCGGCTCCATCGCCGCACTCGACAGGAACACGTCGATCGTCGGCTGGCCCGTCGTGATCGGGTGGCCCCACGTCGCGCATTGCAGCGGTGCGAGGCGCAGCGCCGCGAGCGCCTGCCCGTGCGGGTGCATCGCGACGTCGAGGTAGACGATCGCGTCGGGCGCCAGCTCGCGCAGCCGCGCCACGGTCTCGCGCAGCGACGGCTGTGCGCCGATGAAGCCCGCGGCGAGGCGGCGCACTTCGGCGGTGGCGGCGTCCTCGCGTGCGTCGAGGTGCACGGCGACGAGCTCGAAGCGCGCCGGGTCGAGCTTCTCGAACCAGCAGCGGAACAGCTTCCAGATGGTGTGGGCGTGGAAGTGCGAAGAGACGATCGCGATGCGGCGCCGCCCGCCGGCGCGCCGCGGCGGAAGCGCGTCGCCGGGGAACGCCGCGCGCGCGAAACGCTCGAGCACGCGGCCGTACGTGCGTTGCGCGTCGACGAGCGGCTCGCCCAGGTAGTGGCGATAGAAGTTCGTGGCCGACGAAAGCACGGCGAGCGCGAGCTCCGCGTCCGGCGGGCGCAGCGCGAGCTGCCCGTCGAGCGCGGCGACTGCCTCGTCCCACCGGTGGCGCAGCGTCGCTTCCGATGCCGCATCGGGCACGACGATCGGCAACGTGTTGAGCGCGAGCCATTGCAGCTGCAGGTCGCCGGGCCGGCGCTCAAGCGCGCGCGCGAACGCCACGCGCGCGTCCTCGGGGCGGTCGTCGCGGCGCAACGCATCGCCGAGCTCCGCCTGTGCGAGCGCGTCATCGGGCGCGAGCGAGGCGATGCGCTGGCGCGCCCAGATCTCGCCCTGCGGCTTGCCGCCGAGTGCGGTGGCGTCGGCGAGGCCGCGCAGCACGTCCACGTCGTTCGGCGCCAGGCGCTGCGCCTGTGCGTAGGATCGTTCCGCGGCCTCTGCGTTGCCGACGCGCAGCGCGATCTCGCCGCGCAGCTTCCACGCGGCGGGCAGCTGCGGCGTCGCGCCGCAGAGGCGCGCGACGACGGCGTCGGCCTCGCCGACGCTGCCCATGGCGAGCAGCGCGCCCGCGAGGTCGAGCGCAACGCCGGGCTGGGCCGGCATCAGGCGCTGCGCTTCGCGCAGTGCCGCGACGAGCTCGTCGCCGCGGCCTTCGAGCCGCGCGAGCATCGCGCGCTCCAGCCACAGGGGCGCGAAATTGCGATCGTGCGCGAAACCCGCGTCGAGCGCGCGGCGCGCGCCTTCGCGGTCGCCGAGCGCGAGGCAGGCGCGCGCGAGCAGGCCCTGTACGGGCGCCGAGTCGCTGCCGGCGGCGCAGGCGGCGTCGAGCGTGGCGCGTGCCTCGCGTGCCTGCCCGTTACGGAGCTGCGCCAGAATCGCGTTGAAATCCATGGGCTTGCGAGACCAGTTCGCGCCTGCGACGGGTGGATGGAACTCGCCGGGGAACGTCCGGCGCCGCTATCATGCCGGGCTTGCCCGGCCTTGCCCGGGCCATCCACCGGGCCAGGAGCGCACGATGTTTCCTTCGAGCATGCGAATCGAGTCGTTCGACCCCGAGCTGGCGGCGGCCATCAAGGCGGAGAAGCAGCGCCAGGAGGACCACGTCGAGCTGATCGCCTCGGAAAATTATGCCAGCCCGCGCGTGCTCGAGGCGCAGGGCACGGTGTTGACCAACAAGTACGCGGAAGGCTACCCGGGCAAGCGCTACTACGGCGGCTGCGAATACGTCGACGTCGCCGAGCGCCTCGCGATCGAGCGCGCGAAGCAGTTGTTCGGCGCCGACTACGCGAACGTGCAGCCGCACTCGGGCTCGCAGGCGAACGCCGCGGTCTACCTCGCGCTGCTGCAGCCCGGCGACACGATCCTCGGCATGAGCCTCGCGCACGGCGGCCACCTCACGCACGGCGCGTCGGTGAACTTCTCCGGCAAGCTGTTCAAGGCCGTGCAGTACGGCATCGACGTCGACACGGGCCTGATCGACTACGACGAAGTGCAGCGCCTCGCGACCGAGCACAAGCCGAAGATGCTGGTCGGCGGCTTCTCGGCGTACTCGCAGGTGGTCGACTGGGCGCGCATGGCGCAGATCGCGAAGTCGGTCGGCGCGCTGTTCTTCGTCGACATGGCGCACGTCGCCGGCCTCGTGGCCGCGGGCGTGTACCCGAGCCCGATCCCGCATGCCGACGTCGTCACCTCGACCACGCACAAGACGCTGCGCGGCCCGCGCGGCGGCATCATCCTCGCGAAGTCGAACCCCGACCTCGAGAAGAAGCTGCAGTCGATGGTGTTCCCCGGCACGCAGGGCGGTCCGCTGATGCACGTGATCGCCGCGAAGGCCGTCGCGTTCGCGGAGGCGCTCGACGCCTCGTTCAAGGCCTACCAGCAGCAGGTGGTGAAGAACGCGCAGGCCATGGCCGCGACGATCATCGAGCGCGGCTACCGGATCGTCTCGGGCGGCACGCAGAACCACCTGTTCCTCGTCGACCTGATCGGCCGCGACGTCACCGGCAAGGACGCGGAAGAGGCGCTGGGCAACGCGCACATCACGGTGAACAAGAACGCCGTGCCGAACGACCCGCGCAAGCCGTTCGTGACGTCGGGCCTGCGCATCGGCACGCCCGCGGTCACCACGCGCGGTTACGGCGAAAAGGATTGCCGCGACCTCGCGAGCTGGATCTGCGACGTGCTCGACAAGCCGACCGACGCGTCGGTAATTGCCGCAGTGCGCGACAGGGTCACAGCGCAGTGCCGGGCGTTTCCAGTCTACGGCTGAGCGTTCGCGGGCCGTAGTCTGAGTCTGGGTCTGAGTGCGAGTGCACCGAAGTTGGCGTTGGACGATTGACCACTTGTATTGCGCTTCGAGCTTGCACACCCAGACTCAGACCCAGACTCGAATCGCGAAAGCGGAACGCAAGAGCCAAGACCCCACGACTGCTTCGGATGCATTGCCCCTTCTGCCACCACGAAGACACGCGGGTGATCGATTCGCGCCTCACCGAGGACGGCATGACGGTGCGGCGTCGGCGCGAGTGCCCGCAGTGCGGCGAGCGGTTCAACACGTTCGAGACGGCGGAGCTGAAGTTGCCGTCGATCATCAAGCACGACGGCCGCCGCGAGGCGTTCGACGAGCGCAAGCTCAGGCTCGGCCTGGAGCGCGCGCTGCAGAAGCGGCCGGTGGGCAGCGATGCGGTCGACGTGATCGTCGAGCACCTCGTGAAGCGCATGCGCACCTCGGGCGAGAAGGAGATCAACTCGCGCCTGCTCGGCGACTGGGTGATGGACGAGCTGAAGGCCGTCGACCAGGTGGCGTACGTGCGCTTCGCCAGCGTCTACCGCCGCTTCGAGGACGTGCAGGCCTTCCGTGAGGAGGTCGAGCGCCTCGAGCGCGACATCCCGCGGCTGGAAGGCCGGCAGCTGTCGCTGCTCGGCGAGGACGCGCTGCCGGCGAAGGCGAAGAAATGAGCGGGCCGGCGCGCGCGCCTGCCGCACCGGCGCTGCGCTTCGGCTATCTCGCCGACGCGCCGGCCCACGCCGCCACGCTCGCGCGCTGGCACTTCGGCGCGTGGGGCAGCCTGCTTCCCGGCTGGACGCTGGAGGCCGCGCAGGCCGAGCTCGAGACGCATCGCGCGCATTGCGCGATACCGACGACGATCCTCGCCTTCGAGGACGACGAGCTGGCGGGTTCCGCGAGCCTGCTCGCGAACGACCACGAGCGCATCCGCGCGTGGAGCCCGTGGCTGGCGAGCGTGTTCGTGCGGCCGGCATCGCGCGGGCGCGGCATCGGGCGTGCGCTCGTCGAGCGCATCGTGGCGGACGCGCGATCGCTCGCCGTGCGCGAGCTCTACCTCTACACGACGGACGCGATGGCGTATTACGAAGCGATGGGCTGGAAGGCGTGCGGGCGCATGACGCTCGATGGTGCCGACATCACTGTCATGTCAATCTCGCCCGGGCAGTCCAATGCACCCCTCCGCAACCCTCCCCTGCATGCGCAGGGGAGGGAGAAGTAGGTCATGACGACCTTTACTGCTTTCGACCACGCGATGATGGCGCGCGCGCTGCGGCTCGCCGAGCGTGGCCTCTACACGACGAACCCGAATCCGCGCGTCGGTTGCGTGATCGCACGCGACGGCGACGTCGTGGGCGAAGGCTTCCATGCGCGCGCGGGCGAGCCGCACGCCGAGGTGTTCGCGCTGCGCGAAGCGGGGGACGAGGCGCGTGGCGCGACGGCCTACGTCACGCTCGAGCCGTGCGCGCACCACGGCCGCACGCCGCCGTGCGCGGACGCGCTCGTCGCGGCCGGCGTCGCGCGCGTCGTCGCGGCGGCGGCCGATCCGTTCCCGCAGGTCGACGGTCGCGGCCACGCGGCGCTGCAATCCGCGGGCATCGCGGTGGAGACGGGGCTGATGCGCGACGCTGCGCGCGAGCTCAACCGCGGTTTCTTCTCGCGCCTCGAGCGCGGGCGGCCCTGGGTGCGCGTGAAGCTGGCGGGCACGCTCGATGGCCGCGTCGCGCTCGCCGATGGCGAGAGCCGCTGGATCACCGACGAACGTGCCCGCGCCGACGTCATGCGCTGGCGCGCGCGATCGAGCGCGATCATGACGGGCATCGGCACCGTGCTCGCCGACGACCCGCAGCTCACCGTGCGTTTCGACGACGAGACCGCCTTCGCGCCACCGCTGCGCGTGGTGCTCGATTCGCACCTGCGCATCCCGGCCGGTCGGCGCGTGATGGACGGCGCGGCGCCGAGCCTCGTCTGCTGCGAGCCGGAAGCCGTTTCGCGCAATCGCCACGTGCCGCCGGGCCAGCTCATGAGCGTGCCGCACCACGCAACCGGCCTCGGCCTCGCGATCGTGATGGCCGAGCTCGCGCAGCGCGGCATCAACGAGGTACAGGTGGAGGCGGGCCCCACGTTGTCGGGCGCGCTGCTGCACGCAGGCCTCGTCGACGAACTGCTGCTGTACGTGGACACGAGCGTGATCGGCGACACCGGCCTGCCGCTGCTGAACCTGCCGCCGCTCGCGTCGCTCGATACGCGCGTGCGTTTCGCGACCGTCGACCGGCGCGAAGTGGGCGACACGCTGCGCCTGCTGTTGCGTCCGAAGGTCGCCGCCTGATGTTCACCGGGCTCGTGCAGGGAACTGGCGTGGTACGCGGCGCGGAATGGCACGGCGGCGACCTGCGCCTCGTCGTCGAAGCAGCCGTGCTGGCGGCGCCCGCGCTCGGCGACAGCATCGCCGTGAACGGGGTCTGCCTCACGGTGGTCGCGATGGAAGGCGCGCGGCTTTCGTTCGACCTCTCGCGCGAAACGCTCGAGCGTTCGACGCTGGGCGCGCTGCGCGAGCGCGACGTGGTGAACCTGGAGTCCGCGTTGCGCGTCGGCGATGCGCTCGGCGGCCACCTGGTGAGCGGCCACGTCGACGGCATCGCGGCCGTCGCCGCGATCGAGCCCGATGCGCGCGCGCATCGCTGGCGCTTCACGCTGCCGCCCGAGCTGTCGCGCTTCGTCGCCGAGAAGGGCTCGATCTGCCTCGACGGCGTCAGCCTGACGGTGAACGGCGTCGACGCCGACGGCTTCGACGTCGCGTTGATCCCGCACACGATGGCCGTGACCACGTTCGGCTCGCGCCGGGTGGGCGACCGCGTGAACGTGGAGATCGACCTCGTCGCGCGCTACCTCGATCGGCTGCTCGCCGCGCGCAGGGGCACGCCGTGAGCTTCGCGCCCGTGCCCGAGCTCGTCGCGGAAATCAGCGCCGGCCGGATGATCGTGCTCGTCGACGACGAGGACCGCGAGAACGAAGGCGACCTCGTGATGGCCGCGGAATGCGTGCGGCCCGAGGACGTGAACTTCATGGCGCGCGAGGCGCGCGGGCTCATCTGTCTTTCGTTGTCGCAGGCGCGCTGCGCGAAGCTCGGGCTCGGCCCGATGGTGGTCGACAACGGCTCGCCCTATGGCACGAACTTCACGGTGTCGATCGAAGCCGCGAGCGGCGTGACCACGGGAATCTCCGCGCACGACCGCGCGCACACCATCCGCACGGCCGTCGCGCGCGACGCCTCGCCGCGCGACCTCACGCAGCCCGGCCACGTGTTCCCGCTCGCGGCGCAGCCCGGCGGCGTGCTCGTGCGCGCGGGCCACACGGAAGCGGCGTCCGACCTGGCCGGCATGGCCGGCTTCGAGCCGGCGGGCGTCCTCGTCGAGATCCTCGACGAGGACGGCAGCATGGCGCGGCGGCCGCAGCTCGAACGCTTCGCGCGCAAGCACGGGCTGAAGATCGGCAGCATCGAGGACCTGATCCGCCACCGCCTCGCGCACGAACGCCTCGTCGAGCGCGTGCTCGAGCGCGACGTCACGACCGATGCGGGCCCATTCCGGTTGCACGTCTTCCGATCGCTCCTGGACGGCACGTTGCACCATGCGCTCGTGCGCGGCGAGCCGGCGACGCAGCCCGCGCCGCTCGTGCGCGTGCACGTTCAGGACCCGCTGGCCGATGCGCTGGGCGTGCACGAGCTCGGCGGTGGCGCCGTCGGCCCGGCGCGTGCGCTGCGCGAGATCGCGCTGGCCGGGCACGGCGTGCTCGTGGTCCTGGCCGGCGCCGACGATCGTCGCGACACCGTCGCGCGCCTCGCCGGCGACGGACATGCACAGCACGCGGGCGACTGGCGTCGCAGCGGACTCGGCGCGCAGGTGTTGCGCGCGCTCGGCCTCGCGCGCATCCGCGTGCTCGGTGCGCCGCGCCGCTTCCCGGGCCTCTCGGGCTTCGGGATCGAGGTGGTAGAGTACGCCGCTCCCCATGAGTAGACAGCACGCTGGCAGCGGCCAACCCGACGTCGACCTCGCGCGCTTCGGCGTGCGCGACGTGGCGCCGCGTGCGCGCGATGCGGCACGCATCGCGGTGGTCGCCGCGCGCTTCAATCAGGGCATCGTCGACCGGCTCATCGAAGGCGCGCTCGCCGCGCTGGAGGACCACGGCGTCGCGCCCGACTCGATCACGCTCGTGCGCGTGCCGGGTGCATGGGAGCTGCCGCAGGCCGCACGCGCGATCGCGCAGGGCGGCCGCGCCGACGCGATCGTCGCGCTTGGCTGCGTGGTGCGCGGCGAAACCAGCCACTACGAAGTGATCGTGAACGAATCGGCGCGCGGGCTCATGCAGGTGGCGATCGACACGGGTATCCCGGTCGCGAACGGCGTGCTCGCGTGCGAGAACGAAGCGCAGGCGCTCGCGCGCGCCGGCGGCGACGACGGCAACAAGGGCGCGGAAGCCGCGCTCGCCGCGCTCGAAATGGCCTCGCTGTGCGCCTGGGCCAGTGCCTGAACGAATGAACACCTCTTCTCGAAAAGACGGCATCGATCTCGCCGCGCGCAGCCGCGCGCGTCGCCGCGCGCTGCAGGCGATGTACGCGTGGCAGGTCTCGGGCTCGAGCATGCCGGCGGTGATCCGCCAGTTCGAGCACGAGCAGGAGATGGAAGTCGCGGACATCGAGTACTTCCACGACCTGCTCACGGGCGTCGAGAAGCATCTCGCCGAGCTCGACGCGAAGCTGCGTCCGTACCTCGACCGCGAAGTCGAGGAAGTGGACCCGATCGAGCGTGCCGTGCTGCGCCTCGCCGCGTACGAGCTGGTCCACCGCGTGGACGTGCCGTACCGCGTCGTCATCAACGAGGCGATCGAGGTCGCGAAGCGCTTCGGCGCCGACTTCGGCCACACCTACGTGAACGGCGTGCTCGACAAGGCCGCCGCGGAGTGGCGCGCGGCGGAATACCGCCGCTGACGCACGCTATCCTCGCCGCATGGCCGGCGAATTCGAGCTCATCGACCTGATATCGCGCGCGACGGCATCGCACCGTCGCGACGTCGCGCTCGGCATCGGCGACGATGGCGCCGTGCTGCGCGTGCCGCGCGGGCGCGAGCTCGTCGTGGTGATGGACACGATGGTCGAGGGCGTGCATTTTCTGCGCGGCACGTCTGCGGCCGACGTCGGCTGGAAGTCGCTTGCCGTCAATTTGAGCGACCTCGCGGCGATGGGCGCGGAGCCGGGCTGGGCCACGCTCGCGCTCACGTTGCCCGAACCTGACGCGACCTGGGTGCGCGGCTTCGCGCGCGGGTTCGCGGCGCTCGCGAAACGGCACGGCGTCGCGCTCGTCGGCGGCGATACCACGCGTGGGCCGCTCACGATCACGGTGCAGGCGCACGGCTTCGTGCCGCCGCGGCGCGCGTTGCGGCGCGATGGCGCACGCGCGGGCGACGCGATCTTCGTCTCGGGCACGCTGGGCGACGCCGCGGCCGGGCTCGCGAACCCGCGCAACGCGAAGCTGCGCGTGCGGCTCGATCGGCCGGTGCCGCGCGTCGCGCTCGGGCTTGCGCTGCGCGGCATCGCGAGCGCCGCGATCGACGTGTCCGACGGCCTCGCGGCCGACCTCGGCCACGTGCTCGATGCGAGTGGTGTCGGTGCGATGCTCGACGTCGACGCACTGCCTTCGTCGAGAGCGCTGCGTGACGCCGTGACCGACGTGCGGGCATTGCAGCTCGGCGGCGGCGACGACTACGAGCTGTGCTTCACGGTGCCGGCGCGGCGCGTTGCCCGCGTCGCGGACATCGCGCGCGAGCTGCGCCTGCCGCTCACGCGCATCGGGCGCATCGAGCGCGAGCGCGGCTTGCGCGACGCAACCGGCCGCGCGCTCGCGCGTCGCGGCTACGTCCACTTCAGGAAGGGTTCGCGATGACGGTGCGCGCATCGAACCAGTTGTCGCGCGCCGAGATCGGCATGCTGGTGCGCGATCCCGCGGGCTGGATCGCGAGCGGCGCCGGCGGCGGCTTCTCGCCGTTCGCGCCGGGCACGGTCGGCAGCCTGTTCGCGATCGCGCCGTGGCTCGCGCTGCGCGAGCTCGCATGGCCGTGGCAGCTGCTCGCGATCGTCGCGCTGTTCGCGCTCGGCACCTGGGCCGCCGACCGCGTGATCGCGAAGCTCGGCCGCCAGGATCCCGGTGTCGTCGTCGTGGACGAGTGGGTAGGGCAGTGGCTCACGCTCGCGATCGCCGACTTCGCCGTCGCACGGGCGCCGCAACTGTTCGGCGCGCCGTCGCTCGGTGCCGTGCTCGTCGTCGGCTTCCTCGCGTTCCGCCTCTGCGACATCGCGAAGCCCTGGCCCGCGAGTTGGGCCGACAAGCAGGTCAAGGGCGGCTTCGGGACGATGCTCGACGATGCGTTCGCGGGCATCTGGGCCGGTGCGCTGATGCTCGGGGCGTTGTGGGTCGTGCAGCGAACGGCGTGAGCGGAAAGCGGGAAGCGGTGAGCGGGGAGCGGGGAGCGGCAAGAGCAGCATGACGCAGCGTCGAGCGAGCTCTTGCCGCTATCCGCTCCCGAGCGCAGCTGCGACGCGCTCGCGCAGCACGGGCAACAGCTCATCCTCGAACCACGGATTGCGCACGAACCACGCGACGTTGCGCGGGCTCGGGTGCGGTAGCGGCAGGAAGCGCGGGTCGTGCTCGCGCCAGCGGCGCACGGCGTCGGTGAGGTCGCGCGTGCCGAGGTATTCGCGCTGCGCGTACTGGCCGACGAGCAGCGTGAGCTTCACCGCGGGCATCATCGCGAGCAGCTTGGAGTGCCATGCCGGCACGCACTCGCGCCGCGGCGGCGCGTCCCCCGAGCCGGCCTTGCCGGGATAGCAGAAGCCCATGGGCACGATCGCGATGCGCGATTCGTCGTAGAACGTGTCGCGCTCCATCGCGAGCCATGCGCGCAACCGGTCACCGCTGCGGTCGTCCCACGGCACGCCGCTCGCGTGCACCTTCGTGCCAGGCGCCTGGCCGACGATGAGCACGCGTGCCGTCGACGAAGCGCGCAGCACCGGTCGCGGGCCGAGCGGGAGGTGTGGCGCGCAGATCGTGCAAGCGCGGACGGTGCGGAGGAGGGCAGCGAGTCGCGTCACGGCGCGCAGGGTCTAGGGACTAGGGACTAGGGGCTAGGGCGCAATTCTGGAGCCTGGCTTGCTCTGGAATGTTCAGAGCACG
>CALKUS010000016.1 GCA_937996755.1 uncultured Pseudomonadota bacterium | reverse complement strand
CCTCGAGACGCTGGCGGTGCACGCCGGGCAGACGCCCGATCCGACGACGGGCGCGGTGTCGGTGCCCGTCTACTACACGTCGACCTACGCGCAGGAGGGGCCGGGCGAGCACAAGGGCTTCGAGTACTCGCGCTCGCACAACCCGACGCGCTTCGCGTACGAGCGGTGCGTCGCCGACCTCGAAGGCGGCGTGCACGGCTATGCGTTCGCGTCCGGCCTCGCGGCGACGGCGACCGTGCTCGACACGCTCGATTCCGGCAGCCACGTCATCTGCATGGACGACGTCTACGGCGGCACGTGGCGCCTGTTCGACCGCGTGCGCAAGCGCTCGGCCGGCCTCGAGTTCAGCGCCGTCGACCTCACCGACCGCAAGGCGGTCGAGGCCGCGATCAGGCCGAACACGAAGCTGATCTGGGCCGAGACGCCGACGAATCCGCTGCTGAAGGTCGTGGACCTCGAATGGCTCGCGGGCGTCGCGCGCAAGCGCGGCGTGCGCCTCGCCGTGGACAACACGTTCGCGACGCCCATCGTGCAGCGCCCGCTCGAGCTGGGCGCGCACCTCGTGATGCACTCGGCCACGAAGTACCTCAATGGCCACTCCGACATGGTCGGCGGCATGCTCGTGGTCGGCGACGACAAGGAGCTCGAGGAGCAGCTCACGTTCCTGCAGAACGCGGTCGGCTCCGTGCAGGGCCCGTTCGACAGCTTCCTCGCGTTGCGTGGCCTGAAGACGCTGCACCTGCGCATGAAGCAGCACTGCGCGAGCGCACTCGAGCTGGCCGGCTGGCTGGAGCAGCATCCTGCCGTCGAGAAGGTCTACTACCCGGGACTGAAGTCGCACGCGCAGCACGAGCTCGCGACCCGGCAGATGGCCGGGTACGGCGGCATGGTGAGCCTCGTCATCAAGGGCGGCCTGCCGGAGACGCGGCGCATGATGGAGCGCCTCAAGCTGTTCGCGGTCGCCGAATCGCTCGGCGGCGTCGAGAGCCTCGCGAACCATCCGGCGATCATGACGCACGCGTCCGTGCCGCCCGAGAAGCGCAAGCTGCTCGGCATCGGCGACAACCTCGTGCGGCTGTCGGTCGGTGTCGAGGACATCGAGGATCTCCGCGCCGAGCTCGCGTACGCGCTGTCCGGTTGAGCGCGCACGAGATCCGCACGATCGGCAACACGGGGCCGCGCTAGAGTTCCGCGACCCCGCTTCGGACGACGTGCATGCGTGCGATCGCATTGGTGCTCTGCACGCTGCTCGCGTCCGCAGCCGACGCTGAGCCGCGAGTAGCCGACTACTTCGCCGCGCAACAGCGCGCATTCGCGGCGTATGAGAAGCGCGACGCACAGGCATTCCTCGCTGGTGCGAAGGAAATGCTCGCCGTGCATCCGGACCATCCGCCCGCGCACTACGCGTACGCCGCGGCGTCCGCGCTCTCCGGCGATGCGAAGACGGCACTGCGCGAGCTCGGCATGCTCGCCGACCTGGGCCTCGTGCAGCAGCCGCGCCGCGAGCCTGCGTTCGCAGCGCTGCTGGACGACACCGCGTTCAAGGCGATCGAGGCGCGCTTCGCGGAGAACGCGAAGCCGCGCGGCGAGGTGCGCGTCGTGCTCGAGGCGAAGGGCCTGCCGGGCGACTTCATCCCCGAAGCGTTCGCGCGCGACGAAGCCGGAAAGCGCACGTTGTTCGCGAGCGTGCGCCAGCGGCGCATCGCGGCCGTGTCCGACGACGGCGCGGTTTCGGACTTCGTGCCCACCGGCCGCGACGGCCTGATGAGCGCGCTGGGAATCCACGTGGTCGGCGACGAGGTGCTCGTCGCGTCGTCGGGCACGGCGGAGATGAGGCCGTCCGATGCCGCGCTCGTCGGCAGCGCGGGCGTGTTCGCGTTCGCTCGCGACAGCGGCGAGTTGCGCGGGAAATGGCTGCTGCCGAAGCCGGCCGAGGGGCGCGGGCTCGCATTCGGCGACCTGCTCGTATCCGCGAACGGCCGCGTCGTCGCGACCGACAGCGTCGGCGGCAAGCTGTACGTGCTGGACAGGGAAAGCGGCGGATGGGCGATGCTGCCGGCCGTCGGCCTGGGCTCGCCGCAGGGGCTGGTCGATCTCGGCGCCGATCGCTACGCGATCGCCGACTACACGACAGGGGTCTGGATCCTCGATGGCGGCAAGCTCGCGCCGCTGGCGAGCGAAGTGCCGGCCGCGCTTTACGGCATCGATGGACTGTATGCGTACCAGGGCGATCTCGTCGCGACGCAGAACGGGACGAATCCGCAGCGGATCCTTCGTCTACGCCTTGATCGCGAACGGAAGCACATTCTCCGAGTGGAGACTCTTGCGTCCGCGCATCCGAAGTGGGACGAGATCACGCTGGGCGAAGTCGTCGGCGACGAATTCCGCTTCATCGCGAACTCGCACTGGTCGAAGTTCGATGCGAAGGGCGAGTTGCCGCCGGCAAAGGAGCTGTCTCCGCCGACCATCATGGCGGTCGGGTTGGGCGACTGACGTGAGGGTGCGCGCGCGCTTCCTCAGGACTGCAGCTCGGCGAGGCCGCGGAAATGCTCGAGCGCCTGCGGATTGGCGAGCGCGTCGGTGTTCTTCACCGGCTTGCCGTGCACCACGTTGCGCACCGCCAGCTCCGTGATCTTCCCGGAAATCGTGCGCGGCAGGTCGGGCACCTGCACGATCTTCGCGGGCACGTGGCGTGGCGTGGTGTGCTCGCGGATCGCGCGCCTGATGCGGTCGCGCAGCGCGTCGTCGAGCACGATCCCTTCGCGCAGGTGCACGAACAGCACGATGCGCACGTCGCCGTCCCACTCCTGCGCGATCGCGAGGCTCTCCAGCACTTCCGGCACGCGCTCCACCTGGCGGTAGATTTCCGCCGTGCCGATGCGCACGCCGCCCGGGTTCAGCGTGGCGTCGGAGCGGCCGAGGATCACGACGCCGTCGTGCTCGGTGAGCATCGCGTAGTCGCCGTGGCACCAGATGCCGGGGATGTTCTCGAAATACGCGGCGCGGTATTTCGCGCCGTCGGGATCGTTCCAGAAGCCGATCGGCATGCACGGGAACGGCGCGGTGCACGCGAGCTCGCCCGGTGCCTCGCGCACCGACTTGCCGTCCTCGTCGAGGATCTCGACGCGCATGCCGAGGCCGCGGCACTGGATCTCGCCGCGATGCACGGGCCGCAGCGGGTTGCCGAGCGCGAAGCAGGAGATGATGTCGGTGCCGCCCGAGATCGACGCGAGCATCACGCGATCCTTGATGTCGCGGTACACGTACTCGAACGATTCGGGCGCGAGCGGCGAGCCCGTCGACAGGATCGTGCGCAGGCTCAGCAGCTTGTGCGTCTGCGCCGGCTTCACGCCGGCTTTCTCGATCGCGGCGAACCACTTCGCGCTCGCGCCGAAGATGCTGATCCCGAGCTCGTCGGCGAGGTCCCAGAGCGCGTTGCCGTCGGGATGCGTCGGCGAGCCGTCGTAGAGCACCACGGTGGCGCCGACGGCGAGGCTCGAGACGAGCCAGTTCCAGAGCATCCAGCCGCACGTGGTGTAGAAGAATATCCGGTCCTCGCGCTTCAGGTCCGTGTGCAGCACGAGCTCCTTGAGGTGCTGGATCAGCGTGCCGCCGACGCTGTGCACGATGCACTTCGGCTCGCCCGTCGTGCCCGACGAGTACATGATGTAGAGCGGCGCGTCGAACGCGACCGGCTCGAACGCGATCGGATCGGCGCGATGCGCAGCGACGTAGTCGGGCAGCGCGATCGCACGCGATTCGCCCGCGATCGCCGGCGCAGGCGTGAGGTAGGGCACGAGCACGATGCGCTGCAGCGACGGCAGTTTCTGCGCGATGCCGCGCACGCGCTCGAGGCTGTCGAAGCGCTTGCCGCCGTAGACGTAGCCATCGGCCGCGAACAGCACTTTTGGCGCCACCTGGCCGAGGCGGTCGATCACGCCGTCCACGCCGAAGTCGGGCGAGCACGACGTCCACGCCGCGCCGAGGCTGGTCGTGGCGAGCATCGCGACGACGGTCGCGGGAATGTTCGGCATGAAGCCCGCGACGCGGTCGCCCGCCACGACGCCTTCCGCCCGCAGCGCGGCCGACAGGCGCGCCACGGCTTCGTGCAGCTCGGCGTAGGTCAGCTGCTGCGCGTCCCCCGCTTCGTTGCGGAACGCGAGCGCGACGCGGTCGTCGCGGTGGCGCAGCAGGTTCTGCGAGAAGTTCAGCCGCACGTCGGGGAACCAGCGCGCGCCTGGCATGCGGTCGGCGTCGACCAGCGCGGGCTCGCGTTCGCCGCTCGCGCGGATGCCGCAGAAATCCCACACGGCAGTCCAGAACTTTCCGGGATGCTTGATCGAGAAGTCGTACAGGTCGTCGTAGGAAACCAGGTCGTCGTCGTGTTCGCCCTGCACGAACCGGATGAAGCGGCTCATGTTCGCGCGGTCCACGCGCTCGCGGCTCGGTTCCCAGAGTTTCATGCGGAGCTTTTCGGTACGAAGGCGTCGCTAGTCTAGCGTTACGCAACAGGGCGAGCGCATCGGACCCGGCGGAGATTCCGCAAACGAAAAGCCCCGCGCGGGGCGGGGCTCGTCGGAGCGCGATTTCACGCTCGCGTCACAGCGCCTTCTCGAGCTCCGGCAGGATCGTGAACAGGTCGCCGACCAGGCCGAAGTCTGCGACCTCGAAGATCGGCGCCTCCGCGTCCTTGTTGATCGCGACGATCGTGCCCGCGTCCTTGATGCCGGTGAGGTGCTGGATCGCGCCCGAGATGCCGATCGCGACGTACAGCTCCGGCGCGATGATCTTGCCGGTCTGGCCCACCTGCAGGTCGTTCGGCGCGTAGCCTGCGTCGACCGCGGCGCGCGACGCGCCCACGGCCGCGCCGAGCTTGTCGGCGAGCGAGTAGATGATCGCGAACTTCTCGGCCGAACCGAGCGCGCGGCCGCCCGACACGACGCGCGAAGCCGACTGCAGGTCGGGACGGTCGGACGCGCCGGCCTTCAGCTCGACGAAGCGCGTGTGCGACGGCAGCGTCGCGCTCACGCTCGCGGCCTCGATGGGCGCGGCAGCGGAACCCTTCGCGGCGGCCGGGTACGACGCGGTACGCACGGTGGCGACCACCTTGCGATTCTCCGGCGCCTTCACGGTGACGATCGCATTGCCCGCGTAGATCGGGCGCTCGAACGTGTGCGCGCCGTGCGCCTTCATCACGTCGGACACCTGCGCCTCGCCGAGCAGCGCGGCGACGCAGGGCATCAAGTCCTTGCCGAACGTCGTCGACGGGCCGAGGACGTGCGTGTAGTCGGCCGCGAGCGCGGCCACCTGCGGCGCGAGCACCTGCGCGAGCGCGTGCGCGTTCGCGGCGTTCGCAACCGTGCGCACCCTGGTCACGCCGTCGATCTGCGCGGCAGCGGCGGCCGGGCCGGCCGGGTCGGCGGCGAGCACGACCACGTCGATCGCGGACGGCGCCATCTGCTTCGCGCAGCTGACGCACTTCGCGGTGCTGTCGTTGAGCTTGCCGTCGAGGTGCTCGGCAACGATGAGGATCTTCGTCATGGCGATGTCTCGTCGAATTCTTGATCGCCCACAGGGTGGGCTCCTACGACAGCCGCTCCGTTTAAAGGAGACCTTTTTCCTTCAAGGCTGCTACGAGCTCCGGCACGTCCTTCACCATGCGGCCGCGCGAGCGCTTCGCGGGCGCGGCGTGGTTCGTCACCGTGAGGTGGTCGCCACTTTCCACGCCGAGGTCCTCGAGCTTCAGCGTCTCGAGCGGCTTGGCCTTCGCCTTCATGATGTCGGGCAGCTTGATGAAGCGCGGCTCGTTGAGGCGCAGGTCGGTGGTGACGACGGCCGGCAGGTCCACCTCGATCGTCTCGAGGCCGGCGTCCACTTCGCGCGTGACCTTCGCGACCTTGCCGCTCACCTCGAGCTTCGACGCGAACGTCGCCTGCGGGCGCTGCCACAGCGTGGCGAGCATCTGGCCGGTCTGGTTGCAGTCGTCGTCGATCGCCTGCTTGCCGAGGATCACGAGCTGCGGCTGCTCCTTCTCGACGAGCTTCAGCAGCGCGCGCGCCGCCGTGAGCGGCTGGATCGGCTTGTCGGTGACCACGTGGATCGCGCGGTTCGCGCCCATCGCCAGGCCGTTGCGCAGGTGCGGCTGCGCGTCGGCCGGCGCGATCGTCGCGACCACCACGTCCGTCGCAATGCCTTTCTCGCGCAGGCGCAGCGCCTCCTCGAGCGCGATCTCGTCGAACGGATTCGGCGACAGCTTCACGCCCTCGGTCACGACGCCGGACCCGTCCGGCTTGACCTGGATGCGCACGTTGTAGTCGACGACGCGCTTGTAGGCGACGAGGATTTTCATGAGGTTCCCGGAGGCGATGGAGCGGGGAGTGCGATTGTACGGCAGCGCCCGCGAATCGCCGAGCCGGGATCAGCGCGCCCGCCGCCGTGCGAGGACGATCGCCGCGAGCGCGAACAGCCCGGCCGCGAGCACCGCCGCCCATGCGCGGTCGAGCACCGGCACCGATGCCGCGAACGACGGCGGAGCCACGCCGAGCGGCACGATGTGGTTCGCGCGATCGACGTCGTACCCCACGCCCGTGTCGGCGTAGGTCACGCTGTCGGCAGCCTGCAGCGCGAGTGCAACCGGTCCCTCGAGCGGCTGGGCCAGGCGCAGGCGCAGGAGGCATGACGTCTCGCCGCCCGGCGGGATGGCGCCGAGCTGGTAGTTCCGCGAAGAGAAATTCTGGCCACCGAAATTGATGCAACCGGTGACCGGCGACAGCGACTCCGTCGGGCAGGCACCTGGAAAGTCGTTCTCGATCTCGAACGGCGCGCCGAGCGTCTGCACGCCGCCCCCGAACTCGGCGCATTCGGCGCCCACCGGGCGAGTCGACACGGGCCACGGCGTCGGGTTGGTCGCGACCACCCGCACGAGCGCCGACGTCGCGCCGCGCGGCGCGGGTGCGGCGGGCTCGACGCGGATCGCGAAGTCCGGGACGTCGCCGACCGTGAGTCCGTCCGATCCGAAAGCCACGCACTGGATGTCGAATTCGCGTTCGCACACCTGGAGGCGCAGGTCGCGGCTGCCGGCGAGTCGGCGCACCTGGTACGTGCACGTGAACGTGTCGCTGCCGACGGGCGTCGCCAGCGGCAGTCCGATCATCGGTCGCCCGCGGAACACGACCGCTTGCCCCGGACCGCAATTCGCCGCGGGCGCGCCCGTGATCTCGTAGCCGGCAGCGCCGCTGAACGTCGGGTCCAGGAGCATCGCCATCCCGCTGCCGTTGTCCGAACGGCGCCGCACGTTCAACGTGAGCGTCGCCGCTGCGCCCGGCGCGATCCGCTGCACGGCGGGCTGGCCCGAAGGCACCGTGATGACGAACTCGTCGGCCGCCTGCGTCGTGCCGACCACGGCGAGCGAAGCGACGAGCGCGCAGCGGATCCGGTGCATGGCGTTCATGCGTCCCCCGGGCGTCAGAGATTCTGGTAATTCGGCCCCGAGCCACCCTCCGGCGTCACCCAGTTGATGATCTCGTACGGGTCCTTGATGTCGCAGGTCTTGCAGTGCACGCAGTTCGCGGCGTTGATCTGCAGGCGCTTGCCGTTCTCGTCGCCGACGATCTCGTAGACGCCGGCGGGGCAGAAGCGCGTGCACGGATTCTGGAATTCCGCCGCGCACTTCGTGATGCAGACGTTCGTGTCCAGCACGTGCAGGTGCACGGGCTGGTCCTCGTCGTGCTCGGTCGCGGCGAAGTAGACGCCCGCGAGGCGATCGCGCGGCGGCAGGTCGCGCGGCACGTAGTGGCGGTCGGGCGAGGGGTATTCGTCGACTCGCTTGAGCTGCGCGAAATCAGGTTTATGGCGCAGCGTCCAGGGCGACAGTCCCATCGTCACCGTCTCCCATGCCGAGTTGATCAGCCCGAACCAGAAACCCTTCTTGAAGCCGGGCTTGATGTTGCGCACCTTGCGCAGCTCGGCGAGCACGGGCGAGTTGCGCAGCACGAAGTTGAAGCCGGTGGCGTTGCCCTTCGCGGCGAGGTGCTCGGCGGCGAGCATCGCGGTGCGGATCGCCTGGTGCGTGCCCTTGATCTTCGGCACGTTCAGCGTGCCCGCACAGTCGCCGATCAGGATCGCGCCGGGCATCTCGACGTTCGGCAGCGACTGGTAGCCGCCCGCGGCGATCGCGCGCGCGCCGGCCGAGAGGATCTTGCCGCCTTCGAGCAGCGGCTTGACCATCGCGTGGTGCTTCAGCTGCTGGAACGCTTCGTACGGCTGGAACAGCGGGTCCTTGTAGTCGAGCCCCGAGACGAAGCCGATCGCGAGCTGGTCGTTCGCGAGGTGGTAGATGAAGCTGCCGCCGTAGGTCGCGTTGTCCTGCGGCCAGCCCATCGTGTGCACGATCTTGCCCGGCGTGCCCTTGCCCGGCGCGAGCTGCCAGAGCTCCTTGATGCCGATGCCGTAGACCTGCGGGTCGCTCTGCGCGTCGAGGCCGTAGCGCTTGACGAGCTGCTTCGTCAGGTGGCCGCGCGCGCCTTCCGCGAACACGGTGAGCGGCGCCTTGATGTCGATGCCCTGCGTGTAGGTGGGCTTGTGGCTGCCGTCGCGCGCGATGCCCATGTCGCCGATGCGCACGCCGATCACGGCTTTCGTCTCGGGGTCGATCAGCGTCTCGGCCGCGGCGAAGCCGGGATAGATCTCGACGCCGAGCGCTTCGGCCTGCGGCGCGAGCCACGCGCACAGCGCGCCGAGCGAGACGATGAAGTTGCCCGCGTTGTGCATCTGCGGCGGCGTCGGCAGCTTCGTCGCCTTGTCCGGGCCACGCAGCCACCAGAACTCGTCGACGCCGGCCGGCACGCAGACCGGCGGCGGGTTCTTGCGCCAGTCCGGCAGCAGCGCATCGAGCGGGCCCGGCTCGATCACGGCGCCCGAGAGGATGTGCGCGCCGATCGTCGACGCCTTCTCGAGCACGCAGACGCGGATGTCGGGCTTGAGTTGCTTGAGCCGGATCGCGAACGCGAGCCCGGCCGGGCCGGCGCCCACGGTGACGACGTCGTACTCCATCACCTCGCGTTCGCTCATCGCGGTCATCCCGGTCCGTGGAGGGGCGATTGTCCGCCGGGGCGCGCGCCGACGGCAACGAGCGCCGACCGTTGGCGGCGAGCGACGAACCGTCAGGCGGACGACAGGTCACGGCGCTGCCGGCTGCCGCTAGGATGTGACGCAGTTCGCAGCTTTCTGACACGATGCGCCAGGCAGCATCGCCGCCGAGCGCTGCGCTTGCCCGGTTCGCGCCTTGTGAATCAGTGGCTTGCGAACCTTGCACCAGATGTTGCAGATGGCACCCGGGTTGCTTGGCGCCCGGGGCACACGGGGCGTGCCCGCGCGCCCCCTGACAGGGGGTCGACTCGCACATGCATCCGTTCCGCCGCTTCTTCCTGCTCGCCGCGCTGCTGGCGGCCGGCCCGCTCCAGGCCCAGACGCTCTGTGCCACGCCCGGCAACGACGGCAACCAGCTATCGCTGAGCGGCATCGTCAATACCTACTACCCGGCCACCGAGGACGGGGCCGTCAACGAGACGTCGATCACGCTGGGTGCTGCCACGGGCGCCGCGACGCCGATCGCCGTGGGCGACCTGCTGTTGGCGATCCAGATGCAGGACGCGACGATCGACAGCAACAACGACGACGGTTACGGCGACAACACGGACGGAAACGGCACGGCGCGCGGCTCGACGGCGTCCGCCGTGGGCCAGTACGAATTCCTGCGCGCGGCCTCGGCCGTGCCGCTCGCGGGCGGCACGCTCACGCTGGTGGGTGCGGGCAGCAGCGGCGGCCTGCTGAAGGCCTACGAGCAGGGCAACCGCGCGACGAATCGCGGGCGCCAGACCTGGCAGATCATCCGCGTGCCGCAATACCGCAACGCCACGCTCGGCGGCACGGTCACGTCGCCGTACTGGAATGGCAGCACCGGCGGCGTCGTCGTGATCGATTCCGTGGGCAAGGTGGCGCTGAACGGCAATTCCATCGACGTGTCCGGCCGCGGCTTCCGCGGCGGCGGCATCCTGCAGCTCGGCGGTGGTGCCGGCGCGAACACCGACTACCGCACGAACGCGACGAACGCGGCGAACTCGTCGAAGGGCGAAGGCATCGCGGGTACGCCGCGCTACGTCTACAACCAGCAGGCGGGCACGGTCGTCGATTTCACCGGCGGCGACGAGGGATACAACAACGGCAGCTTCGCGCGCGGCGCGCCGGGCAATGCCGGCGGCGGCGGCACCGACGGCAACCCGTCCGCGAACGACGAGAATTCCGGCGGTGGCGGCGGCGGCAACGGCGGCATCGGCGGGCAGGGCGGCAACACCTGGCAGTCGAACCTCCCGCGCGGCGGTTTCGGCGGCGCGGCGTTCGCGACCACCTTCGACCGCGTCGTGATGGGCGGTGGCGGCGGCGCGGGCACGCGCAACAACTCGGCCGGCGTGACCTCGAGTGGTGGCGCGGGCGGCGGCATCGTGATCATCCGCGCCGGCTATTTCCAGGGGCCGGGCAGCATCCTCGCGAACGGCGCGACCGGTCCGGCACCCGACAACGATGGCGGCGGCGGCGGCGGCGCGGGCGGCAGCATCGTGCTGAAGAGCGACCCGGCAACGACCTTCAACGTGCTGACCACGATCAACCTGCGCGCCAACGGCGGCGTGGGTGCGGATGCCTGGATCAACGAGCCACCGAACGGAACGCCGGGCGCGCGCCATGGTCCCGGCGGCGGCGGCGCGGGTGGCGTGATCTGGACCGGCAGCAACATGACCACGTTCGCCGTGCGCCAGGTCAACGGCGGCGCGCAGGGCCGGACGACCACGGCGCTCGACAATTACGGCGCGGGCGGTGGTGCCGGGTACGTGGGTACGGTGACGTTCACGGGCCAGCTGCCGGGCGTGAACCCCGGCTACGAATGCGTGACGACGCCGGTAACGCTCGCGTTCGCCGCTTCGGACGGCACGCACCTGCGCTGGACCACGGCCACGGAGACCGGCAACGTCGCGTTCCGGGTGTACGAAGGCGCGGCCGGCCATCGTCGCCCGGCGACGGGCACGCCGGTGGCAAGCCTGCGTACGACCACCGGCGAGCGCAGCGATTACACGCTCGCGCTCACGGCGCCCCCGCTCGACGGGCAGTGGTGGCTCGGCGACGTGGACGTGCACGGCGGCGAGCGGCTCGCGGGTCCGTTCGTCGCGGGGCAGCGCTATGGCGCGCAGCCGCTCGACGATCGCGTCGACTGGCGGTCGATCAGGGCCGCGCTGGCGGCCGGCGCCCCGAAGGCAGCGGTGGCGGCATCGGCCGAGGCGCGCGTGCGCGTGGTCGAGCGCGGCTTCCAGCGCGTCACGTTCGAGGCACTGCTCGCGGCCGGCGTCGACCTCGCGGGCGCGCGGGCGGGCGACATCGCCGTGACGCGGCGCGGCCAGCCCGTTGCGCGTTACGTCGACGGACCCGCGACGTTCGGGCCGGGAAGCGCGATCGAGTTCTACGCCGAGCCCGACGATTCGCTGTATTCGCGCGCCGGCGTCCACGTCGTGTCGCGCGACGCCACGCGGGCGCTCGGCATCGCCACGCTCGACGACGTCGCGGGTACGCCCGTGGCCACGTGGTCGTTCGCGGAAGCGCGGTACGCCCCCGACCGGCAGTACAACATCGGCTCGCCGACGTCCGATCCCTGGTACGCCGAACGACTGCTGGCCTACGCCGGCACGCCCGCGACATTTGCGACGACGCTCTCCGTCGACGCGCTCGCCGCGGTGCCCGGCGTGCCCGCCGAGGCGCGCGCCGACCTGGTCGGCGTCACGCAGTGGTCGGGCGACGCGCCGGACCATCGCGTCGTGCTGGCGCTGGACGGCGGCCCGGCGACGACGACGACCGCGGACGGCATCGCGGCGTGGTCGGCGACGATCGCGACGGCCGGCCTCGCGGACGGCGGGCACGAGCTGCGGGTCGCGGCAACGGGTGACACCGGCTACGACTTCGACCTCGTCTACGTCGACGCCCTGGCTTTGCGCTATCCGCGCCTTCCGGTCGCGCGCGACGGACGCTGGCTCGGCCTCGCCGTCGCGACGAGCCCGACACCCGCGAATGCAGTGCTCGGCACGCTGCCCGGCGCGGAAACGGGCGCATCGCTGCTCGTCGACGGATTCGAGGTCGCGGCCACGTCGCGCTCCGGCGCGTCGCTGGTCGTGCACGGCCTGCCGGCGAGCGACGTGGTCGCGTATCGACGCCTGGGCGGCAGCTGGCAGCGCGTGCGCGACGTCCGCACCGCCGCGGAACCCGGTGGTTTCGCCGCATTCGTCGCCGCGGGTGACGTGCCGCGCGGCGACTGGTGGGTCGCAAGCCGGGCCGCCTTCTTCCAGCCCGCGGTGGATGCGCTGCCGCCGGCCGCCGACATCCTGTCCGGCGCCGCGACGTGGCTTGCGATCTCGCGACCCGCATTCGACGCGTCGCTCGCGCCGCTCGTCGCGCGTCGTCGTGCGCAGGGGCTGGCGTCCGACGTCGTCGACGTCGAGCAGATCTATCGTCGCTACAGCGGCGGCACGCCGGACCCCGCGGCGATCACGGCGTACCTGCGCGACGCGGTCGCCCTGCGCGGCACGCGTTACGTCCTGATCGCGGGTGGCGACACCTACGACTACGCCGACAACCTGGGCATCGGTTCCGTGAGCCTCGTGCCCACCGCCTATGCGCGGACCAGCGACGTGATCCGCTACGCGCCCGCCGACGGCCTGCTGGCCGACCTCGACGGCGACGAGCTCGCCGACCTGCCGATCGGTCGCCTGCCGGCGCGTTCGCCGGCGGACCTCGACGCGCTCGTCGCGAAGATCCTCGCCTACGAATCCGGCACTTCGCGCGAAGCGCTGCTGGTCGCCGGCGCCGCCGAGGCCGGCGGATCGTTCCGCACCGCGACCGACGATTTCGCGGCGCAGTTGCCCGGGGCCTGGCAGTTCGCCCGCGCCTACGTGGACGACCTGGGCGTGCCGGGCGCGCGCGCCGCGCTGCTCGACGGCTTCGGTCGCGGCCCCGGCCTGGTCAGCTTCTACGGCCACTCGGCGCCCGGGCAGTGGACCTTCGACCCGATCTTCACCGCGGCGGACGTCGCCACGCTCGGCAACGCGGGCCATCCGTCGCTCGTGCTGCAGTGGGGCTGCTGGAACACCTATTTCGTCGCGCCCGCCGCCAACACGCTGGCGCATTCGTTGCTGCTCACGCCCGAGCGGGGTGCGTCCGCGGCGTTCGGTTCCACGGCGCTGACCGAGGTGGCCAGCCACGCGGCGCTCGGCAACCTGCTGTTCCCGGAGCTCGCCACGGGCACGCGCGTGGGCGATGCGGTTCTCGCGGCGCAACGCCGAGTCGCGCTCGCGTCTCCCGAGCGCCGCGACGCGTGGCTCGGGACCGCCCTGCTCGGCGACCCGGCCATGCCACTGCGCTGATCGCCATGGCGGTCGTCGCCGTGCGCTTCGCGCCTGCCGCGACGGCCGACACGGCGCTCGACGCGCGCGCGATCGCGGCGCTCGCGCCGCGCGCGCCCGCGGGCGACTTGCGCGTCGCGGGCGCCGGCTGGTCCGGCTGGATCGGGCGGACCTTCCTGCGCGAGCGCGTCGAGGGCCAGTTGCTGGCGGCGGCCGAGGGCGTGGCCGTGCTGTTCGACGGTCGGCTCGATCCCGACTGCAAGGTGGGCGGTGCGGGCGGCGACGCCGCGCGCGTGCTCGCCGCGTTCCGCGCGGGCGAGGAAAACCTGCTCGCGCTCGCCGGCGTGTTCGCGTTCGCGATCGTCGACGAGCGTCGCCGCTGCGTCTGGCTCGGCCGCGACGCGACCGGCCAGCGTCCGCTCTGGTGGACGCGCCACGGGCACGTGGTCGCCGCCGCGAGCGAAGCGCATGCCGCGCTGCGCCTCGCCGGCCGCACGCTGCGCGAGAACGAGGCCGCGGTGGCCGCGCATTTCGCGCTGCGCCCGCCGCCGGGCGCAGCGGGCTGGTTCGCCGACGTCGAGGAAGTCGTGCCGGGCACGCTGTTGCGCATCGACGCGGTCGGGGCGCGCGCGCGCGACTTCGCGACGCCGGAGTCGCCGCGCGCCTGGTTGCGCCTGCCCGACGACGACGCGTACGCCGATGCGTGGCATGCGGCGCTGGCTTCCGCGGTGGACGCTGCGCTCGGCGACGCGCGCGCACCCGGCATTTCGTTGAGCGGCGGGCTCGACTCGGGGGCGCTCGCGGCCTGCGCGCGCGATCGCGTCGCCGCCTACAGCTGGTCCTTGCCGAACTGGCCGCAGTGCGACGAAGGCGCGCACGTGCGGGCGATCTGCGCGCATACGGGCGCGACGCCGCACGTCTTCGACGGCGACGCGTTGCTGCCGCTCGGCGATGCCGACGCACCGGTGCATCCCGACGCGCCGTCCGCGAACGCATTCCGCGCGTTGAAGCAGCAGCAGCTTGCGCTCGCGCGCAGCAACGGTTGCCAGGAGATGCTGTCGGGCAACTACGGCGACCACGTGTATCCCGAAGCCGACGCGTGGCTCGCCGGCTTGCTGCGCTCGCGGCGCGGCACGGTGCTCGGCAACGAGCTGCGCGGCCGCATCCGCCAGTTCGGTGCGCGCTCGCTGTGGCGCGACCAGGGTTGGCGCGCGCCGTTGCGGCGCATGCTGCGTCCGGCGCAGTCGCCGCCACCGGCATGGCTCGGCGATCGCGCACGCGAGGCGCTGGCCGCCGCGCCGCCCAGCACCGACGCCGCGGGCGACAGCCGCATCAATCGCCGCCTGCGCCGTGCAGTGCTCGGTCGCTCCGCCGCGCTCGACGCGTCGCTCGACACGTTCTGGAGCGATCGCCACGGCATCGAGCTGCGCTACCCCTACCGGGACCCGCGCGTGCTGGCGTTCGTGCTCGCGCTTCCGCCCGACGTGCAGTGGCGGCACGGCCAGGAGAAGGCGCTCACGCGGCGCATGCTCGTCGGCCGGCTGCCGGAAGGCGTGCGCCAGCGCCCGAAGTCGGGCAGCCTGCTGCCGTTCTTCCGCGCCGCACTGCGCGGCCGCTCGCGGCCGAAGGCGGAGGCGCTGCTGTTCGCGCCCGATGCGCGCTGGCCCGCGTACGTGCGGCGCGAGGCGCTCGAAGGCGCGTGGAACACGACCTCGCCCGTCGAGGCGGACGACCTGCTGCTGTGGCAGGCCGTGTCGCATGAACGGTGGTGGCGCGCGCTGGCGCGCGAATGGCCTATGTTAGGATCGAAGACATGACTCTCCTGCATCGCGAGCACGAAGCAACGCCCGCGCGCGCGCCCTACGAGCCGCCTGCGCTCGTGTGGCTCGGCGACCTCCGCGAGCTCACGCTCGGTGCCTCGCCCGGCCTCGGCGACAGCGGTGGCGGCTCCAACTTCAAGTGCCCCGGCTGCCCCTGAGCAGCGGCGAACGATAGCCGTGCCGGCGCCGGACGACGGACGCCACTCCTTCGATCCCCACACGCTGGAACCGATCTTCCTCCGCGTGCCCGGTGGCGACGGCGCGTTCGCGTGGCGCGCGCGCGTCGGCCCGTGCGTCGCACATGCGGACGGCGAGCTGCCCGGCTTCGCGCGCGACGTGCCGACGCGGCCGCCCGGCCCCATGGCGCGCGACGTGCCGGCCACGCAATGGCGTTCGGTCGCCTGGTTCGACGACGCGCAGCGCGGCTTCGCGTGCGACGCCGACGCGCGCGGGCTGCGCGTGCGTTTCGACGATCGCGGCACCCTGGCGATCGGCGACGACGGCGTCGTCGCGCTGGGCGACGACGTTCCCGCGCACGCCAGCGTCGAAGCGCTGCTCGGCGTGGGCGCCGTGCTCGCGCTCGCGCAGCGCCATTGCTTCGCGCTCCACGCGGCCGCCGTGCGCGATGCGCGCGGCCGCGCGTTCGTGCTGCTCGGCGCGAGCGGCGCCGGCAAGTCGACGAGCGCCGCGCTGCTCGGCGCGCAGGACGGCTGGGCCCGTCTCGCCGACGACATCGTGCCCACGAGCTGCGCCGCCGGCGACGTGCAAGTGTGGCCGGCGCATCCGCAGCTGAAGCTCGAGCCGCGCCACTGGCATCGCGGCGCGGAGCCGTTGCGCCCGGCGGCGCTGCTGCTGCTCGCGCGCGATGCGGCGCTGCCGGCACCCACGTTGCGCGCGCTCGACGCGACCGCGGCGACCGTGCTGCTGCTGCGGCGCACCGCCGGCACGCGGCTGTTCGCGCCCGAGCTGCTGGCCGAGCACCTGTGGTTCGCGCGCAGCGTGGCGCAGGCCGTGCCCGCATTCGCGCTCACCGTGCCCGACGACCTCGCGCACCTCGCGCGGAACGCGGCACGCACGGCGGCGCTGCTCGAGGCGTGGCAGCCGACGTGACCACGATTCGCGCCTGGTTCGCATTGCTGCGCACGCGCCTGCGCCTCGCGCGCGTGCGCGGCGACCGGCTGCTCGCGCTCACGGCCGTGCCGTCGCGTTCCATCAGCGCGGCCGAAGCCGCGCGATGCCGCGAGCTCGCGGCGCGAATCGCGCGGGCGTCGCGCTTCGTGCCGCGCAGCCGTTGCCTCGACCGCGCCGTCCTGCTGGTCGAAACCGCGCGACGCGAGTCGCTGCCGGTGCGCCTGCGCCTCGGCGTGCGCCGCGATGCCGGCCCGTTCCGCGCGCACGCGTGGGTGGAAGACGCGGCGGGCGAGCCGTACGGCGACGCGCGCGAGGCGCTCGCCGGTTTCGCGCCGCTCGAGCGCGACCCCACCGCGCTCGAGTTCGGTCGATGAGCACCCGGTACCGGCTCCGCCCGGGCGTCCTCGCGCAGACCGCGCTGCCGCGCGCCGTCGTGCTGGACAGCGCGCGCGGCGAGTACGCGGAAGTGAACGCGGTCGGCACGGCTATCCTGCGCTGGCTGATCGCAGGCCTGGACACGGATGCGGTCGCCGCGCGCGTCGCGGCCGAGTTCGCCGTGGCGCCGGAAGTCGCGGCGGCCGACTGCGGCGCGTTCTGCGCCGACCTCCTCGCGCGCGGGCTGATCGAGCCCCTGCCCGCAGGGTGAGCGCAATCGCGCTCGCCGACGCCGAGCTCGAGTACCTGCCGGGCTTCCTCGATGCAGGCGCCGCCGCGCGCGCGTTCGCAGCCGTGCGCGAAGCGGTGCCGTGGGAACAGCACCACGTGCGCCTGTTCGGCCGCGAGGTGCCGGCGCCGCGCCTGTCGTGCTGGATCGGCGATCCCGGCACGGCGTACACCTACTCGCGCGTGCGCTTCGAGCCGCGGCCGTGGCCCGCGCCCGTCGCGGCGCTGCGCGACGCGATCGCGGCGCGCACCGGCTTCGTCGCGAACAGCGTGCTCGCGAACCTCTATCGCGACGGTCGCGACGCGATGGGCTGGCACGCCGACGCCGAGCCCGAGCTCGGCCCGGCACCGGTGATCGCATCGTTGAGCCTCGGCGCGCCGCGCCGGTTCACGCTGCGCCACCGCGCGCTCGGGCTGCGCCACGCGCTCGTGCTCGAGCCGGGCAGCCTGCTGGTCATGCGCGGCACGACGCAGGCGCACTGGCAGCATGCGCTGCCCCGCACGAGGGCCGCGGAGGCGCGGATCAACCTGACGTTCCGCCATATCGGAGCGATCTAGCTGGCTAGCTCCAGCCCGCGCGGCTTATCATCCGCGACCTTTTTCTGCTGCGAGCGGCCGATCCGATGCGCCTGTCCCGCTTCCACCTCGTCACGGTCAAGGAGTCGCCCGGCGACGCCGAGATCGTGAGCCACCAGCTCATGCTGCGCACCGGCATGATCCGCAAGCTCGCGGCCGGCATCTACACCTGGTCGCCGATCGGCCTGCGCGTGCTGCGCAAGGTGGAGCAGGTGGTGCGCGAGGAGATGGACCGCGCCGGCGCGCTCGAGCTGCTGATGCCCGCCGTGCAGCCGCGCGAGCTGTGGGAAGAGACCGGTCGCTGGGAGAAGTTCGGCGGCCAGTTGCTGAAGATCAAGGACCGCAAGGAAGCGGATTACTGCTTCGGCCCGACGCACGAGGAAGTGATCACCGACTTCGCGCGCCAGGAGCTGCAGAGCTACAAGCAGCTGCCGGTGAATTTCTACCAGATCCAGTGGAAGTTCCGCGACGAGATCCGGCCGCGCTTCGGCGTGATGCGCGCGCGCGAATTCCTGATGAAGGATTCCTACTCGTTCCACGTCACCGTCGAGGACATGGCTCGCGAGTACCGCAACATGTACGACACCTATGCGCGCATCTTCACGCGCCTCGGGCTGTCGTTCCGCGCGGTGCAGGCCGACTCGGGCGCGATCGGCGGCAACGTCTCGCACGAGTTCCACGTGCTCGCCGAATCGGGCGAGGACGCGATCGCGTTCTCGACCGGCTCCGAGTACGCCGCGAACGTGGAGCTCGCCGAGGCCGTCGCGCCCGCGACGCCGCGCCCGGCGCCGGGCGCTGCGCTCGCGACGGTCGACACGCCCGGGCAGAAGACGATCGAGGACGTGTCGAAATTCCTCGGCGTGCCCGCGACGCAGACCGTGAAGACGCTCATCGTGCAGGGCCGCGACGAGGGCAGCCTCGTCGCGCTCGTGCTGCGCGGCGACCACGAGCTCAACGAAGTGAAGGCGAGCAAGCTCGCCGAGCTGCCGGGCGCCGCCACGTTCGCGCCGGAAGGCGCGATCGTCGCCGCGATCGGCTGCACGCCGGGCTCGATCGGCCCGGCCGGGCTGCCCGCGGCCATTCCCGTGATCGTCGACCGCGCGGCCGCCGTGCTGGCCGATTTCGTCGCGGGCGCGAACGTCGAGGGCAAGCACCTCACGGGCATCAACTGGGAGCGCGACGCGCGAATCACCCGCGTCGCCGACCTCCGCAAGGTGGTCGAGGGCGACGCGTCGCCCGACGGAAAAGGCACGCTGCGCATCGGCCGCGGCATCGAGGTGGGGCACGTGTTCCAACTCGGCCAGAAATACGCCGAGGCGATGCAGGCGACGGTGCTGGACGAGACCGGCAAGGCGCGCACGCCCTACATGGGCTGCTACGGCGTCGGCGTGTCGCGCATCGTCGCCGCCGCGATCGAGCAGAACTTCGACGGCAACGGCATCATCTGGCCCGAGCCGATGGCGCCCTGGCGCATCGCCGTCTGCGTGATCAACCCGAAGAACGACGAGGCGGTGCGCAAGGCGGCCGAGGAGCTGCACGACGAGCTGCAGCGCCGCGGCGTCGAAGTCGTGCTCGACGACCGCGGCCTGCGCCCGGGCGTGATGTTCGCCGACATCGAGCTCATCGGCGTGCCGCACCGCGTGGTGGTCAGCGCGCGCGGGATGGAAGCCGGCACGCTGGAATACCGTGCGCGCCGCGCGACGGAAGCCGAGAACATCTCGCGCGAGGCGTTGTTCGCGAAGCTCGGGGTCTGATCCGGAAAACGGAAGACGGGAGACGGAAAACGCCACGGAGCCCGCGTCGACCCCGACCGCGTCTTCCGTCCCACGGTTTCCGTCTTCCGGCCGCGCGCAGCGCGGTCAGGTCTTCTTGAAGATGCCTTTCACCTTGTCGAGGATCGACGGCGCCTTGCCCTTGACGCCCTCGACCGCGCGGTCGAGGCGGCCTTTCAGGCTCTGCTCGCGCTTCATCTTCTCGAGCTCGTCCTTCTGCTGCTGGGCGATCTTCGATTCCCACTTCCGCTTCAGGTTTTCCTGCTGCACCTTCTGCTGCAGCTGCTTGCGGTAATCGTCCGAAAGCGCCTCGCGGAACAGGTTCGAAGACTCGCGCGCGAGGAAGCGGCCGACCTCGTCGAACAGCGCCTCGTTGAACTGCGCCGGCGCGCACGCCTTCGCGAGCACGCCGAGCGAATCGAAATTCGTGAACGACATGCGCACCATGCCCGAATCCGCATCGGCCGCGACGACGACCGCCAGCGGCACCTTGCCGCGCGCCCTGAACGTGCCCGACACCGGCTCGCCCATGTCGTCCTTCTTCACGTCGCCCAGGTTGCCGAGGCGGTACTTCTGGAAGATGGCGTTGAGCGCCTTCACCTTGAGGCCGCCCTGTACTTCGACGGACGGGCACTCGTCGCTCGCGACGAGCGCGTTGAAGTTCAGCACGAGCTCCTTCGAGCTCGGCGAGATCTGGTTCAGGCGCAGCTCGTATTCGTGCTCGTAGTACGCGACGAGCGTGCCGTAGCTGGCGATTTCGTGGCGCACGGCGATCTTCGGCTTCAGGAAGCCGAGGTTCGTGGTCAGCTTGGACAGGTATTCGTACAGCTTCTGCAGGCCGGGCTCGAGCTGCGTCTTGTAGACGCCCTCGCGCTCGGCTTTCGCCCGCTCGGCTTCGTCGAGCGTGGCCTTGCGACGCTGCGCTTCCTGTTCGAGATCGTCGAGCAGGCCCATGCCTTCAGTCCACCGGGTGCCGGATTCCCCTACCAGCGATCGGGACAAGTTAACCGATTCGGGCGTCCGGCAACACCGGGGCGGGCCGGATCGTCGCGCCGCGGCCGCGCCGGGCGTGCTGCGCCAATCCCCGATGGGTTCGCTACACTCGCCGGCAACCGCGCAATGCCCGTCGCAACGACCACACGGAGACCGACGTGCCCCGGAGCTCGACCCCCGACCTGCGTGGCTACACGCCCGCGCAACTCGAAGCCCTGATCGACAAGGCCAACCGGCGCAAGCTCGAGCTGACGACGAAGCGCGTCGACCGCGCCCGCACGAAGATCATGGCGATCCTGAAGGCCGAAGGCCTCACCGTATCCGACGTCTTCGGGTCGCGCGCCGGCGGCGAAGCACCGGCGAAGGCGCGCACGCGCAGCACGAAGCCGGGCCCGAAGGGCGGCTTCACGGTCAAGCCGAAGTACCGCAACCCCGGCGATGCCTCGCAGACCTGGGCCGGCCGCGGCAAGCAGCCGCGCTGGTTCGCGGACCTGCTCGCGTCCGGGAAGTCGGCCGAAGACCTGCTGATCAAGTAGTTTTCGGGCTGGCTTCGAAAGCGGGCTGTACAAGGCCCGCTTCGAAAGGCGGCTGTACGAGTCTGGTTCGAAGCGACGCAGGCCTTCGCGCCTTCGAGCACTCGTGCGGAGCGGGGTGCAGCCGGAACACCTCGACGACCCCGGACTCGCATCGCCTGTTTGCAGGGAGGATTCAGTGGGAGGGACGAGAGTCCCGAACGGCGCGCCACCCGGGGAAACTCGACGCGTGGCAGATGGTTCCCACGCAGCCGGCGCAGTTTCCGGATCCTGCGCGCAAGTGCGACAGGGCGTCGCGAAACTCGGGGTATCCAGAGCCGCTTCGATCAGCCGATCTGCCGTGCTTGCGAGTACACCGCGAACACTCGCCATTCGGGACTTTCGTCCCTCCCACTGAATCCTCCCTGTGAATGCCTCGCGACCAGCACGGTCGCCTCGAGGACTTCCATCTGCACCCCGCTTCGCATGGACGCGTGAGGGTGCGAAAGCTTGGATTCGCTTCGAACAGGACCTCTACCCCCTCGCCCTAGGACAGAGTCCTTCTCGGGGTAATCAGCACATTGGCGAACAGCAGCCCCGCCACCAGCGAGATCAGCAGCGCGACGAGCGTGAACGCCGTATCGAGGCCGAGGTACACGTCGCGCGCGAAGACGAAGGAAAAGCTGCGGAAGCCGACGCTGCCCGGCACCAGCAGGATGATGCCGGGTACGCGCACGAGCGCGCCCGGGCGGTTGCGCCAGCGTGCGTAGATGTTCGCGAACGTGCCCACCACGAGCGCCGCGAAGAACACGCCGAACTCGCCGCCGAACTGCGAGCCGGCGAAACGCGTCGTGAGGTAGCCGAGCCAGACGGACGCCATCGCGAGCGGGTAGTCGCGCGCGGCGCAGCGGAACAGTACCGCGAAGTTGAAGCTGCCGATCGCGAGCGCGAGCCATTCGGCCCACAGCGGCACGGGCACGGGGACGGCCGGCAGCGCGTCGTAGCCGAACAACCGCGCGACGTGGATGCCGGCCGCGGTCCCGAAGCCCAGCTTCAGCAGCGACGCCATCGCGCCCGCGAAGCGGGACGTGCCGGACACGAGGTGCTGGTTCGCGAGCTCGTTCACGGCGGTCGTGAGCGACAGGCCGGGCAGCAGCACGATCACGCTCGACAGCACGACCGGCGCGGTCGCGATCGGCAGCACGAATTCGTTGACCAGCGCGGCGAGCACCGCGGCCACGACGCCGGCGATCGCCTCGAAGCCGGGCTTCAGCTGCGGCCGCGCACGCAGCGCAAAGCCGAGCAGGCCGACGACGGCACCGATCGCGGCCGCGGCGCCGGCTTCGTTCCAGCCGGACTTCAGCAACAGCGCGACCGTGCCGGCCGCGACGCCGTGCGCAAGCGCGTACAGGAGCTCGCCGCGCTTCCGGCGCCGGTCCGGCGCAAGCCGGCGCAGCTGGCGATAGCCCTCGGCGAGGTCGATGGACCCGTTCGTGACGCCCTCGGCGATGCTGTCGACGATCGACAGGCGGCGGAGGTCGTTGTCGCCCGGGTCGAGCCGCACGATCTGCGTGACGCGCGGCAACGCGTCCTCGCCATCGGCCGCGTCCGCGAACGACAGCAGGATGCCGGTCGGGTTCGACCAGATCACGGCCTGCAGGCCGACGCGCTGCGCGACGTTGTCGACCGCGATCTCCAGGCGCTGTGCCGCCGTGCCGTACTGGTGCAGCCGGCTCGCGAGCAGGCAGATGAAGCGCACGCGTTGCTCGAACGCGGCGCCGGAGAGGCGGTTTGTCGACATGGTCGCCATAGCGTAGCGTGCGGGCGCATGGGCAAGGGGGAGCTGTTCTCGCTGGCGAGCGCGCTGGCCTGGGCGTTCGGCGTGATCCTGTACGCGCGCCTCGGGCGGCGCATCGACCCGCTCGCGCTGAACCTGCGCAAGAACGTCGTCGTGCTCGCGATGCTGCTGCCGGTGCTCGCGTGGCGCGGCATCGCGCCGCAGCTCGGCGCGACCGACGCGGCGATCGCCGTCGTGTCCGGCGCCGTGGGCATCGCGCTCGCCGACACGCTCTACTTCCGCGCCCTGAACGAGCTGGGCGCCGGGCGCATGGGCGTGATCGGCAACCTGTTCTCGCCGTTCGTGATCGCGCTTTCCTACCTGTTCCTCGGCGAGCGGCTGACCGGGATGCAGGTCGCGGGTTTCGCGCTCGTGAGCGCGGGCGTGGTCGTCGTGCATCCGCCAGCACCCGGCGCAGGGACGCGTCGCTTCGGCCGCGGCTTCGCCTACGGAGCGCTGGCCGTGCTGCTCATGGCGACGGCGATCGTCCTCGTGAAGCGCGTGCTGGAGCGCAACGACGTGCTGTGGGTTGCTGCCGTGCGCCTGGGCGGCGGCGTCCTGCTGATGGCCGCGCTCGCCTGGTGGCGTCGCGATCGCGGCGCGCCGGGCACGTTCGACGCGCGCGGCTGGCTCATGCTGCTCGCCGCGGCGTTCGTGGGCCAGCTCGTGTCGATGCTGCTCTGGCTCGCCGGCTACAAGTACACGGACGCGTCGGTGGCGGCGATCCTCAACGAGACCGCCTCGGCGTTCATCGTGCTGCTGGCCTGGCTGCTGCTGCGCGAGCCGTTGACGCGACGGCGCCTCGCCGGTGTCGCGCTGACGCTGGGCGGCGTCGTGGCGATGCTGCGCTAGTCGTCTGCTTCGCCGTCGGGTTTCTTCAGGATCGACGGCACCTCGTTGACGTGCGGGTCGACGACGACGGTTTCGTACGCGCGATCGGTCGGCGGCACGTCGGTCACGTGCCACTGCCCGCGCGCATCACGCCACTTGTAGAGCGGCGGATTCGCGGGGCGTGCAGACGGCGAGGCGGGCAGGCTGCGCTGCGCGAAGCCCGGCAGCGTCGCCGGCGCGTAGCGCCACCAGGCCCAGGCCGCGACCAGCGCGGCGATGAGCAGCGCGACCGCGACCGCGCGACGGCTCACTCGCAGGCGAGCTTCACGGCCAGGGCGACGCGCTCCGCCTCGCGACGCTTCTCCTCCTCGCTCAGCAGCTCGGGGTTGCCGTCGTTGTCGCGGTCGACCGCGACGAACTGGTTGTCGTTCAGTGTCGCCTGCAGCGCGCGTGCCTGCTCGCACTGCGCCTTGCGCGTGGCATCACTCGGCATCGACGCGCCGCTCGCGACCGTATTGGTGGCCGTGCCGCCGGCCGCCGGCGACGCGGACTCGGTCGTCGCCGCCGGCGTCGCGGCGCCGCTCGAGGGCGGCGCACCGTGGACCTCGACGTTCTCCGACTGCGCGCCGGCGGGCGGCGGCGTGCGCGTGTAGTGCCAGGCGCCGCCTTCGTCCTTCCACTTGTAGTACTTCTCGGCGCCCTGCGCGCCGCAGGCGGCGAGCGCCAGGGCGATGACGGCAAACGTGCGGAGTTTCATGGCTTTGCGCCTCGAAAGCGGCCTGTAACGCTGATTATCACCCTTGCGGTGCCCAGACAAGGGCGCATGTCACAGGCGTTGCGCCGGGGTTAACGGGCGGCCGGTCGCGGCCGGGCCATCGGGTACACTGGCGCCCTTCGCGCGTCCCACCATGAACGATCCCACGCCCGCCACGCCCGCGCCCCGCCGCGGCATCTACCTGCTGCCGAACCTGTTCACGACGGGCGGCCTGCTCGCGGGCTATTTCGCGATCGTCTCGGCGATCGGCGGCCGCTACGTGGATGCCGCCATCGCGGTGTTCGTGGCGGGCGTCCTCGACGGCGTGGACGGCCGCGTCGCGCGCATGACGAACACCCAGAGCGCGTTCGGCGTCCAGTACGACTCGCTGTCCGACCTCGTGAGCTTCGGCCTCGCGCCTTCGCTCGTGATGTACACGTGGTCGCTCGACCTGCTGAAGACGTACGGGCCGCTGTGGGGCAAGGTCGGCTGGGCCGCGGCATTCCTCTACGCGGCATGCGCGGCGTTGCGCCTGGCGCGCTTCAACACGCAGGTCGGCGTCGCCGACAAGCGCTGGTTCCTCGGCCTCGCGAGCCCCGCGGCCGCCGGGCTGCTGATGGCCTGGGTGTGGACGATCGAGCAGCAGGGCATCGATGCCGGCCGCCTCGTGTTCGCGTCGCTCGCGCTCACCATCCTGGCCGCGCTGCTCATGGTGAGCCGCGTGCGTTACTGGAGCTTCAAGTCGGGCCCCGCGAACGTGCGCGTGCCGTTCGTGTGGATCGTGCTCGCGATGGCGCTGATGGTGTCGCTCGTCGTGTTCAACGCGCGCGCGCTGCTCGCGATCGGCGTGGCCTACGTCGCGTCGGGTCCGCTGCTCTGGCTGATCTCGCGGCGGCGCAAGCGCGCCGTGGCGGCGCCATGAACGCTCGCGTGCGCGACGCGGTCGGCGCGAGCGAAGCGCAGGCAGGCGTCGATTCGCGCGCGCTCACCCTGCTCGCCGACCTGTCGCAGGCGCTCGCCGTCACGATCGACGTGGAGCACACGCTCGCGCGCGCCGTGACGCGCATCGCCGATTGCATGCAGGCGGAAGCCGCGTCGGTATTCATGCTCGACGTGGGCGGGCAGTTCCTCGAGTGCCGCGCGTGCGCGGGCCCGGTGGACGTGCGCGGCATGCGCCTGCCGGTCGAGACGGGCATCGTCGGCCGTACGATCCAGTCGAACACCTGCCAGATGGTGCGCGATGCGCAATCCGACCCGGATTTCGCCGGGAAGGTCGACGCGCGCACCGGCTTCACCACGCGCTCAGTCCTGTGCACGCCGCTCACCACGACGCGTGGCCCGATCGGCGTGCTCGAAGTGCTGAACAAGCGCGGCGGCAGCCTGTTCGAGGACGCCGACCGCGACATGCTGCGCCTGCTCGCGGCGCCGACCGCGCTTGCGATCAGCAACGCCGCGCTCGTCGCGGAGCTGGTCGAGCAGAACCGCATCAAGCGCGAGCTCAAGCTGGCGCGGCAGATGCAGCGCTCGTTGCTGCCGAAGCGGCGTCGCGACCACTATCCCGTGCTCGGCGTGAACCGGCCGGCGCGCGAGATCTCCGGCGATTTCTACGACACGTTCGAGCTGCCCGACGGGCGCATCGCGTTCGCGATCGGCGACGTTTCGGGCAAGGGCCTCGACGCCGCCCTGCTGATGGTGCGCACGGCGAGCCTGCTGCGCTGGTCGGGCAAGGACCGACTGCCGCCGGGCACGTGGCTGGAGCGCGTCAACGACGAGCTCGCGGAAACCGTGTCGGGCGGCATGTTCGTGTGCGCGGTCGTCGGCTACTACGACCCGAAGAGCCGCCAGGTCGAGTGGGCGAACGCGGGCTTCCCGCCCGCGCTCGTGCGCCGCGCCGACGGCCGCTTCGAGGAGTTCGTCGCCGAGGGCCCGCCGCTCGCGATCCTGCCGGGCATGCCCTACCCGCCGCAGCAGTGCGACCTCGGCAGCGACAGCCTCTATTTCTTCAGCGACGGCGTGACCGACGTGCGCGACGGCAACGGCGAACCGATCGGCCTCGACGGCGTGCGCTCGCTGCTCGAGCGGCATGCGGCCGCGCCGCCGGGCCCGCGCCTGCGCGGCCTGCTCGGCGAGCTGCGTCGCCTGAAGCTCGCCGACGACACGACGATCATGCTGATCGAGGCCGCGGGCGGTACGCTTCCCGGCGTCACGGGCGAGGAGGACTGAACGATGGCGGCACGCGCGCTGCTGCGGCTCGAGATGCCGGCGAAGGCCGAGGCGCTCAAGCCCATGCGCGACGCGCTCATCGCGGCGCTCGCGCGCGCCCGCGTGCCGGCGTCCGAGCAGGACCGCCTCGTGCTCGCCGTGCACGAAGCGGCGTGCAACGTGATCCGCCACGCCTACGGCAATTCCGGCGACGGCCGGCTGCGCCTGACGCTGACGCGCCACCGCGGCAGCCTGCGCTTCGCGCTGCGCGACTACGCGCCGCCGGTCGACGCGAAGCGGATCCGTCCGCGCGACCTCGGCGAGTGCCGCCCCGGCGGGCTCGGCATCAATTTCATCGACGATACGATGGACCGCTGGCGCCTCCGCGCCATCCGGCGTCGTGCCGGCAACGTACTGGTGATGTGCCGGCGGCCGCGGGGAGAGACGGCGCCGGTCGACGCGGGCGCGCTCGATTGCGGGTGCGGGGATGGGGAGCAGCGGAAATGAACGATTGCAGGACCGAAGTCGAAGGTGAATTCGCGCTCGTGCGCGTGCAGGGCGAAGTGGACCTGTCGTGGTCGCAGAGCGTGCGCAAGGCGATCCTCGACGCGCTCGCGAAGGCGCGCGCGGTGGGCGTCGAGCTGTCCGGCGTGAGCTACATCGACTCGTCCGGCATCGCCGCGCTCGTCGAGGGCTTCCAGAGCGCGCGCGGCAAGGGGCAGAAGTTCTCGCTCGTCGCGGCGAGCCAACCGGTACGCGCCGTGCTGCAGCTCGCGCGGCTGGATCGCGTGTTCCCGATGGTCGAGAACGTCGAAGCCGCTCGCGCGTGAGTTTCCTCGAGCAAGCGACGAAGCCGGTCAACCGCCTCGGCCGCAAGGCGGTCGCGGCCGTGGCCGAGCTCGGCTACATCGGCCTGCTGCTGCTCGAGAGCCTCTATTTCGCGATCGCCGGCTGGCGCGTGGGCCAGCCGGTGCGCGTGCGGATGGTGTTCGAGCAGATGCGGCAGGTCGGCGTGGACGCGATCCCGATCGTCCTGCTGCTGTCGTTCACGGTCGGCGTGATGCTGGGCATCCAGTTCATCGCGGCGCTGTCCGAGTTCGGCGCCGAGAACCAGGTGGTGATCGCGGTCGCGAAATCGGTGACGCGCGAATTCGCGGTGCTGATCACGGGCATCGTCGTCGCCGGCCGCTCGGGCTCGTCGTTCGCGGCGCGCATCGGCTCGATGAACGTCTCGCAGGAAGTGGACGCGCTCGCCGTCATCGGCATCGAGCCCGTGCGCTACCTCGCGTCGCCCGCGCTCGTCGCGATGCTCATCATGCTGCCCGTGCTCACCATCCTCGCCAACGGCGCGTCGATCCTCGGCGCGGCGCTCTATTGCTCGCCGACGCTCGACGTGAGCATCGGCGCGTACGTCGTGCAGACGCTGAACTCGCTGGAACCCTGGGACATCGGGCAGGGCCTCGCGAAGAGCTTCGTGTTCGCCGCGCTCATCACGCTGGTCGGCGTCAGCACGGGTTTTTCCGTCACCGGCGGCGCCGAGGGCGTCGGCCGCGCGACCACGCGCGCCGTCGTGCTGTCGATCTCCGCGCTGGTGATCGCGGACATGATGTTTTCCTATTTCCTCAATCGTTGATGCGATGAAGAGCGGGAGACGGAAAGCGGGAGACGGAAGACGCGGGTCACCCTCGAGACATCTCCGCGTCTTCCGTCTTCCGTCTCGCGTCTTCCCGGGTCGGGAAACATCGTGAACGCCGAATCCCCCCAACCCCTGATCGAAGTCGAAAAGCTGAACGTCTGGTTCGGCCGGCGGCAGGTGCTGTTCGACGTCGATTTCGCCGTGATGCCCGGCGAGATCCGCGTGATCATGGGCGGCTCCGGCTCCGGCAAGAGCACGCTGCTGCGCCACCTGCTCGGGCTGTTGCGGCCGCGGTCGGGTCGCGTGCGCATCCTCGGCACCGACATCGCCAGCGCGTCGCCCGAGGAGCTGCTGAAGCTGCGTACGCAGATGGGCGTTTCGTTCCAGGGCGGCGCGCTGTTCACGTCGATGACCGTGGGCGACAACGTGGCGCTGCCGCTGCGCGAGCACCAGAAGCTCGACGAGACGACGGTGCGCATCATGAGCCGCCTGAAGCTCGAAGTGGTGAACCTCGGCGGCTTCCAGGACCTGATGCCGTCGCAGCTGTCCGGCGGCATGATCAAGCGCGCGGCGCTCGCGCGCGCGATCGTGATGGACCCGAAGCTGCTGTTCTTCGACGAGCCGTCGGCCGGCCTGGACCCCGTGGTCTCGGCCGAGCTCGACGAGCTGATCCTGCGCCTGCGCGATGCGTTGCGGATGACCATCGTGGTCGTGACGCACGAGCTCGAGAGCGCATTCAAGATCGCGGACTCGATCACCGTGCTCGACAAGGGCCGCATCCTCATGACCGGGCCGGTCGCCGAGGTGCGCGCGAGCCCGAACGAGCGCATCCAGGACCTGCTGAACCGCCGGCCGCGGCCGGTGGAAGTGGACACGGACGAGTACCTGCGCCGCCTCACGGAGGAAGACGCGTGAGGACGGGCGCCGGATCGCGCACAATGTGGGCGGGGCAGTGAGGTAAGTGAATGCGACGCGAATCGGTCAATTACACGCTCGTGGGGCTCGTCGTGATCGGCGCGCTCGGGCTGCTCATCGCGTCGCTGTTCGCGATCACGGGCCGCGGCGGCGCATCCTCCGACTACCTCGTGCGCTACCGCAACGTCACCGGGCTGTCCTACGGCGCGCCGGTCTTCTACGAAGGCTTCCGCATCGGCCAGGTCGAAGGCATCGAGCCGGAGCGCAAGGACGGCAAGACCACGTATCGCGTGAAGATGGAGCTGCGCCGCGACTGGCCGATCCCGGACGACAGCGTGGCGCGCCTGGCCTCCAGCGGCCTGCTCGCCGACGTCTCCATCGCGATCCGCGAAGGCGCGTCGAAGAAGGTGCTGCCGCCCGGTGCGGAGATGAAGGGCGAGGAGAGCGCCGACGTGTTCGCCGCGCTGAACGAGCTCGCCGGCGAAGTCACGACGCTCACGCGCACGAAGATCACGCCGCTCATCGAAGGCCTGTCGACGCGCGTGGATTCGATCACGGCGACCGTCGACACGCAGACGCCGCTGCTGTTCGACGAGGCGCAGACGCTGCTGAAGCGCCTGAACGAGGCGGCAGTGTCGGTGCAGGAAGTGCTCGGGCCGGAGAATCGCGAGAACGTGGCCGCCGTGCTGGAGAACATCCGCGGCGTGACCGACAACCTCGAGAAGACGCGTGCGCAGCTCGACTCGCTGATCGCGAACCTCGACGGCATCGCCGCCGAGAACCGTCCGGTGGTGCGCGACGCCGTGCGCGACCTCTCGCAGATCACGTCGGCGCTCGCGCGCCGCATCGATTCGATCGCGAACAACCTCGATTCCTCGAGCCGCAACTTCAACGAGTTCACGCGCGAAGTGCGCAAGAACCCGAACCGGCTGCTGTTCACGCCCGAAGCCGACGACGTCATCGTGGAGGACGAGAAGAAATGATGCGCCGTCTCGCAACCCTCGCCCTCGCCGCACTGCTCGCCGGATGCGGCAGCGCGCCCGTGCCCGACCAGTCCTATTACCGCCTGCCGCCGGCCGTCGACGTGCAGCCGCTCGCGCAGGCCGCGATCGCCGATCCCATCCTCGTCGACACGTTCCTGGCCGACGGCCTGCACGACGAACAGGCCATCCTCTACGCGACGAGCGAAGGCGGCAGCCTGAAGGCCTACCACTACCAGCTCTGGAACGACCCGCCCGCGCGCCTGCTGCAGCGTCGCCTGATCGCGCGCCTGCGCGCGGCCGGCGTCACGTCGGGCGTCGTCGCGGACCGCGTGCCCTCGCAGCTGACCGCCGTGCGCGTGAGCGGCCTGATCGACCGCTTCGAGCGGCAGAAGACCGCGGCCGGCTGGGTGGCGGCCGTGCAGCTCGAAATGCGCGTCGACGTCGGCGGCAGCGAGCTGCCCGTGCTGCTGAAGACCTACGAGTCGCTGCAGCCGGCGGACAACGAAAGCATCCAGGCCACGATCCGCGCGTTCGCCGCCGCGGTCGACGACGTGTTCGCGCGCTTCGTCGAGGACTTCTCGAAGGTCGAGGCGTGAGCGGAAGCGTCGACCCGCTGCCGGCGTCCGAGCGCGCGCGCGTGCTCGCGCTGCTCGGCGTCGATCGCTGGCAGCTGCGCGGTTCAGAGCAATGTGGGAGCGACCATGGTCGCGACCACGTACCTGAGGCGTCGCGGTCAGGGCCGCTCCCACAGGAAGCCGCTCCGGTGGTGCCCACTGCGGCGACCACGAAGCTCGCGATCGTCTGCGGCGAGCCGGACCCGCTGTCGGGGCGTTACGCCGCGTTGTTGCGCCACGTGGTGCGCGCGCTCGCCGTCGATGCGTCGCTCGTCGCGTGGTCGCCGTCCGGCGACGCGCCCGTGCTCGCGTTCGGTGCCGCGCCGGGCGATGCCGCGGATGCGGTGCTCGCACCGCCGCTCGCGACGTTGCGCGCGAGCGGTGCGGCGCGGCGTTCGCTGTGGCCGCAGTTGCGCCGGCTGCGCCGCCGGTTGCGCGAGGGCGGCTGATGGTCGCCGCCATGCGCGACATGTACCCCGCGCTGCGCCCGATGCGCGAAGGCGACCTCGAGGAAGTGGCGCGCATCGAGGCGAATGCGTACGAATTCCCGTGGACGCTCGGCATCTTCCGCGACTGCCTGCGCGCGGGCTACGGCTGCTGGGTGCTCGCGCACGCCGCCGAAGTGGTCGGCTATGCGGTGCTGTCGGTGGCGGCGGGCGAGGCGCACGTGCTGAACGTGTGCGTCGACGTCGTCCAGCAGCGCAAGGGCTACGGCCGCCGCCTGATGAAGCGCCTCATCGACCTCGCGCGCTGGCACCAGGCGCAGCGCATCTTCCTCGAGGTGCGCCCGTCCAACCGCGGCGCGATCAAGCTGTACTTCGACCTCGGCTTCAACGAGATCGGCAAGCGCCCGAACTATTACCCCGCACGTGGCGGCAGGGAAGATGCCCTGGTCATGGCGATGGAGCTGGTTGCCGACTCGATGTGAGGTCGGGGCAGATTCCAGAAGGCGCTTCGAAGCGCGCTGTACAAGGTCAAGAGCGGAGCGACGCAACGCCTTCGCACCCCCGGCGCTTCATGCGGAGCGGGGTGCGGTCGGAATACCTCGTGGATCCGGGGCTTGCTGCACCCCGAGTTCAAGGAGGATTCAGTGGGAGGGACGAGAGTCCCGAACGGCGAGTGTTTCCGGTGTACTCGGCACCGCGGCAGATCGGCCGATCGAAGCGGCTCTGCAGCCTCGGATAACGGCTTCGGGGAAGCGATCTGCCATCCCTCGCGTTTCCCCGCTTGGCGCGCCATTCGGGACTCTCGTCCCTCCCACTGAATCCTCCCTGCGAATGCTTCGACGCAACCCGGTTGCGTCGAGGGTTTCCGGCCGCACCCCGCTCCGCATGCGCGCGTGAGAGTGCGAAAGCGTGGCGTCGCTTCGAAGTGCGGTGGTACATCCGCCCCGCAGCAACGTACAGAGCCCGGGCGTTTCGGGTCAGCCGAGCTTCTGCAGTTGGCTCTTCATCCCCGCGAGCGCCGTCGAGAAATCCGCGATGCGCTGCCGCTCCTGTGCCACCACCTCCGCCGGCGCATTGGCGACGAAGCTCGCGTTCCCGAGCTTGCCTTCGCACTTGCGGATCTCGCCCTCGACGCGCGCGATCTCCTTCGCGAGCCGCGCCTTCTCGGCGCCGAGGTCGATCAGCCCGGCGAGCGGGATCAGCGCGCGCAGCTCGCCCAGGATCGCCGCCGATGCTGCGGGCTCCGCTTCGCCGGCCTGCAGCCAGTGCACCGACTCCAGGCGCGCGAGGAACTTCAGCGCCGCATCGAAGCGCGCCGCGCGCGCGCGGTCTGCGTCGTTGCCGCCGGCGAGCAGCATCGGGATGGTCTTGCCCGGCGCGATGTTCATCTCGCCGCGGATGCGGCGGATCTCGGTGAGCAGGCCCTTGAGCCACTGCACGTCCGCTTCGGCGGCCGCATCGGTCGCGATCGCCGCCGCGTCGGGGTAGGGCTGCAGGCTGATCGTGTCGCCCACGATGCCGAGCTTCGGCGCGACCTCGTGCCAGATCTCCTCGGTCACGAACGGGATCAGCGGGTGCAGCAGGCGCAGCACCGACTCCAGCACGTACAGCAGCGTGTGGCGCGTCGACGCCGCCGTCGCCGCGTCGGCGCCTTCCGCGAACGCCGGTTTCGACAATTCCAGGAACCAGTCGCAGAACTCGTTCCAGGTGAACTCGTACGCGGCCTGCGCGGCGAGGTCGAAGCGGTACGCGGCGAATTGCGCGCGCACCTCGGCGACGGTGCGCGCGAGGCGCGCGAGGATCCAGCGCTCCGCCTCGCTCTTCGCGGCGGGCATGCCCGCGGGCGCCGTGAAGCCTTCGCAGTTCATCAGCGCGAAACGCGCCGCGTTCCAGAGCTTGTTGCAGAAGTTCTTGTAACCCTCGCAGCGCGCGAGGTCGAACTTGATGTCGCGACCGTGCGATGCGAGCGCCGCGAACGTGAAGCGCAGCGCGTCCGCGCCGACGGGCACGATGCCGTCCGGGAATTCCTTGCGCGTGGCCTTCTCGATCTTCGGCGCGTCCTTCGGCTGCATCAGGCCGGCCGTGCGCTTCGCGACGAGCGCGTCGGCCGTGATGCCGTCGACGATGTCCAGCGGGTCGAGCACGTTGCCCTTCGACTTGGACATCTTGTTGCCGTCCTTGTCGCGCACGAGGCCGGTGATGTAGACCTCGCGGAACGGCACCTTCCCGGTGAAGTGGTCGGTCATCATGATCATCCGGGCGACCCAGAAGAAGATGATGTCGAAGCCAGTTACCAGCACCGACGTCGGAAGGTACCGGTCGTAACCGAGCTGGACTTGCTGCTCTGGATCGGGCCACCCCAGCGTGGAGTGCGACCACAGCGCCGACGAGAACCAGGTCTCCAGCACGTCGGCGTCGCGGCGCAGCGCGGGTTCCGCGACGCCGGTCTTCTCCTTCGCCTGTGCGATCGCGCCGGCTTCGTCGCGCGCGACGTAGACGTTGCCCGCTTCGTCGTACCACGCCGGGATGCGGTGGCCCCACCAGAGCTGGCGGCTGATGCACCAGTCCTGGATGTTGCCCAGCCAGTGGTCGTACGTGGCCTTCCAGTTCTCGGGCACGAACTTCACTTCACCGCGCGCGACCAGCTCGAGTGCGCGCTTCGCGATGCCGTCCATCTTCACGAACCACTGGTCCGTGAGCATCGGCTCGATCACCTGGCCCGTGCGGTCGCCGCGCGGCACCTGCAGCTTGTGCGGCCTGCTCTCGATCAGCAGCCCTTCCGCCTCGAGGTCGGCGAGCACGAGCTTGCGCGCGTCGTAGCGGTCCAGGCCGCGGTACTTCGCCGGCGCGACGTCGTTGATCTTCGCGTCCAGCGTGAAGATGTTGAGCGGCGCGATGCCGTGGCGCCTGCCGATCTGGTAGTCGTTGAAATCGTGCGCGGGCGTGATCTTCACCACGCCCGTGCCGAACTCGCGCTCGACGTACGCGTCGCCGATCACCGGGATCGTGCGATCGGTGAGCGGCAGCCGCACGTGCTTCCCGATGAGGTGCGCATAGCGCTCGTCCTCCGGGTGCACGGCCACGGCGACGTCGCCGAGCATGGTCTCGGGGCGCGTGGTGGCGACCTCGAGCGCACCGCTGCCGTCGGCGAGCGGATAGCGGATCGTCCACAGCGTGCCCTGTTCTTCCTCGCTCACCACCTCGAGGTCGGAGATCGCCGTGAGCAGCACCGGATCCCAGTTCACGAGGCGCTGGCCGCGGTAGATCAGGCCCTGTTCGTGCAGGCGCACGAAGGTCTCCACGACGGCGCGCGACAGCCCTTCGTCCATCGTGAAGCGCTCGCGCGACCAGTCGCCCGACACCCCGAGGCGGCGCATCTGGCGCGAGATCGTCGAGCCGGACTCCTGCTTCCACTGCCACACGCGCTCGACGAACGCGTCACGACCGAGCCCGTCGCGCGTCTTGCCTTCGCGCTCGAGCAGGCGCGCCACGACCATCTCGGTCGCGATGCCGGCGTGGTCGGTGCCGAGCTGCCACAGCGTGTCGCGCCCGAGCATGCGGTGGTAGCGGATCAGCGCATCCATCAGCGTGTGCTGGAACGCGTGCCCCATGTGCAGCGTGCCGGTGACGTTCGGCGGCGGCAGCATGATCGCGTACGGCTCGCCCTTGCCGGACGGCTTGAACGCGCCGCTGGCCTCCCAGCGGGGGTACCACCTGGCTTCGATGGTCTTGGGGTCGAAGGTCTTTTCCATGGCGGAGAGCGTAAGACGGGAGACGGAAAACGGAAGACGCCGAGCCGTGCTTTCGCGTCTTCCGTCTTACGTCTTCCGTTTTCCCGGGCTCACATGTCGAACTTCCGCACCGCGAACCCGCGCTGCCTGTACTCGGTCCAGCGCGCACGCGAGCCGGCGCGCTCCGATTCGTCGGCGGGGACGACTTCCTTCACCGAATCGAACGTGCCGACCGCGCACGCGTCGCGCAGGTTGATCACCATCGCGCGGTCCGGCGTCGCCACGCCGGGCGCGACGATCAGCACGGGCGCTTCGCCGTCGTCATCCTCGCCGGCGAGCTGGTGCGGCACGTACGCGTCGGGGTCGAATTCCCAGAGCTGCTCGTCCAGCGCTTCGGCCTGTTCCTGCGTGCGCGCGAGCACGAGCGTGGGCAGGCCGGCCTCGAACGCCATCTTCGCGAGCTCGCACACCAGCCGCCACGGCTCGGCGCGGAAGCGCGGCTTGTCGATCAGGTAGAAGTCCGCCTTCGGCACGGTCGCGTCGCGATCACGCCGCTGCGCAGCCGAGCAGCCACTGCACGAGCAGCGGTACCGGGCGGCCGGTCGCCATGCCCTTGCGCCCCTCGTCCCACGCCGTGCCGGCGATGTCGAGGTGCGCCCAGCGCTGGCCCTCGGTGAAGCGCGCCAGGAAGCAGCCCGCCGTGATCGCGCCGGCGCTCTTGCCGCCGATGTTCGCGACGTCGGCGAACGCCGACTCGAGCTGCTGCTGGTAGTCGTCCCACAGCGGCAGGCGCCAGGCGCGGTCGCCGGTGTGCTCGCCCGCGGCGATGAGCTCGGCGGCGAGGTCGTCGTGGCGGCTCATGAGGCCGTGCGCGTGCTTGCCCAGTGCGATCACGCACGCGCCCGTCAGCGTGGCGACGTCGATGAGCGCCGCGGGCTCGAAACGCTCGGCGTAGGTGAGCGCGTCGCACAGGATCAGGCGGCCTTCCGCGTCGGTGTTCAGCACCTCGACGGTCTGGCCCGACATCGTGCGGACGATGTCGCTCGGGCGGTACGCGTTGCCGTCCGGCATGTTCTCGACCGCGGGCACGATCGCGACGACATTGATCGGCAGCTTCATGAGCGCGACCGACAGGAACGTGCCGAGCACCGTGGCGCCGCCCATCATGTCGAACTTCATCTCCTCCATGCCGGCGCCGGGCTTGATGCTGATGCCGCCGGAATCGAACGTGATGCCCTTGCCGACCAGCACGTACGGGCGGCGGTCGCCCGCGCCCTGGTGGCGCAGCACGATCAGGCGCGGCGGGTTCGCGCTGCCCTGCGCGACGCCGAGCAGCGAGCCCATGCCGAGCGCCTGCATCTGCTCGCGCTCCAGCACTTCGATGCCGCTGCCGGTGTCGCGTGCGATGGCGCGCGCCTGCTCGGCGACGTACGCGGGATTGCAGATGTTCGGCGGCAGGTTGCCGAGCTCGCGCGCGAAGTCCATGCCCGCGCCGATCGCGGCGGCCTCGCGCAGCGCGGCTTCGTTGCCCGCGCCGGCGAACGCGACGGCGGACACGCCGCCGTTGCCGTTCTTCGCCTTCAGCGTCGCCGTGTAACGGTACGCCGTTGCGTGCGCGGCGAGCGCGGCCTGGCGAACGCGCCAGTGCGCGTCGCGGCCGGGCACGTCGAGCATGGTGAGGTAATTCACGGCGCGCTTCGACGGGCCGATGCGCAGCGCCTTGCCGGCCTCGGTGCACGCGCGCGCATAGCGCGCTGCGTCGAGCTTGTCCGCTTCGCCGACGCCGACCAGCAGCACGCGCGGCGCCTTCACGCCGGGCAGTGCGAACAGGCGCGCCACCTGGCCGGGCTTGCCGCTCGCGTCGCCGGCATCGAGCAGGCGGCGCACGGCGCCACCGCTGGCCGCGTCGATCGCGGCGGCGGGCGCGGGCAGCGCGCCGGACTCGAACACGGGCACGACGACGATGTCGGCTTCGACCTGGTCGGCGGGCGCGTTGAGGAGCGTGAAGTCGAGTGTCATTGGTGGAGCCTGTGTGCCGTGCGTTACAGTGCCGCGGCCGGCTCGCCGCCGGGCAGCGCACGCGATGAGCAGGCGAGGACCGGCCGCTACCCCGGGCGTCGTGCGGGAAAGCCCGCTTACGGACGCGCCTCGCGGCCGCGAAGGAACCCCGAATTCTAGTGCACTACACCCCTCATATCGAGAGCGGCACCGCGTGCGGCTGATCCAGCGCTACCTGCTGCGCGAGCTGGCGCAGGCGTTCGGCGGCGTCACGTTCGTCCTGCTGCTGGTCACGATCGGCGGCACGCTGACGATCACCCTCGACCGCATCGCGCGCGGCAAGATGCCCGCGGCGCTGCTGCTCTCGCAGATCGGCCTGCGCTCGCTCGAGGCGATCGCGCTGCTGCTGCCGCTCGGCGTGTTCCTGGCCGTGATGCTCGCGTACGGCAGGCTCTACCGCGACAGCGAGATGGCCGTGATCTCCGCCTCGGGCATCACGGCGCGAGGGCTGGTCGCGCCCGTGGCGTGGCTCGCGCTGCCGGTCGCGGCGCTCGTCGCGGCGCTCGCGCTGTGGCTCGCGCCGGCTGCGCTCGCGCAGTCCGACCGCATGATCGATTCCGCGAACCGCTCGCTGCTCGTGGTCGGCATGGAGCCCGGGCGTTTCGTCGAGCTGCCCGGCCGCAACGGCGTCGTGTACGTCGCCGAAATGGCGCCGGACGGCGCCACGTTCGCGCGGCTGTTCGTGCACGAGGAGCACGATGGCCGCGTCGACATCACGACGGCGGAAAAGGGTGGCCTCTACACCGACCGCGACAACGCCGAGCGCTACCTCAGGCTCGAGCAGGGCTTCCGCGTCGAGGGCGAGATCGGGAAGCCGGATTTCCGCACGATGCGTTTCGCCACGAACGACGTGCGGCTGCCGGATCCGTCGAGCGACCCCGACCGCGCGCTCGAGAAGCGCGCCGATACGCCGGCGCTCTGGGCCAGCCGCGACGCGCCCGATCGCGCCGAGCTGCACTGGCGCATCGGCCTGCCGGTTTCCTGCATCCTCCTGGCGTTGCTCGCCGTGCCGCTGTCGCGCGCGCAGCCGCGCGAGGCGCGCTACGGCAAGGTGCTCGTGGCCGTGCTCGCCTACGTGGTCTATTCCAACGTGCTCGCGCTCGGCCGCGCGTGGCTCGCGCAGGGCAGCCTGCCGCCGACCCTCGGCCTCTGGTGGGCGCACGCGGCCGTGCTCGCGATCGGCGTATCCCTGCTCGCGGGCGCCGACGCGCCGCGCCGGCGGAGGGGCTGAGATGGCGCTCGTGAAGCGCGTCGACCGCCTGATCGCCGCGAGCGTGCTCGGCTCGGTCGGGCTCGTCTGGCTCGTGCTCGTGGCCGTGGACGCATTCTCGAGCTTCGCGCGCGAAGTCGACGAGATCGGCCGCGGCGGCTATTCGCTGCTCACCGCGATCGGCTACATCGGCTGGACCGTGCCGCGCCGCGCGTACGACCTGTTCGGAATGGCGAGCGTGATCGGCGCGCTCATGGGCCTGGGCTCGCTCGCCGCGAGCGCCGAGCTCACCGCGATGCGCGCGGGCGGCATGTCGAAATGGCGCATCGGTGTGAGCGCGACGGGCGCCGTCGCCGTGCTGTGCGCGCTGACCATGCTCATGGGCGAGACGCTCGCGCCGTTCGGCGAACACGCGGCGCAGTCGCTCGCGGCGGGCGCGAAGTCGAACGACCAGATCGCGAGCGGCCGCACGGGTGTGTGGGCGCGCGAAGGCGACACGCTCGTCAACGCGAAGCGCGGCGAATCGGGCGCCGCGGGCGTCACGCTGCACGACGTCCGCCTCTACGAATTCACGGCCGGCGGGCAGCTGTCGCGCATCACGCATGCCGATCGCGCCGAGCACCGGCAGGGCAGCTGGACGCTCACCGGCGTGCTGCGCCAGTCGTTCGCGGACGACCGCGTGGAGTCGAAGGCGATCGCGTCGATGGCATGGCCGTCGACGCTCGATCCGCGCCTGCTCACGCTGTCGATCGTGCGTCCGCGCAACATGTCGGCCGCCGACCTCGCGCAGGGCATCGAATACCTGCGCCGCAACCGCCTCGACGCGGGTCCGTACGAAAGCGCGTACTGGGGGCGCGTGTTCTACCCGCTGAACGTGCTCGCGCTGGTGTTCGCGGCGATTCCGTTCGCGTTCGGTGCGCTGCGCTCGGGCGGCCTCGGCAAGCGCATCTTCCTCGGCGTGGTCGTCGCGACCGTCTGGTACCTGCTGCAGCGCGCGATCGACAACCTCGCGGCCGTCTACCTGCTGAACCACATCGCGGTGAACGTGGCGCCGGCCGCGCTGCTGGTGGTCGCGGGTTCCGCCTATTTTCACCGCGCGTGAGCGACGTGACCGAAACGCCGGCCTACGCCTCGCCGTTCGCGCGCCTCGTCGCCGCGGTCTACGACCTGTTCCCGGTGTTCGCGCTCATGATGGCGGCGGGCGGTCTCGTCGTCGCGTTGCGCGGCGGTACCGCCGTTCCGCCGCACACCTGGTGGTTCGAGGCCTGGTTGCTGATCGTGCTGTTCGCGTACTACGGCGGTTCGTGGCGGCGCGGCGGGCAGACCATGGGCATGCGCGCATGGCGCATCGCGGTGCGCGACGAAGGCGACGGCACGATCGGCTGGGGGCGGCTCGCGTTGCGCTTCGTCGTCGCCACGGTCGGCTCGGCGCTCGTCGTCGGGCTGCTCTGGATGTTCTTCGACGAGAAGCGCCGCGCGCTGCACGACGTCGCGGCCGGCACCGTGGTCGTGAAGCTGCCGCGCGACTGACGCGATGAGCGACGTCGTCGCGGATTTCCTCGAACGTGCCTGGAGCGAGCTCGGCCTCGCCAAGAACACGCTGGCCGGCTACGGCACCGACCTGCGCGTCTGGTCGGCGTGGCTGGAAGGGCAGGGCACGCACCTCGATGCGGCGACGCGCGAGCACGTGTTCCGCTACCTCGCCGAGCGCCTGGCGCAGGGCTACCACGCGCGCAGCAACGCGCGGCTGCTCTCGGCGCTGCGCCACTTCTACCGGCTGCGCCTGCGGCTCGGCGCGATCGCGGCCGACCCGACCGCGCTGGTCGACTCGCCGAAGCTGCCGCGCTCGCTGCCGAAGGCGCTCTCCGAGGCCGAAGTGGAAGCGCTGCTCGCGGCGCCCGACGTAGGCGAGCCGGCCGGGCTGCGCGACAAGGCGATGATCGAGCTGCTCTACGCCACCGGGCTGCGCGTGTCCGAGCTCGTGGGCCTGCGCACCGAGCAGGTGAACCTGCGCCAGGGCGCGGTCCGGGTGCGCGGCAAGGGCGACAAGGAACGCCTCGTGCCGCTCGGCGACGAGGCGCAGGCCTGGCTGGGCCGCTGGCTGTCCGACGGCCGGCCCGTCCTGCTGCGCGGCAAGGCGTCGCCGATGTTGTTCGTGAGCGTCCGCGGCGCGCCGATGTCGCGCCAGGCGTTCTGGACCACGCTGAAGGCCCAGGCGCTGCGTGGGGGGATCGCGCGCAATGTTTCTCCCCATGTGCTGCGCCATTCCTTCGCGACCCACCTGCTGAATCATGGCGCCGACCTGCGCGCGCTGCAGCTGATGCTCGGGCACGCGAGCCTTTCCACCACCCAGATCTACACGCTGGTGGCGAGGGAAGGGCTCAAGAGACTCCATGCGCTCCATCACCCGAGGGGTTGAACGCCGGCGCTTGCGCGATGCCCTCAGGCGTCGCGCGCCGGCGTTCAGGTGAGCCAGGGATGGCGAACGGGGTTGCCGCAGGGATGCGGGCAGTCATTCGCTTCACCGCTCTTTCCCTTCCCTCCATGGCAAAATCCCGTCCCCGGCCCGGAACTTCCCGGGCCCCGACCTGTCGCAGCTACCGATCGCCACCGGCCGCCGGCGGCGAAACCAACGAGGAATTTCCATGCTCAAGCGAATCGCCTTCCTGGCCCTGGCGCTGGTCGGCAGCCAGGCGTACGCCGTCGACGACGCGACCCAGACGCGCATCAAGGAGTCGATCAAGGACCTCGTGCAGGGCACGACCATCGAGGCGATCGCCGAGTCGAAGGTTCCCGGCTTCTACGAAGTCACGCTGGGCGGCCAGGTCGTCTACGTGAGCCACGACGGCAAGTACCTGCTGTCGGGCGCGCTCTGGGACGTCCCGGGCAAGAAGAACCTCACCGACCTGCGCTACGCCGAGATCCGCAAGTCGGCGCTGTCGGGCGTGGGCAAGGACAAGCGCATCGTGTTCGCGGCCAAGGAGCCGAAGCACACGGTGACGGTGTTCACCGACATCGACTGCGGCTACTGCCGCCGCCTGCACACGCAGATCGCCGACTACAACAACGCCGGCATCACGGTGGAGTACCTGTTCTTCCCGCGCGCCGGCCTGGCTTCCGACTCGTTCAACAAGGCGGTCTCCGTGTGGTGCGCCGCGGACCGCAACCAGGCGCTGACGCACGCCAAGAACGGCGATGCGATCGACGCGAAGACCTGCGACAACCCGATCACCGAGGAATTCGAGCTCGGCCGCAAGATCGGCGTCGCCGGCACGCCGGCCGTGATCGCCTCCGACGGCACGCAGATCGGCGGCTACCTCACGCCCGAGCAGATGGTTGCGCGCCTCGACCAGCTCGAGGGCGAGAAGGGCAAGACCAACTGATACTTGCCTCGAGCAAAGTAGTGGCGACGGGCGGCTTCGGGCCGCCCGTTGCGTTTCAGGGACTAGGGACTTAGGGGCTAGGGCGTGTACACCCTGATGTTCCCGATCGCCGAACGTCGCGGTCAGGCGCCCTAGCCCCTAGCCCCTAGCCCCTAGTCCCTAGCCCCTCGGCGCAGCCGCTACAATTCGGCCCCCTCGCCCCCCGCGCCGCCTCAAAGCCCATGATCGTCTTCGACGGCCAGGACGCGCTGTCCGCATTCCGGCTGGAGCGGCTCAACGCCCGCATCGCGGCGCGCGGGTCGCGCGCCCGCGTGGTCGCGGCGCGCCACGTGTACTTCGTCGACCCGATGCCGGGCGCGCACCCCGACCTCGCGAAGCTCGGTGCGATCCTGCGCGGCACGCCCGCGGACGCGGCCGCGACCGCGGCGTCCGTACGCCTCGCCGTGCCGCGCCTGGGCACGATCTCGCCGTGGGCGAGCAAGGCCACCGAGATCCTGCTCGGCTGCGGGCTGCCCGTGCACCGCGTCGAGCGCGGCGTCGAGTACGTGGTCGAGGCGCTGGACGACGAAGCGGCCGTCGCGGCGGAGCTGCACGACCCGATGACGCAGACGCTGCTGCGCGAGCGCGACGGCGCCGCGGCGCTGTTCCGCGCCGGCGAACCCGCGCCGCTCGCATACGTTGCGCTCGGCGGCGATGCCGGCGGCGCGATCGCGCGCGCCAACCGCGAGCTGGGCCTCGCGCTGTCGCCCGACGAGATCGAATACCTCGCGCGCAGCTACTCCGTGCTGGGTCGCGATCCCACCGACGTCGAGCTCATGATGTTCGCGCAGGCGAACTCCGAGCATTGTCGCCACAAGGTGTTCAACGCCACCTGGCGCATCGACGGCGTGGACCAGCCGCATTCGCTGTTCGCGATGATCAAGCACACGCACGCGAGCGCGCCCGCGCATACGCTGTCCGCGTACAGCGACAACGCGGCCGTCGTCGAAGGCACGACCGCCGCGCGCTTCTACCCCGATCCCGTCACGCACCGCTGGCACGCGACGCGCGAGCTGATCGACTACGCGATCAAGGTGGAGACGCACAACCACCCGACCGCGATCGCGCCGTTCCCCGGCGCGAGCACGGGCTCGGGCGGCGAGATCCGCGACGAAGGCGCGACCGGCCGCGGCGCGAAACCGAAGGCGGGCCTCACCGGTTTCAGCGTGTCGCACCTGCGCATCCCGGGCCTGCCGCGCCCGTGGGAAGCGCCCCGCAGGCTGCCGCCGCGCCTGGCGAGCGCGTTCGAGATCATGCGCGACGGCCCGCTCGGCGCCGCCGCGTTCAACAACGAATTCGGACGACCCGCGCTGCTCGGGTATTTCCGGAGCTTCGAACAGCCGGAAGGCGACGGCATCGTGCGCGGCTACGACAAGCCGGTCATGCTGGCCGGCGGCCTCGCGAACATCCGTCGCGACCACGTCGAGAAACGCACGCTCGCGCCGGGCGACGCGCTCGTCGTGCTCGGCGGCCCGGCCATGCTGATCGGCCTCGGTGGCGGCGCCGCCTCGTCCGTGGGCGGCGGCGAGTCGACCGCGGAGCTCGATTTCGCGTCGGTGCAGCGCGACAACCCCGAGATGGAGCGCCGCTGCCAGGAGGTGATCGACCACTGCTGGCGCCTGGGCCAGGCCAACCCGATCGTGAGCATCCACGACGTGGGCGCGGGCGGCCTCTCGAACGCGTTGCCCGAGCTGCTGAACGACTCCGGCGTCGGCGGCGAGATCGAGCTGCGCAAGATCCCGTGCGACGATCCGCAGCTCTCGCCGCTGCAGATCTGGTGCAACGAATCGCAGGAGCGCTACGTGCTCGGCGTCGAGCGCGACCAGTTGCCGCTGTTCGAGTCGTTCTGCGCGCGCGAGCGCTGCCCGCATGCCGTGGTCGGCATCGTGACGCCCGAGCGGCACCTGCGCGTCACCGATTCGCGGCTCGGCGGCCGCCCGGTCGACCTGCCGCTCGAAGTGCTGTTCGGCAAGCCGCCGCGCATGCACCGCGACGTCGCGCGCGCCGCGCCGGCGGCGCAGGATTCCGCGTTGCGCATCGACGATCTCGCCGAAGCGATCGATCGCGTGCTGCGCCATCCGACCGTCGGCAGCAAGTCGTTCCTCGTGACGATCGGCGACCGCACGGTCGGCGGACTGAACGCGCGCGACCAGATGGTCGGCCCGTGGCAGGTGCCCGTCGCGGACTGCGCCGTGACGC
>CALKUS010000015.1 GCA_937996755.1 uncultured Pseudomonadota bacterium | reverse complement strand
CAAAGAGCGCTGCATCGACCAGAAGCCGTTCGCCGAGGGCATGTTCACCTGTGTCGAGCTCGAGATCGACTGCGACGACAAGGCGCAGTGGCCGTTCTTTGCGCTCGGCCTCGGCAATTTTTCGAACACCCTCTATTACGACTTCGGTGGCGAAGCAGCCTGAATGTCTCCGTACGGCCTCGCACCGATCCGGATTCAGCGCCAGTTCGCGTGGCGCGACCAGAACTCGACGCTGCGCGCATACGCCGCGCGATCGATCGCCACGCCGCTGCCGCCTTCGTCCACGCCGAGCGCATTGCGCATCGCCGTGATCGGCACCATCGGGATTTCGTCGGGCTCCATCGTGTAGAGGCAGCCGACGATGCCGAAGTCCGCCATGATCGGCGTGCCTTCCTTCGCCATCTGCGCGCGATCGTAGAGGATCGGCACGAGGTACTTCGCGACCGGCGGCTCGATCCCTTCGAACCAGCGCACGAGCACCGGCAGCTCCGCCTTCGTGCGCGCTTCGTACGCCGAGACCAGTCGATGGCGGTTCTCGCCGGTGATCGCGATCACCGAGCACTTCGTCGACGTCCAGTTGCGATGCACGTGCAGCCGGCAGAACGGCGCGTAACCGGGGATGACGCGCTCCGGTTGCTCGGCGTTCAATCGCTCGACGAACTGCGCGGGCGTGATGTCCTGGATGGCAGTGCTGCGTCCATCCGAAGGAAACAGGCGGACGCGGGCGAATTCGGTCAGTTCGATGGTCATCTCGAGTCGTCGCTCCATCGGTGATTCCCCGGTGCAGTGCCACTATTCCGCGAATCCTCTCAGTGTTTCAAACTTCGAGTCGAAATTGCAGCGAAATGCCCGCGAAGGATTGAACCATCGTGCGCGATGGCTTGCCGTCGGAGCTGTACGTGCGTGTAGACCCGGCTAACGCCGTGATGTAATGCGAGGAGCGCAACAACGCGGTGCTCGCGTTCGTCTGGCGCAGCCGCGTCACGGACACCGGTGGGCTGTTCGATGAAGACCGCTGGTCGGTCGGCAACCTGCGCGGCTCCGACACGCCGCGCATCGTCAGTGTGCCGACGACCGCGGCGAACGAGTTGTCGCGGTGGACCTACGCGGTGAGGTTGCGCGATCCCGGCGTCTCGGCGAACTACCGATACCGGCTGGTTTCGGGCCCCGCTGGCATGGATGTCCACCCCAACACGGGCGTGGTCACGTGGGTGCCGCCGCCGGGATCGGTGGGACAGCAGCCGGTGAGCATCTCGGTGGTCGATCTGCGCGGAACCTACGACAACCAGTCGTTCACGCTCACGGTCGGGCCGTCGACGAACCACGCACCGGTGTTCACGTCGTCCCCCGGCACCTCGTCGCGCGTCGGCACGACGTACCGATACGATGCGAACGCCAGCGATGCCGACAACGACGCGCTTGCGTTTGCGCTCGTCGAGGGGCCGGCAGGCATGCAGGTCGACGCAGCGACCGGACTGGTGACCTGGTCGCCACTGGCGGCCGACGTCGGCACGCACCACGTCGAGCTGCGTGTTACGGACGCGCCCGGCGCGAGCGTCACCCAGTCGTTCGACCTCGTGACGACGGCAGCGAACTCGCTTCCCGCGTTCACGAGCCTGCCCGCGCATTTCGGCAAGGTCGGGCGCGAGTATCGCTACGACGCGGCAGCGACGGATGCCGATGGCGACGCGCTGACGTGGACGCTACCCCAGGCACCGGCCGGCATCGCGATCGACGCCAACGGTGCAATCCGCTGGACGCCGTCCGCGATCGGAGTCGCCGCCGTCACTGTCCGGGTCTCCGACGGCCACGGCTATTCCGAACAAGTCTGGTCGATCACGGTCATTGCCGCGAACGTGAGCCTCGCGGCCGACGTGTCCGCCACGCCACACGTCGTGGCTGCCGGCGCGCCGGTCACGATCACGCTCGGATACACGGGCGCGGCAGGCGCCGTGACGAGAACGGCGGCCGTCGACGGCCAGCCCGTCACGCTAGATGCATCGGGCCAGGCCAGCATCAGCTCGACCGTGTTCGGGCGACACGCGGTGACCGCAACGGTGACCGATGGCTACGAGACGGCAACGGACAGCGACGAGTTCTTCGTGTCGGATCCTTCCGACACCGAGGCGCCGTTCGTGCAGCTTCACACGCCAGGCGACAACGACGAAGTCACGTCGCCGCGAGACATCGTCGGCACG
>CALKUS010000014.1 GCA_937996755.1 uncultured Pseudomonadota bacterium | reverse complement strand
GTCCAATAGCCAAAGCTATTGGGCGAGTGAACGCCAAGGCAGGGCGGCAAGGACCGAGCGAGCGCCGCGATAGCGTGGATTCGGCGGCGCTTGTCCGGTTCCAAGCGTGGATGGCGAGACACCCGAGGATCATCGAACCTCCCTGGCCGAATCCGCGCGCCCCGTGAAGGGGCCGGGCCCAGGCCTCCTGCCGACGTGCACATCATCGCACGACGGATATCGACCGGTACGGGAATCGCGCCCCGTGCCGGGCGGGTGCCTTTTCCTACGCCTCGAACGCGCGGTGGGATGCGGCATCGCGCCGATTGTCATCCCGAACGAAGTGAGGGATCTGGAGATCCCTCCGCGTGCGGCCTGCGGCCTTCGCGTTCGGGATGACATGTTTCGTAGTGGCCGCCGCTGGCGGCCACGCTGTTTTATAGGCCCACCCTCACGAAGCTGTGGCCGCCGATCACGGCGACGGTCTGGCCGTTCGCCCACGCGGGCTGCACGAGGTTGTGCGCGTAGAAATGATCGGCGCCGGGCGCGACCTGCTTGCGCACGGACGCGGGCAGCATCCACATGGCGAGCGTGTCGGAAGCGACCTGCCATGCGCGGTTCCACGCCTTGAAGTTCTTGATGCGGAACTGGCCCGACGTGAACGCGGGCGCGAACTGCTTGTGCTGCATGACGACGTTGCACACGCCGTTGCCATAGCGGCCGCTGTCGCGACGACGCAGCACGACTTCGGCGACGGCCGTCTGACCGAGCACCGGCTGGTCGCGCGCTTCCAGATAAACGGTCGTGGCGAGGCACACCTGGTCCTGCCCGTGGCCAGGCAGGATCGACGCGAGCCACAACAACCATGCGAGCTTCATTGCATTGCCTCCTCACAGCGGCTCGCACGAACGCTGCATCGCCATGGCGATGCAGCGCGGAGTGGGAGCTCGTTGTCGGTGATGGCCGCGCTTCATTGGCGCGGGTACCCTTGCGGCCCGGCGGCGCCGCGCGTGCGGCTGCCTGCATCGGGTAAAAACGCGGCGTCGTGCTTCGCCGCGCGTCCAACGCGATGAGCTGCGCTGGCATTGCTTCCGCTTATCCGGGGCGTGCGAATGGCGACCCGGGCCCTGTTGGCGGCGCGGAAGATACACAAGAAGGCGTAGAGCCGCCACTCCACAAGTCCGGCAAACTGAACGAGCTCGTCACGACCTGGTCGCAAGTGCGCGTTCGCAAACGCTTTCTACCCTTCGTTGCAGCTGCAAGGATTTGCGACCCGATGCCTTGCGTTCAGCTTGGCGCGAGCGCGCGCAGCATCCGCCGCCTTCGCGGGCAATGGCCGCGGCGCGCGCCGCGTCGTGTAATGTTTCTCGAACGCCACGGAGGGAGTCGCCATGCAACGCCGGATCCTGCGCGCTTTCATCGCGATGCTCGCGCTCACGCTCGCCTCGTGCGGCGGCGGCGGCATGGTCAAGCGCATCAATCCGCCGGCCGCGAGCGTGCAGCAGTTGCGCGTCGCCGACGACGGCTCGTGGTCGCTCGTGCTGCGCATCAACAATTTCAGCACGGTGCCGATGACGTTCGATCGCCTCGACGCAACGCTCGCCGTCGCCGGACATCCCGGCATTCCCGTTTCCGTTTCGCTCGCGATGGACATCCCCGGCATGTCGGCGGAAGTCGCGCAGGCGACCGTGCGCGGCAACGCGAAGCTCGATCCCGCACGCGCGTTCGACTATCGGCTCACCGGCACGATCGTGACGAGCGAGCCGGGAGACACGTTCGAATTCGACAAGGAAAGCCGGCTCGAGCCGGTGCCCGGCCTGCCGGGCGAATTCCGCTGAAGCCAATCGAAGGATCGCCGCCATGAGCAAGTACGAAGCCCCCGTCCGCGACATGCGTTTCGTGTTGTTCGACGTGCTCGGCGTCGAGCCGATCTACCAGCGCCTCGGCTACGAGGCCGCGACGCGCGACGTGATCGAAGCGGTGCTCGATGAAGCCGCGCGCTTCACCGGCCAGGTGCTCGCGCCGCTGAACAAGTCCGGCGACGAAGAAGGCTGCCACTGGGAAAAGGGCGAAGTGCGCACGCCGAAGGGCTTCAAGCAGGCATACGAGCAGTTCGTCGCGGGCGGCTGGAGCGGCCTCGTTGCCGAGCCGGAGTACGGCGGCCAGGGCCTGCCGGAATCGCTCGGCGCGGCGGCGAAGGAAATGATCGACTCCGCGAACCTCGCGTGGGGCACGTATCCGCTGCTCTCGCACGGCGCGACGGAATCGCTGAAGCACGTCGCGGAAGAATGGCAGCGCGAAGTCTTCCTGAAGCCGATCGTCGACGGTCGCTGGACCGGCACGATGTGCCTCACCGAACCGCATTGCGGCACCGACCTGGGCCTGCTGAAGACGCGCGCCGAGCCGCAGGCCGACGGCAGCTACAAGGTGTACGGCACGAAGATCTTCATCACCGCGGGCGAGCACGATTTCACCGACAACATCGTGCACCTCGTGCTCGCGCGCCTGCCCGACGCACCGCCGGGCACGAAGGGCATCTCGCTGTTCATCGTGCCGAAGTTCAAGGTGTCGCGCGACGGCAAGGTCGGCGAGCGCAACGCGGTCGCGTGCGGCTCCATCGAACACAAGATGGGCCTGCGCGCGTCCGCCACGTGCGTGATGAACTTCGACGGCGCCGAGGGCTACCTCATCGGCCAGCCGCACAAGGGCCTCGCGGCGATGTTCATCATGATGAACACCGCGCGCCTCGCCGTGGGCATCCAGGGCCTCGCGCTGGTCGAGCGCGCGTACCAGAACTCGCTCGCGTACGCGCGCGATCGCCTGCAGATGCGCTCCCTTTCCGGCGCGAAGCGGCCGGACAAGCCGGCCGACCCGATCATCGTGCACCCCGACGTGCGCCGCATGCTGCTCACGCAGAAGGCGATCGCCGAAGCGGGCCGCGCGCTCGGGCTCTACGCGTATTTGCTCGTCGACATCCAGCAGAAATCGAAGGACGCGGCCGAACGCCAGCGCGCCGACGAGCTGGTGTCGTTCCTCACGCCGATCGTGAAGGCGCTGCTCACCGAGCTCGGCGTGGAGTGCACGTACCACGCGCTGCAGATCTTCGGCGGGCACGGCTACATCAAGGAATGGGGCATGGAGCAGTTCGCGCGCGACGCGCGCATCACTACGCTCTATGAAGGCACGACGCAGATCCAGGCGCTCGACCTGCTCGGCCGCAAGATCATGGGCCAGCAGGCGGCCGGCCTGCGCCATTTCCTCGCCGACTTCGCGGCCTTCGCCGCCGAGGCGAAGGCGAATCCCGCGGTGGCCGAGTTCATCGGTCCGCTGGAGCGGCTCGCGCAGGAGTGGCAGCAGCTCACGCAGGAAATCGGCATGGCCGCGACGAAGAACGCCGAGGAAGTCGGCGCCGCGTCCGTCGATTACCTCTTCTATTCCGGCTACGTGGTGCTCGCCTGCTTCTGGGCGCGCGAGATCGCGGCGCTCAAGCCCGAGCACGGCGAGGAGTTCCGCGGGTCCAAGCTGGCCACGGCGCGCTTCTACTTCGCACGCATCCTGCCGCGCACGCTGACGCATGCCGCGGGCGTGCGCGCCGGCGCCGCGAGCCTGATGGAGCTGTCGGAGCCCGGCTTCGCCCCGGCCTGACCGGTTGCACTTGCTGCGCGCGGTAGGCGCACCGGACGCTTTTTCCCCCGCGACGGCCGCTCGCTCCGACGGACGGCGGCCGTTTCACGTGCGTAACACGTTGAAAGCGGGGAGAATGCGCCTCCCGGCGGGCCCCAGCTGCAGCGCTTCCGCCGGAATCCCGTCACGGTCTGCAGCCCATCAGGGGTGGGCGTGTCCCGTCCTGTACCAGGAGTCACCATGCGTCAGTTCCTCGCCTCCACATTCGCCGCGGTCGCGCTCGCCCTCTGCGCCGGCGCGCCCGCCCACGCCGCGTCCATCGACGGTTCGACGGCGCCGAAACTCTCGAACATGTCGGTCGAGCAGTTCCTCGACTACCACACGAAGCTTTCGCGCGACCTGAATTCGAAGAAGTACGACTACGTGAACCGCAACAACCGCGACAGGATCGCGAAGCAGCAGGCGTCGATTCGCGAGCTGCTGTCGGGCCACCAGTCGATGTCCGAGTTGAACGAGGTCGATCGCCTCGCCGTGTTCAACGCGCACGAGAGCGTCGTCGCGATCATGAACGACGCCTCGCTCGACAAGGTCACGTGCCGCCGCCAGCACAAGATGGGCTCGCACCGCCCGGAGACGATCTGCACGACGGCGCGCGAGCAGCGCCTGAAGTCCGACGAATCGCGCGACCAGTTCGTGCGTCCGAAGACCTGCGCCAGCGGCGCATCGTGCGGCTACTGAGCCCGCGCTTCCCGTTCGGCTGGAAAAGGCCCTCCCCGGAGGGCCTTTTTTTGCGCGTCCATACCGTTGCAATCGTACGAGACTCATCGTAGATTGATGTCGTCCGGGTCCGCCCGGCGAACCATCCCGATCGCGATACCGGGCATGCCCGGTCTGAAGGAGTCGTCATGCGCAAGCTGTTCTCGAGCACCCTCGTCGCCCTGGCGCTGGCCGCCGCGGCACCCGCCTTCGCGGCATCCCAGGGCAGCGGCGCGGCGCCGCACGTCGCCAACATGACGGCGCAGGAGCTCCTGGCCTATCAGGACCGCATCGACCGCGACCTGGACAAGAAGCAGTTCGACTACGTGAACAGCGCGAATCGCGCGAAGATCGAGCGCGAGCAGGACGTGATCCGCAATACGCTCGCCGGCCACGAGAACCTGGACGAGCTCGACGAGAACGCGCGCATGAAGGTGTTCAACGCGCACGAGAACGTGGTCGCGATCATGAACGACGCTGAGCTCGACAAGGTGACGTGCAAGCGCGAGCACAAGGCCGGCTCGCACATGGGCAGGACGGTGTGCACCTCCGCCCGCGAGCGCCGCTCGTCGACCGAAGCCGCGCGCGAGACGATCACGCGCAACCGCACCTGCGCCGGCGCGGACTGCAGCCGCGGCGGCTGATTCGTCGCGATTTCGCTGCCCGGAACCGGACCGCGTACGGCGGTCCGCGTTCGCGGCCAGGGGCCTGACCCTGGCCGCGCGACGACCCTCGGTGCCTTCCGTAGCGCCATTGCCACGGCCGGGATGACGGCCGGACGACCAGGGGAACTGCCATGAAATCCATCGCCCTGCTGCTGATGCTGTTGTCGTGCCCGCTCGCGTTCGCGACGCCGGATCCGACGCCGATCCCGGACGTCGCTAAGTACCTCGATCACCAGCGCGACCTGCGCGAAGACTTCCGCTATTCGAAGAAGTTCAAGCACGTCGACAACGAGAACAAGGAACGGCTCTACAAGGCGCAGGACGAGGTGTTCATGCTGCTCGAGGGCCGCAAGAGCGTGGACGAGCTCTCGCCCGACCAGCTGATCGCGCTCTACAACGCGCAGGGCACGATCAATGCGGTGCTCACCGACGCCGAGCTCGACCGCGAGATCTGCAAGCGCGAGAAGACGCTCGGCTCGCATCGCTCGACGCTCGTCTGCATCAGCGTGCGCGATGCGCGCCGCATGAAGGAAGAAGGCAAGACCATGCTGATGGCGCCGCGCGTCTGCGACCCGAAAACCGGTTGCGGCGGCGGGTGACCGATTCGTCCCGGTTTCGCTGCGCGAAATCGGTCCGGTCAGCAGCTGGCGCGGCTCGCGCGACAAAAGGCGTGACTTTTGTCGCGCGACGACCGTAGTCGCCAGTTCGCGCGTCAGCCCACAGCGGCTGCCGTAGGATGGGGGCATGACCGTCAAGCTCACGCTCGAGGACACGCGCGTCCCGGTGAAGGTCTGGACCGAGGAGGTCCAGCCCGAGGCGCTGAAGCAGCTCGCGAACACCGCGTCGCTGCCGTTCGTGTTCCACCACGTCGCGGCGATGCCGGACGTGCACCTCGGGATCGGCGCGACCGTGGGTTCCGTGGTCGCCACGCGCGGCGCGATCGTGCCCGCGGCGGTCGGCGTCGACATCGGCTGCGGCATGACGGCGGTGCGCACGTCGCTCCGCGCGAAGGACCTGCCCGACTCGCTCGCAGGCGTGCGCCGCGCGATCGAGAAGCGCGTGCCCGTCGGGATGGGCATGCACGACGAGCGCGGCGTGCGGAAGGACGGCGTGGCGCGCCTGAAGCGCGGGCACGACGCGATCGTCGACAAGCACGGCGCGCTGCAGGATCGCGGCAAGCCCGACCAGCGCGAACGCTGGATGCGCCAGCTCGGCTCGCTCGGCGGCGGCAACCACTTCATCGAGGTCTGCCTCGACGAGACCGACGCGGTGTGGGTGATGCTGCACTCGGGCTCGCGCGGCATCGGCAACCGCATCGGCGAATACTTCATCGGCCGTGCGCGTGAAGCGATGCTGCGCGAGGACGTGCACCTGCCCGACCGCGACCTCGCCTGGCTGACCGAGGACACGCCGGCGTTCGACGACTATGTCGAGGCGGTCGGCTGGGCGCAGGACTACGCGGCCGAGAATCGCCGGCAGATGATGCAACTGGTGCTGGCGGCGCTCCGCGAAACGCTGCCGCCGTTCACGACGCACGAGCTCGCGGTCGACTGCCACCACAACTACGTCGCGCGCGAGCGGCACTTCGGCGCCGACGTACTGGTCACGCGCAAGGGCGCGATCCGTGCCGGCGCCGGCGAGCTCGGCATCATCCCGGGCAGCATGGGCACGCGCAGCTACATCGTGCGCGGCAAGGGCAACCCGGAGTCGTTCGAGTCGTGCGCGCACGGCGCCGGCCGCCGCTTCTCGCGCGGCGAAGCGCGCCGGCGGTTCACCACGGCCGACCTCTCCGAACAGACGCGCGGCATCGAATGCCGCAAGGACGACGGCGTGCTCGACGAGCTGCCCGGCGCCTACAAGGACATCGACACGGTCATGGCCAACCAGGACGACCTGGTCGAGGTCGTCCATGCGTTGCGGCAGGTGGTGGTGGTAAAGGGGTGAGGCCGCGCGCCGATGCGGCCGAACGGCTGGGTGAGGTCGCGCGCCGATGCGGCGCCGTCGGGCGCCGCATGCGCGGCCGAACGACCGGCAGGGATGCCGGGCCGGACGCCACTCGCCAGGGACGGCTGCTTGCGAGCGATGCGCCCAAGCTCGCGCAATTCACCATTTTGTGGCTATCCTGCGCCCCATCCGGGCGGGGAGCGGCTTTGCGCATGCTGTCCATCGCTAGACCGAGCAATGACGTCCATTCGACGCGAGTGCTGTCGCTCGACGCGAACGGGCGGATCCTGGACTGGATGTCCTGGCAGGACGCCACGTGCCTGTACGTGCGCGAAGCGGTCGCGTGGACGCTCGGCGATCCGTGCCTGACCATCCACGGCGGCCATTGCCGCCTGACCGGCCGCCAGAGCCTGATCGAGCTGCACCCGATCGTGGCGAGCCGCGGCCATGCGCGTCCGTCGCTGCTCGAGCCGGCACCGGCGCTGACGAACGCCGCGCTGTTCGCGCGCGATCGCCATCTCTGCCTTTACTGCGGCAACCATTTCTCGCGCGGCGAGCTCACGCGCGACCACGTCGTGCCGCTGTCGAAGGGCGGCCGCGACTGCTGGGAAAACGTCGTCACGGCCTGCCTCGCGTGCAACGTGCGCAAGGGCGGCCGCACGCCGCAGCAGGCGTCGATGCCGCTGCTCGCCGTGCCGTATCGGCCGAGCTGGGTGGAGCACCTGATCCTGTCCAACCGCAACATCCTGGCGGACCAGATGGAGTTCCTGCGCAACCACCTGCCACGAAACCGCCGTGCGGCGATGATGGCCGAAACCGTACAGTAGGCGGATCGCCACCGGGGTAGACGCCGATGCGCCGCCTGTCCGCCGTTCCGCTGCTCGCCATCCCGCTGATCCTCGCGAACGTGCTCGCGTTCGCGGGCGACGAAGGCCTCGACCACGTCTGGTTCCTGATCCCGCTGCCCTCCGGCGTCGCGGCCGCGATCAGCACCGGCGTCGCGCTCATCGGGCTGTGCCTCGTGTTCCTGTATGCCGAGATCTTCAAGGCGACGCGCACCGGCCAGGCCTCGATCCTCGACCACGTGCTGTCGATGTTCGTGTTCGTGGTCGCGCTCGTCGAGCTGATCACCGTGCCAAGGCTCGGCAACGGCGTGTTCCTCGTGATCGTGCTCACCACGCTCATCGACGTGATCGCGGGCTTCACCGTCACCATCTCGTCCGCCCGGCGCGACTTCGGCACCAGCGCCGGCTGAGCGCCCGGCAGCCGGCGGCGCCTGCCGGCTGCCCGCGTCCCGCCGCCCCTTCGCCTTGCCCCTGCCCCGGGGGTGCCGGACAATACGCGGCACAAGGCCCGCCATGATCGATCCCACCCGATACCCCCTGCTGTCGCGCATCGATTCGCCGCGCGACCTCCGCGCCCTGCCCGAAAGCGAGCTTCCGGCCGTCACGAAGGAGCTGCGCGAGTACCTGATCGAATCGGTCGGGCGCTCGGGCGGGCATTTCGGCGCGGGCCTCGGCGTAGTCGAGCTGACCGTGGCGCTGCACTGGCTGTACGACACGCCGGACGACCGCATCGTCTGGGACGTCGGCCACCAGAGCTATCCGCACAAGATCCTCACCGGCCGCCGCGACCGCATCGAGTCGATCAAGAAGCGCGACGGTCTGGCGCCGTTCCCGCGCCGCGAGGAAAGCGAGTACGACACGTTCGGCGTGGGCCACTCGTCCACGTCGATCAGCGCCGCGCTCGGCATGGCGATCGCCGCGCAACGCCAGGGCGATGCGCGCCGTCACGTGGCCGTGATCGGCGACGGCGCGATGACCGCGGGCATGGCGTTCGAGGCGCTGAACCACGCCGGCGACCTGAACCCCGAGCCGAACATCCTGGTCGTGCTGAACGACAACCGGATGTCGATCTCGGAGAACGTCGGCGCGCTCACGAAGATCCTCGGCCGTCTCTCGACGAGCCCCACGCTGAACGCGGTACGCGAGCGCGCCAAGCGCCTGCTGCGCCGCGGCTCGCGCACCTGGCACTTCCTGCGCCGCTGGGAAGAGCACTGGAAGGGCATGTTCGTTCCGAGCACGCTGTTCGAGGAGTTCGGCTTCCACTACCTCGGGCCGATCGACGGGCACAACGTGCACGACCTCGTCATGGCGATCCGCACGCTGCAGCAGCTCAAGGGCCCGCAGCTCCTGCACATCATCACGACGAAAGGCAAGGGCTACGAGCTGGCCGAGCAGGACCAGATCGAGTACCACGCGGTCGGCGCGTTCGACCCCAAGGTCGGCGTGGTGAAGAAGCCCGGCGCGGGCAAACCCACCTACACCCAGGTGTTCGGCGACTGGCTGTGCGACATGGCGCGTGCCGATCCGAAGCTGCTCGCGATCACGCCCGCGATGCGCGAAGGCTCCGGGCTCGTGCGCTACTCGCGCGAATTCCCCGACCGCTACTTCGACGTCGGCATCGCCGAGCAGCACAGCGTCACGCTCGCCGCGGGCATGGCCTGCGAAGGTGCGAAGCCGGTCGTCGCGATCTACTCGACGTTCCTGCAGCGCGCATACGACCAGCTCATCCACGACGTGGCGCTGCAGGACCTCGACGTGCTGTTCGCGATCGACCGCGGCGGCGTCGTCGGACCGGACGGCGCGACGCACGCCGGTAGCTTCGACCTCTCGTACCTGCGCTGCATCCCGAACATGGTGGTGATGGCACCGGCCGACGAGAACGAGTGCCGGCAGATGCTCACCACGGGCTTCCGCTTCGACGGTCCCGCCGCCGTGCGCTATCCGCGCGGCAGCGGCCCGGGCGTGAAGCTCGATGCCGCGCTCGAGACGCTGCCCATCGGCCAGGCCGAAACGCGCCGCCGCGGCACGGGCGTCGCGATCCTGGCGTTCGGTGCGGTCGTGCCGCCGTCCGAGCAGGTCGGTGCCGAGCTCGGCGCGACCGTGGTCAACATGCGCTTCGTGAAGCCGCTCGACGCGAACCTGATCCTCGAGCTCGCACGCACGCATCGCGCATTCGTGACGGTGGAAGACAACGCGATCGCGGGCGGTGCCGGATCCGGTGTCGCCGAGCTGCTCGCCGCGAACAACGTGGAGCTGCCGATCCTGCACCTCGGCCTGCACGACGAATTCCTCGAGCACGCGAGCCGCGAGGAGCTGCTCGCGCAATCGGGCCTCGACGCGGCCGGCATCAAGGCCGCGATCCTCAAGCGCTTCGGCGAGATCGTCGCCGCCGGCCCGCGTCCGCTCGCCGGCTCGAGCGGTTCGTAGTGGACGCGGCGCCGCGACGCCTGTTCCGGGTCGTCGGCTTCGCGGGATCGCTCGCGTTCGCCGCTTTCGTGCACGCCGCCGCGCCCGTCGGCGGCCGCGGCTTCGGCACGGAGTCGTTCTCCGACACGCTGTCGTCGCAGGCCGACGCGCGCATCGCGCGCGAGATCGAATCGGGCGCCGCATTGCTGCGCGCCAAGGGTTGGCGGCCGGGCGCGAAGGTGGCCGGCCTGCAGTGGCCGCTCGCGCCGAACCCCGGCGTCGGCGTCGACTGGCACGGCGTTTCGAACTTCGTCGACCTCGACCCGCGCGCACCGAACCGCGTGCGCGACTACGAATGCGCTGCGCGCAGCTACGACAACGCGAGCGGCTACAACCATCGCGGCACCGATTTCTTCGTCTGGCCTTTCGGCTGGGAAGCGATGGACGACAGCGCCGTCGAGATCCGCGCCGCCGCGGCGGGCACGATCGTCGCGAAGGCCGACGACAACGACGACCGCTCGTGCTCGTTCGACGCGCCCGACACGCCGAACTACGTCGCCGTGATGCACGCCGACGGCACGGTCGCGAAATACCTGCACATGAAGCGCGGGTCGGTGACGACGAAGGCCGTGGACGCGTCCGTCGCCGCCGGCGAATACCTCGGCAAGGTCGGCAGCTCCGGCGTGTCGACCGGGCCGCACCTGCACTTCGAGCTGCGCGCGTCGAGCGCCGCGAACGCGGCCGTGATCGATCCGTTCGCGGGCCCGTGCAACAGCGCGCCGGGCGCATGGGCCGTGCAGCGCCCGTATTTCCAGCCGCGCATCAATCGCCTCGCGACGCACGCAGTCGCGCCCCTGATGGCGTCCTGTCCCGCCACGCAGGACGCGCCGAACCTCGCCGATCGCTTCGCCCCCGGCGCGCGCGTCGTCGCCGCCGCCTACTTCACCGACCAGCAGCCCGGCGCGACGCAGCTGCGCGTGCTGCGACCCGACGGCAGCGAATTCCGGCGCTGGAGCTTCGACATCGGCGAGGCCGCGCCCGGCGTCGCGTACTACGCGGCGAGCTACTGGTTCTGGAACGTCGACCTGCCGCCGGATGCGCCACGCGGCCAGTGGACGTTCGAAGCGACGTACGCCGGCACCACGAGCGCACACGCGTTCACGGTGGGCGCCGCCGCCCCGATCGCCGACCCGCGCGGGCTCGCCGGCGCGTGGTACGAAACGACGACGAGCGGCCAGGGCATCGAGCTGCAGTGGATCGAAGGCGACCGCCTGCTGCTGTTCTTCTACGGCCATCACGACGACGGCACGAACTTCTTCCTCGTCGGCACGCACGACGGCCGCTTCGGTTACGGCGACGACGTCGAAGTGCCGGTCGTCATCACGCGCGGCGGTCGCTGGAACGGCTTCGACGCGAGCCGCATCGAGCGCCTGCCCTGGGGCACGGTGCGCCTGCGCTTCGCCGACTGCGACCACGCGAGCGCAACGCTCACGGGCGCCGACGGCAGCAAGCAGATGGCGCTCGTGCGCCTCACGCGCACGCCGGGGTTGTCCTGCGACGGCGCTCCCTGAGCGCTCAGCCCGTGGCGGCGCGGTAGCCGCGCACGCAATCGCGTCCGGCGTGCTTCGCGGCGTACAGCGCCTCGTCCGCGCACGCGAACAGCTCGCGCACGCTGCGGTCCTTCGTCTGCGCGATCGCGCAGTGGCCGACGCTGATCGTGACGCCCACGGTCTTCGGGCCGACATCGACGCGCAGGTCCTTCACGCGGCGACGCAGCGCGTCCGCGAGCATGTGGCTGCGGTCGCCCGCGTCGTCGGGCAGCGCGACCATGAATTCCTCGCCGCCGAGCCGCGCGAGCACGGCGCCTTCGGGCAGCAGCTCCCTGAGCTGCTCGGCGACCGCGAACAGCACGGCATCGCCGGCCGGATGCCCGAAATGGTCGTTCACGTCCTTGAAGTGGTCCACGTCGATCACCAGCAGCGACGGGTTCGTGCCGAGCTCGCGGTGCGTCGCGATCATGTCGCAGAGGCGCTCGATGCCGTGGGCGCGCGTGAACAGGCCGGTGAGCGAGTCGGTGATGCTCAGCACGCCGAGCCGTTCGGACTTCTCGCGCAGCTCGTCGTTCGCGAACGCGAGCATCCGGCCCTGCTCGGCGATCTCGCGCGTCTGCTCGCGCAACACGCGATTCAGGCTGCGCACCGACGCATGGCGCCAGGCGAGCACGGCGAGCGCGATGAATGCGAACGCGGCGATCGCGAAACCTGCCAGTCGCGTGCGCTGCTCGTCCTGCAGGCGCAAGGCGGCGACGGCGTTCGCCTGCTCGAGCTGCTCGCTGCGGTGCTTCTCCTCGCTCAACGCGAAGTTCGTCAGCAGCTCGCCGAGGCGGCCGATCGCGTTCGCGCCGAGCAGCTCGTTGCGCAGGCGGTAGTGCTCGCGGCCGGAGCGCGCGGCCGATAGCTGGTCGCCGAGCGCCTCGTACAGCTTCTCGAGCACGCCGTGCACCTTGATCAGGCGATGGCGGTTGCCTTCGCGCTCGTACTCGACGCGCGATGCGTCGATGCGCGCGAGCGCCGAGGCCAGGTCGTGGCGCGCGAAGTCGAGCTCGCCCCAGCGGAAGTCGACGTGCGCGCGCAGCGCGTGCGTACCCGTGCGATCGGCGATCTCGCCGGCACCACGGTACGCGGCTTCGGCCTCGTCGTAGCGCTGCAGCCCGAACGACGCGCGACCGACCTGCAGCAGCGCGGAGCCGATGCGCACCTGCTCGCCGTCCTTGCCGAGCAGTTGCAGCGCACGCTGCGCCATCGGCAGCGCCTGGCGCGAATCGTCGCCGCCGAAATCGTTGAGGAACCCGGAGTAGCCGATCAGCGCGTCGATGATCTCGGGCGGGCTCCCGCCCTGCTCCGCTTCGCGCAGCGCCTCGCCGTAGTACGAGCGCGCCTCGTCGAACAGCTCGATCTGCTCGTACAGCGTGGCGAGGGAGAGCAGCGACGAGGAAAGCTCGGCGTCCGGTGCGAAGCGCTTGCGCAGGTCGAGCGCGGCGAGCTCGTGGCGCAGAGCGGCGAGGTAGTCGCCGCGACGACGCTCGAGGCGCGAGAGCTCGGAACGCACGGCCGCTTCGTCGATGCGCGCGCCGAGCGCCTCGAAGCGCTTGCGCGCCACTTCCAGCGCGTCGTGCGCGCGCACCATCTCGCCCTGCGCGATGAGCGCGCGACCGAGGTCGAGCTGCGCGTCCGCCTCGTGCTGCGCCAGGCCGTGCGCCGCGGCGATCGATGCGCGTTCGGACTGCAGCGCGATCACCTGCGACAACGAGCCTTGCGTGCGCGCGAGCGCCGCGAGCCGCGCGAGCGCGTCCGCCTGCGCGGGCGGATCGTTGCAGTCGCGCGCGGCGTCGGCAACGCGTTGCCACGCATCGCTTTCGGTGGGCAGGCCCTGCGAGAGGTTGGCGCGCTCGACCTGGCGCGCACGCGCCGGGGCGTTCGGGCAGGCCGCGGAGGCAACGCACGGCCCGGCCAGCGCGAGCAGCGCCAGCAACATGGGCGTCAGCCGTCCCCCGGATCGCGCCATGCGGGACCCCTGTGTCCCGTGCGAGGCTGGAGAGCATGCTATCGGCGCGGCTGGCGCGCAACCGGCCGGCGCCCGGGACCGCTCAGGCGCGGCGGCCGCCACTCGTCCGATCGCGCCCGGCGAGGTCGCGGGCAGTGAACGCGTCCGACAGGCCGGCCACGGACAGCAGTTGCCGCACGGCCGCACCCTGTTCGTGGCCGTGCTCGAGCAGCAACCAGGCGCCCGGCCGGAGATGGCCCGGCGCCGCCGCCACGATGGCGCGGACGGCGTCGAGTCCGTCCAGGCCCGAGGCGAGCGCGCTGGTCGGCTCGTGGCGCAGGTCGCCTGCCGCGAGATGCGGATCGCCGACGGCGATATAGGGCGGGTTCGAGACGACGAGATCGAAGCTCTCGCCCGCGACCGGCGCGAACCAGTCGCCGAGCCGCGCCTCGAAGTTGGCGATGCCCGCCGCGCCCGCGTTGCGCCGCGCAAAGCCAAGCGCGGCTTCGCTCGCGTCGATCGCGACGACGTGCGCGCGCGGCCGCTCGCTCGCGATCGCGAGCGCGATCGCGCCGCTGCCCGTGCCGAGGTCGAGCACGCGCGCGTCCGCGTCGACATCGATCCGCTGCAGCGCGAGCTCGACGAGCAGCTCCGTTTCCGCACGCGGGATCAGCGCGCCGGGACCGACTTCGAGGTCGAGCGTCCAGAAACCACGACGCCCGGTGATGTACGCGATCGGCTCACCGGCCGCACGACGAGCGACGAGCGCGGCGTAGCGGCTCGCGTCGGCGTCGGGCAGTGCGTCGAGCGCGTGCGCGAACAGCCACGCGCGGTCGCATTCCAGCGCGTGCGCGAGCAGGATCTCCGCGTCGGCGCGCGCTTCGTCGCCGCCGATCGCGCGCGTGGCGTCGGCGAGGTAGTCGCGGATGGTGCTCACTCGGCAAGTATGCATCCGTGCGACGTCCCCGCTCGGCATCCCTGCCTCACCCGTCCCGCGCCTGCCGCTGCCCGATGGCAGCGGCAAAGCGGCGCAGCACGACCCTCACCCGCTGCGCGGGTTCGGGATGACTTTTCGCGCCGCGCGCGGCGCGAAAAGTCAATTCTTCGGATCGTCGATGCGGTCGCTGCCCGCGGGCTCCACGGGATACGTGGCGGCATCCGCGGGCGCCGCGGCGGCGGCCGGCGGCCGTCGCTTCGCCGTTTCGCGCCAGTGGCCGCCGTTCGTGTACGCAGCCCAGCCCCAGCGCAGCCACTTCACGAGCGCGTTCGCGAGCCACAGCGCCCACGCGAGCATCGCGGCGCGATAGACCCACATCGGCACCGACCACGCCCACGCGGTCGGCAGCGCGCCGTCCGTACGGTCGTGGAACCAGCGCAGGTTCATCGGGTCGGAAGAGTTGCCGACGAGGTGCATGTCGGGCGTGCCGAGCAGGCCGGCCTGGATCGCGGGCCACAGCAGCACGAGTGCGACGAACGTCAGCAGCACGAGGCCGAGCTGGCGCAGGTTGAACAGCAGGTCTCCCTGCAGGGCCGGCGAGCGGCCGCGCGCATCGAGCGCGAACAGCCACGCGACGAACACGACGAGCGCGGGCCACGACGCCATCGAGAAGCCGATGCCGAGCAGCAGCCAGTGATGGAAGCGCAACGGCGTGCGCTTCAGCCGCGACAGGAACCACGCGACGAGCGCCATCACCGCGAGCTCGCCCCAGTACAGCACCGCGGGACCGACGCGCGGGCCACCGGTCGCGAGCACCCAGCGATCGGCCGGCAGGTGCAGCGCGACGTTGATGTTCGACGCCTGCGCGCCGACGTTCACGGCCGGCACGCGCGTCGCGAAATCGATCTCGCGCGTATCGCGCCAGCGCACCTGCGCATGCTGCGAGCCCGGTTTGATCGGCAGGCTCAGCTTGCCCTTCTCGGGACGCACGTTGATGGTCGCGCCGTTCATCGTGACGCCGAGCACCTCGGCGCCGTCCGGCAGCGTGACGACGTGTTGTCCGCCCTGCGTGCTGCGCAGGTCCATGTCGAGCGTGTGCTCGGTCGCGCGCTTGCCCACCGTGGCGACCAGCGTGACGCCGTCGAGCGCGAGCGTCGGGCCCTGCACCGCCGCGGGCCTGTCGATGTCGAGCGCGAGCTTCTCGCCCGGCAGTGGATGGAACTCGTGCGACCACTCGGCGCCTTCCGGATACACCGGCGGCACGCCGGAATAACGAAGGTTCCACATCGGCGTGGCCTGCACGATCCAGGTCTCGGCGTGGTCGGCGAGCGCGGGTGCCTCGAGCACCAGCTTCGCGTTCTCGCGATCGAGGCGCGACGACCAGGACATGCTGCCGGCGCCGCCCTGGAACGGCACCGTGATGCGCCCGTCGCGCACTTTCAGGTCGCTCGACAGTACCTGCTCGCCGGGCAGCAGCGGCAGCTCGATCGAGAATGCGTCGCCGGCTGGCGCGATGCGGCGCACTTCCGTGTAGACGTCCCAGTCGATGCCGAGCGTGATGCTGCGCACCACCTGCACGAACGGCGGGAATTGCTGCGCGACGCCGCTCGCGGCCGCCGATTCCGCGACGCGCGTACGCGTGAGCTCCAGCGTATCGGTGAGCAGTCGTCCGTCCTGGATGCCGGCCGCGTCCCAGCCGTTGCCGTCGAACGCGATCAGACCGGGCGCGAGCGCGAAGCGCACGTTCACCTTCTCGACCACGGCCGCCCGCGCGACGATGTCGACGCGATGCACGCCGCGCGCGAGCACGATCCAGTCGCCCGTGCCGTCTTCCGCGCGGCGCACGCCGGCTTCCGCGCGACCGTCGACCGACAGCGACTCGACCGAGAGCAGCGCATCGGCGCCGGGCAGCGGCACGGCGACGCGTTCGGCCGCGTGGTATTCGAGCGCGATGCGCACGACGTCGTCCGCCGCGCTGATGCGCGCGCTCGCGAGCGCGGCGCAGGCCGGCGCGCAGTCCGGCGCCTCGATCACGCGCTGGCGCAACTGCTCGAGCAGCTCGTCGGTCGGGATCGCCTGCGCCGATGCGATGCCGGGCAGCAGCAACGCGGCGGCGAGCACCGGCCCGAGCGGCTTCGCGGTGCCGGTCGTCTGGCGCGAGATGCGCACGAGCCGCGCGAGCATCAGCACGAGCAACGCGACGAGCGCGACGCGCAACAGGCGCGTCGCCCACGCGGGCGTGACGACGAGCCGCACGTGCTGGTCCGGCAGCACCGGGCCGCTCCAGCTCAGCTGGTAGTCCGACCAGCCCCAGCCCGGATCGCCGTAGCCGGCCTGCACGACGGTGTTGCTCGCGTAGCGCTGCAGCAATTTCGACTTCGACTGCTGCACGGCGTTGGACACGCTCTCGCGCTCGACCTTGAACACCGGCTGCGCGGTTTCCATGTCGGTGCGCTTGATGCGCGAGCCCGTCACCACGACCTCCTCCATGGCTTCGGCCGGGCGCGGCGGCGGTGGCGGTGCCGCCTGCGGCATCGGCGCGGCGCCATCCGTCGGCGCCTGGTCGTACAGCACGGGTGCGTTCGGCTCGGCGTTCGCCGCATAGCCGGCCTGCATGCCCTGCGGGCCAGCGAACAGCGTTCCTTCTGCGCTCCAGCGCTCGAGCTGCGGATACAGCGCGAAGCGCAGTTGCTCCGCCGCGAACACGAGCGACCACAGCGCGACGACGAGCAGCGCACCGCGCCGGATCCAGACCATGGTGCGCGCGAGCTTGCCGGGCGGCAGCAGCCGCGCGATGAGCGCGACCACGATCACGGCGAGCACGGTGAACACCGGCGCGAGCGACTCCTGGTACGCGAGCAGCAGGTACACGAGCACCGTGCCGCCGAGCGCGATCCCGCCGAGCCACACGGCGAGCAGCGTGATCACCGCGACGAGGAACACGTCGAGCAGGTTCCAGCGATCGATCCACGCACCCGGCGCCTGGTCGGCGCCGATCGCCGCCCACAAGCGATGGCCCGGCGGCAGGTGGATCGTCGTGGTCACCGCATCGAAGTCCTGCTGCCAGCCGTTGATCGGCAGCTGCGCGCCCGGCTCGAGCACGCGCGCGCTCGCGGCGACGCTCGTGTTGCGCTGGCGCACTTCGACGCCGGTGAGATCGGGTTTGGCGCCCTGCGTCACGAGCAGCGGCTCGCCGTTCTCGGACGCGCGCGTGAGCACGAAAGGCTTCGCGACGTCGAGGCGCCAGTCGCGCACCATCTGGCCGTAAACCGTGTCCTTCGCGGTCCAGCTGCCGTCGTCGAAGTCGAGCCACATCTCGCGGTTGAGCGTGAGTCGGTTTCGGTCCTGCGCGGACAAGCCTCGCGAGCGTTCGTCGAGCGCGATGCCCTGCCCCGCTTCGAGCAGGAACGCGGGCAGGCCCGCCCATTCCGACGGCACGCCGGCCTGGCTCGGGTCGATCGCATGCTCGGCCGTCGCGGTGACGACGCGCAGCTCGGGCGCCGCCTGGAAGCTCCACACTTCCTGCGTCGGCCACGGCGCCTCGTTCGCCGGCATGTCGACCTTCGCGATCGGCGCGGTCGCGCGCGCCACGAGCGTCACGGCGTAGCTGCCGGGACGCACCTGAACGACGAGCGTGCCGTCGGGATCGAGCCGCGCCGGCAGGTCGCCGCCGAGCGAGATCGGCAGCCAGCCCTCGGGCAGCGGCTTGCCGAGCCGCTCTTCACGGCCTTCGCCCGCGACGTCGAGCACGACGCGCGTGGTGAGCACGGCGGGCACGCCGTCGACGAGCAGGCGGAACGCCTGCAGCGTGAGGCTGTCCGCTTCCTTCTCGCCGGTCTCGGCGCGCCCGAACCAGAGCGACTCGCCGTCGCGCTGCAGCGGGAACACGGATTCGCCGTCGAGCACGAGGCGCACGAGCGCGACGTCGCCGGGGATCGCAAGCGACTCGGGCCGGTCGTCCCACGCGAACGTGCCCGCGAACGAATACGTGCCGGGCTCCATCCACGCGACGGGCGAGCCGTCGTCGGGGTGTGCGACCACTGCGACGGGCGTGCCGTTCGCGGTGACGCCCTGCGGCCAGTGGTCGCCGTCGCCGGGCAGCGGCACCGCGCTGCGCGCGTAGACGATCCACGATTGCGCGAAGCGCGCGCCGCGCGCGTCGGCATCGACACGCAGCTCGCCGGGCCAGGCGCAGTCGTGCGCCGTTTCCTCGCCGAACTCGGAGCCGTTGCGCATCGGGCAGGCCGCGAACTCATGGCCTTCGCGCACCCAGCCGACCCAGTCGCGCAGCACGCCGGGTAGCGATTCCACGGGTTGGGCCGCGGCCGCGGCGGCGAACGACAACACCAGGCCCGCGAGCAGGCCGCGCACTCCACGCTTACGCATACGTACCCCGACCATGTGTTTGTCGCGCCCGGAACCAAGCTAGCACGCAGTCCAACGCGCGAGCAGGGCTTACGGGGTTACGTAAACGGCATTTGGCTCCGGAAATGGGAAATCGGAAATGGGAAATCGGGAAGGCGGGCTGTCGTCAGCATGCTGCGGCCCCGCTTGCCCCATTTCCGATTTCCGATTCCCGATTTCCGGCTGTCGGCGCGGCTCAGAACAGCGCGGCGAGGAACGCCCAGAGCTGCTCGAGGGAAGCGAGGATGAAGCCGGTCAGGAAGAACAGGTACGAGAGCCGCAGGTACCGGTACTTGAAGTGCGCGAGGTAGTAGCCGAGCGAATAGAGGTCGGTCGCCATCGTCTGGTAGACCGTGCCGTCCGGCTTCATCGCGGCCGAGATCTCGGAAAGGAACCGGTCCTTGGACAACTCGGCGAAGTGGCCGAAGAACATCAGGTTGAAGTTCGCGGGCAGCGTCTGCGACTTCAGGCGCAGCGGCCGGTACTTCGGCAGCACGGCGAGGATCGCGAGCAGCAGCGCGATCGTCGTGAAGATCAGCAGCGTCACGGCCGACACACGCAGCCCCGGGTCGTTCAGGCGACCGAGCGTCATCGTGAGCACGATCGACGACACCGTGATGATGATGTTGGCCTTCACGTCGGCCATCACCGAGAGCTGCACGTGGTGCTGCTGCGCCGTGCGCAACATGTTGTCGCCCGTGTTGCGCTCGGGCACCGCCACGAACGAGTTGGCGGCGGGCGCTTCGACCTTCGGCGTGACGTTCACTTCGATCATGGCCGCCGATCATACGGCGGCGGCCAGCCGTTGTGGACTACGCCGCGACGGCTTCCACGATCTGGCGCTGTTCGAGGACGACCGCCACGGCGTGGACCACCGAGGCGATGCGGACCGCGCTCTGCACGGCCTGGGCCGGGGCGCCGTGCTGGCGCACGGTCTTCTCGTGCGAGTCCATGCACATGCCGCAGCCGTTGATGGCCGAGACGGCGAGCGAGGCCAGCTCGAAGCCGAGCTTGTCGCCGCCGTGCGAGCCGAGCACGTTCATGCGCAGGCCGGCGCGCATCGTCTTGTATTCGGGCTCGTGCACGAGGTGGGTGAATCGGTAGTACACGTTCGTCATGCCCATGATCGCGGCCGCGGCGCGCGCCGCGTCCAGCGCGGCCTGGTCGAGCGAGCCGTGCGCCCAGGTAGTGACGGCGCGCGTCAGCGGCGCATGCCGGCTGGCGATCGCCGAAGCGACGGCGACCATGGCGATCTGCTGCGGCGTCAGGCCCGGCGCACCGGTCTCGGCGAGCACGGATTCCAGGTTCAGTCGCAGGTCCTTCGCGTAGTCGGGGATCTGGGCGCGTAGGGATTCGAGGTTCATGGGGAGGTCCTGCCAGAGCGGAAGACGGGAGAAGGAAGACGGAAGACGCAAAGGCGGGTTGCGGACCCCGGGATGCGCAATCGCCGCCCGCGTCTTCCGTCTCCCGTTTTCCGTCTTCCGCGAGAACGCGGTGCGCGCGAATCGCGCGCACCGCGGACGAGCCTCACGCGGCCTTGAGCGTGTCTTCGCCCTGCTTCCAGTTGCACGGGCACAATTCATCGGTCTGCAGCGCGTCGAGCACGCGCAGCACTTCCTGCGGGTTGCGGCCGACGCTGCCGTCCGTGACGTAGACGAAGCGGATCACGCCGTTCGGATCGACGAGGAACGTGGCGCGCTGCGCGACGCCGCCGTCACGGTCGATGATGCCGAGCGCGCCGGTGAGCTCGCGCTTGATGTCGGAGATCATCGGGAACGGCAGCTTGTTCAGGTCCTTGTGGTCGCGGCGCCACGCGAGGTGCACGAACTCCGAGTCCGTGCTGCCGGTGAGCACCTGGCAGTCGCGGTCGAGGAACTGCTGGTTCAGCGCGCCGAAGCCGGCGATCTCGGTGGGGCACACGAACGTGAAGTCCTTCGGGTAGAAGAACACGCAGAGCCACTTGCCCTTGTACGTGTCGTTCGTGATGTCCACGAACGCCTTGTCGAGCTCGTTGCTCACCACGCCCTTGAGGTTGAATTGCGGGAAACGGTCGCCGATCGTCAGCATGGCTGCTCCTGGGAATTCCTGGTTTTGGGGGATGTTGCGAAGGGTCCGGGGCGCGTGCCCGCAACCGCGGGGGCCCCGACACGAGCGGCATTCTGCCGGCCGCCGTTCGATTCGTCCAATGAATTGTCGGTATCATTCCGATAGCCGACGCCTATTCATTCGTCCGATGAACCTGCGCGATCTCCGATATCTGGTCGCCCTCGCCGATCACAAGCACTTCGGCCGCGCGGCCGAGGCCAGCTTCGTGAGCCAGCCGACGCTCTCGACGCAGATCCGCAAGCTGGAGGACGAGCTCGGCGTGTCGCTCGTCGAACGCACGCCGCGCAAGGTGCTGCTGACCGAGATCGGCCGCGAGATCGCGGAGCGTGCGCGCACGATCCTGCGCGAGGTGGACCAGGTGCGCGAGCTCGCGCGGCGCACGCGCGATCCGGAATCCGGCACCGTGCGGCTGGGCCTGTTCCCGACGCTCGGCCCGTACCTGCTGCCGCACGTCGTGCCGAAGCTGCGCGAGCGCTTCCCGAAGCTCGAGCTGCTGCTCGTGGAGGAGAAGACGCCCGTGCTGCTGCGCCAGCTCGACGAGGGGCGCATCGACGCGGCCGTGCTCGCGCTGCCGCTGCACGACGCGCAGCTGCACGTCGAGCCGCTGTTCGAGGAACAGTTCGTGCTCGCGGTGCCGAAGGACAGCAAGCTGGCGAAGCGCGATTCGCTGCGCATGGAAGACCTCGAGGACCAGCGCCTGCTGCTGCTCGAGGATGGCCACTGCCTGCGCGACCAGGCGCTCGACGTGTGCCACCTCGCCGGTGCAAGCGAGAAGGACGGCTTCCGCGCGACCAGCCTCGAGACGCTGCGGCAGATGGTCGCCGCGAACGTCGGCATGACGCTGCTGCCGGCACTCGCCGTGAAGCCGCCCGTGCCGCGCTCGGACGACATCGCGCTGCTGCGTTTCCGCGGCGACCCGCCACACCGCCGCATCGCGCTCGTCTGGCGCAAGTCCTCCGCGATGGGCGAGTTCCTGAAGAAGGTCGCGGACGTGGTGCGCGCCTTGCCGCGCTCGTTGTTCGAATCGCCGAAGCTCGCGAAATGACCGCCCTTCCCCATCGCGCGCGCGGCGTGACCGTGCGCAACTTCATGCTGCTGCTTGCGGCGTGCTGCGTCTTCGGCTGGTGGTTCGGCGGCGCGGGAGCCGTGCGCCGCGAGCCAGGTGTGCTCGCCGCCGCGGCGCCGGCGCAGGCGCCGGTTGCGGCCGGCACGGCGACGTTCGCGAAGAACGGCTTCACGATCACGCCGCTCGCGAGCTTCGCGCTCGACGCGCGCGTGCTCGCGCGCGAGGACTACGCGTTCGACACCGGCGCGGCGATCGCGCCCACCGACCTCGCGCTCGGCTGGGGCCGGATGTCGGACACGTCGGTGATCGACCGGCTCTCCATTTCGCAGGGCGGCCGCTGGTGGCACTGGACCAGCACCGACCTGCCGATGCCCGCGCGCGAGATCGACTCGCTCGCCGCGAACATGCACATGATCCCGGCGAACGACGCCGTCGCGAGCGCGCTGCACGACGTGCGCCCCGGCAACCTCGTCACGCTGCGCGGATATCTCGTCGAGGCGCGCCGCGACGACGGTTGGCGCTGGAAGAGCTCCCTCTCGCGCACCGATACCGGCGGCGGCGCATGCGAGCTCGTGTGGGTAGAGGAGCTCCGCGTGCGCTGAATCGAAAGCGGTAAGCGGATAGCCGATAGCAGCAAGAGCAGAAACCGCTTCGCATGCTTGCTTCTGCCGCTGACCGCTGACCGCTTACGCTCTCGTTGGCTCAGGCGATCAGACCCATCGGGCAGCTCACCCCCGTCCCGCCGAGCCCGCAGTAACCACCCGGATTCTTCGCCAGGTACTGCTGGTGGTAGTCCTCGGCGTAGTAGAACGGCGGCGCCTTCTCGATCTCCGTCGTGATCGCGCCGTAACCGGACGCCGACAGCCTCTCCTGGAACGCCGCGCGGCTGGCCTCCGCCGCCTCGAGCTGCGCGTCCGTCGTTGCGTAGATGCCCGAGCGGTACTGCGTGCCCGTGTCGTTGCCCTGGCGCATGCCCTGCGTCGGGTCGTGGCTTTCCCAGAACACCTTGAGCAGTGCGGCGAACGTGATCTTCGCCGGGTCGTACACGACGAGCACGACCTCGTTGTGCCCGGTCTGCCCGCTGCAGACCTCTCGATAGTCCGCGTTCGGCGTGTAGCCGCCGGCATAGCCGACCGCGGTCGCGACCACGCCCGGCAGGTTCCAGAACGCCTTCTCCGCGCCCCAGAAGCAGCCCATCCCGAACAGCACCTTCTCCATGCCGGGGAAGTCGCCCTTGATCGGACGCCCCGTGACGAAGTGGCGGTTCACGATCGGCATCTCGGTCGCGCGGCCGGGCAGCGCCTGCTCGCGCGTGGGCATTGCGGCTTTCTTCAGTCCGAACATGTGCACCTCCTGTGGCGCACGAAGATGGGGGCGCCGGCGCCGATCGAAAGGGACAGACCCTACCCGGCGGGTTTCGCTTTCGACTGGCCGGCCACGAAGATGCCGATCAGCGAAAGCCCGAGGCCGATCCAGTCGATCGCCACCGTCGGGCGCGCGAACAGCAGCACGTCGAACACGAACGACAGGCTGGGCTGCAGCAGCAGCAACAGCCCGACCAGCGACGCGGGCAGGTGCGGCATGGCGCGGGCGATCAGCACCCATCCCAGCACCTGGCCGGTGAGCGCGACGCCGACGAGCGCGCCCCAGGTCTGCGCATCGGGGATACGCAGCGAATCGCCGGCCGCCGCGACGAACACGATCAGCATCGCGGCGCACAGCAGCGAGACGAAGCAGAGCAGCTGTTCCGGCGTCGCGCGCGGCTCGACGGCTTGCGTGCGGCGCAGCGTGAGCAGGTACGCCGCGTAGCAGAATCCGGTCAGCACGCCGTAGATCACGCCGAGCCGGTACACGCCGGTGAAGCCGCCCCACTGTCGCCCGACCAGCAACCACAGCCCGACGAACGCGAGCGCGAGGCCCGCGACGAACGCCTTGCCCAGCCGCTCCTTGAACAGCAGCACGCCGGCCAGCGCCATCAGGAACACCTGGAAGTTCGCGAGCAGCGTCGCGAGGCCGGGCCCGACGTAGAAGATGCTGCGGTGCCAGAGGAACAGGTCGAGCGCGAACGCGAACGCGGGCAGCAGCCCCCACGCGAGCTGCTTCGCGCTGGGCATCGCGAAGCGCCGTTGCCACGCGAGGATCGCGGCCAGCAGCACTCCGCCGAACAGCATGCGGTAGAACGCGGACACGTTCGGGGCGACGTGCGCCCACTTCACGAGGATGCTGTTCGTGCTGATCAGGCACGCGCCCGCCAGCATGCGGATGACGGCGCCCCGGGGCGCGGCGGCGACCTCAGGCACCGATGCGCTCGTATTTCTCGAGCACGTGCGTTTCGGCGCGCGCGCCGGCGATCCATTCCTGCATCGCGGGCAGCGCGAGGATCGCATCGATGTAGCGGCGCGTCGTGGCGGAGACGGGCTGCGCGTAGGTGTGCAGGCGCGTCGCGACGGGCGCGAAGAACGCATCCACGATGCCGAACGCGCCGAACAGGAAGTCGCCGCCGGCGCCGTAGCGCTCGCGCGCTTCCGTCCACATCGCCTCGACGCGCGCAATGTCCTTCGCGGCGGCCGCGGACACCGGCAACGGCTGCGCCATGCGGCGCAGCACGTTCATCGGGCACTCGGTGCGCAGCGCCTGGAAGCCCGAATGCATCTCCGCCGCGAACGAGCGCGCCGTCGCGCGCGCCGCGCGCTCGGCGGGCCAGCCGCTGCGGTCGAGGAACTGCTCGTCGGCGTATTCGCAGATCGCGAGCGAGTCCCAGATCGTCACGCCGTCGTGCAGCAGCGCCGGGACGCGGCGCGACGGCGACAGCGCGGCGATCCGCGCGTGGAACTCCGGCGTGTCCAGCGGGACGACGACCTCGTCGAAATCGACGCCGCGCGCGCGCAGCAGCAGCCACGGGCGCAGCGACCAGGACGAGTAGTGCTTGTTGCCGATGACGAGCGTGGGGCGTTTCGCGGCGGCTTGCATGGTCACCTTCCGAGCCAGGGCAATGCGACCTCGGGCGTGCGCGAGAGCTCGATCTCGCGCGCGTCGGCCAGGTCGCCGTCGAGCATCAGCAACACGCGGCCTTCGTCGTCGGCCATGAGCAGCCGTTCGGTCTCGCCGCGCACGGTCACGCTCGCATCGCTGCCCGCCGCGAAGCGCAGCTCGGCGCCGCGCACCTTCGAGCCGGCACCGGCCACCGGTTGCCGTGCGACCAGTTGTTCCACCTGCGCCAGCGCCGCGCGGATGTCCGCGATCGCCCACGTGCGGCTTGCCGGCAGGCGCAGCGCGGGCATGACCGAGATCGTGAGCGAGCCCTTCGGCTGGTTGCTCACCACCGGGGGGTTCTCCGCGAGCAGCGCCTCGTCCATCGGGAACTGGAAGCTGCCGTCGGCGGCGGGCTTCACGTCGATCGCGCCGGCGCGGGCCCGGATGCTCAGCCGGATCGCCGCGGGCGGCACGCCGTCGAGCTTGCTCTCCAGCTTCTGCAGCGGGACGAGGCGGTCGAAGCCGGCCATTTCGCGCGCGGGTGCAAGCGCGCCGTACAGCGCCGCATAAGGCGTGGCGGACGGGGGCTCGGCGGCGGCCGCGGGCAGCGCCAGCAGGGCCAGGAACAGCATTCGCAACATGGATCGGGGCACAGGCGGCGGGAGCGGCACTATAACGGTGTGCGACGAAGCGCGCCGTTTCCGTTTCGTTCAATGGGTTATGATGCCGCGCCGGTGGAACCCGGGGGGATTTTCGTGTCTGCGAGTGGTGCCTTTCTGCCCGACCCTGACCTGATCGAACTGGTCGGCGCGCGCCCGCGTCCGCTGCTGCTGCCACGGCAGCTCTCGGACGAAGAGCTCGCGCTGTTCTGCTCGCCGAGTCGCCGTCGCGAAGTGGCGCCGCGCGAAGTGATCTTCCGCCGCGGCGAGCTCGGTCGCAGCATGTTCGTGATCGAGTCGGGCCTGATCCAGCTGGAGTTCGGCAACGGCCTGCCCGACAAGGTGATCGGCCCGCGCGAGTTCTTCGGCGAGCTCGCGCTGTTCATCGGCAACCACGCGCGCGTCGCGAACGCGGTCGCCGTCGAGCCGACGGTGCTGCACGTCGTCGAGCACGCCGCATTCGAAGGCCTGCTGGAAAGCGAGCCGCGCCTGCTGGCGCACTTCATGCGCCGTTCCTTCTCCTACCTCGTCGCGAGCGAGCAGCAGCTGATCGCCAGCCTGAAGCGACGCAACGAAGACCTGATGGTGACGCTGGACTCGCTGCGCCAGACGCGCACGCAGCTCACCACGGTCGAGCGCCTCGTCCACACCGACGAGCTCACCGGCCTGTGCAACCGCCGCGGCCTGTACGCGTTCCTGGAGGCGCTCGCGCAGCATCGCGCGCCCGAAGCGCGCCTCGGCCTGCTGCTGGTCGACCTCGACCGCTTCAAGCAGATCAACGACCACTGCGGCCACCTGATGGGCGACCACGTGCTCAAGGGCGTGGCGCAGGAAATCATGAACGCCGCGCAGGCCTGCGACCTGCCCTGCCGCCTCGGCGGCGACGAGTTCGCGCTGCTCGCGCAGGTCGCCGACCTGGCCGAGCTGGAGTCGCGCGCCGCGCAGATCGCCGCCGGCGTCCGCGCGCTGCGCTTCCCCGACCCGAACGCCGCGCTGCGCATCTCCGTCAGCGTCGGCGGCGGCCTGTGCCAGGACGGCGCCGAATGGTCGATCTGGTACAGCGAGGCCGACATCTCGCTCTACGAAGTGAAGGGCCAGGGCGGCGACGCCTGGAAGATCGCGCAGGAATAGTCGCTGCGGCGGATGCGGTTGGCTTGTTCCGACCGTTCCCTCACAATCCGGGCGATCCGGGGCCCGCACCGCCCCGTGCCGTGGAACGGCAAGGCCCATGTCCGCGAATCCGCTTCCCGACAAGGCCGCCAGCGCGCCAGAGCCCGTGCTGCGGGCGCTCGTGCTCTGCGACCTCGCCGACAGCACGGCGCTCGTCGAGCGACTCGGGGATTCGCGCGCCGCAGAAGTGTTGCGGCGACATGACCGCACCGCACGCCTGCTCATGCACCGCCACGGCGGGCAGGAGATCGACAAGACCGACGGCTTCCTCGTGCTGTTCGACCGGCCGATCCACGCGATCGCCTTCGCGCTCGACTACCACCAGTCGCTGCGCGACCTGAGCGTGTCCGAAGGCGAGACGCTGCGCGCGCGCGTCGGCGTGCACGTGGGCGACGTCGTGGTGTGGAGCAACTCGCCGGACGACGTCGCGCAGGGTGCGAAGCCGTTCGAGGTGGAAGGCCTCGCTAAGCCGGTCGCGGCGCGGTTGATGGGCCTCGCCGTGCCCGGCCAGACGCTCGCATCGGCGACCACGGCCGAGCTCGCGAAGCGCAGCGAGCAGGCCCTGCGCGAACGATTCCCGGACCTGCAGTGGCGCAGCCACGGCCTGTACGCGTTCAAGGGCGTGCCGGAGCCGGCTGCCGTCTACGAAGTCGCCGCGGACACTCGTGCGCCGTTGTTGCGGCCGCCGAACTCGCAGAAGGCGAAGCGCCACCTCGCGTGGTGGCGACGGCCGATCGTGCTTGCCGGCGAGATCGCTGCGATCGCCGCTATCGCCGTTGCCGTCGGGTTGCTGACGCTGCAGCCGAAACCGGCGATCGCGTTCGCGGAGCGCGACTGGATCGTGGTCGGCAACCTGCGCAATCTCACAGGCGACGAGGTATTCGACGCATCGCTGGAAGCTGCGTTCCGGATCAGCCTCGAGCAATCGCAGTTCGTGAACGTGATTCCCGAGCTCCAGGTGCGCGACGCGCTCACGCGCATGAAGCGCGAGCCGGGCACGATCATCGATCGAGCAGTCGCCTCCGAAATCGCGCTGCGCGACGGCGCACGCGCCGTCGTGCTGCCGACGGTCGCGGAAGTCGGAGGGCGGCTGCGGGTCAGCGCCGAGGTCATCGACCCGAATACGCAGACTACGGTCTATGCGGAGTCCGCGGACGGCGAAGGCACGGACTCCGTGTTGCCGTCGATCGACACGGTCGCGCGCACGCTGCGCGGCAAGCTCGGCGAAAGCCTGGCCGCGATTGATCGAACCTCGGAGCCGCTGGAGAAGGTCGCGACTTCGAACCTCGATGCGCTGCGAACTTACGGACTCGCGCTGAAGGCACATGCGAACGGTCGCTTCGCCGATGCGGACCAGTTGCTGCTGCACGCAGTCGAGCTGGACCCGACGTTCGCTAGCGCGTGGTTGCGGCTCGCCGCCGGCTGGAACACGGCTGACCGGGTGAAGGCGTACACGTATGTGCAACAGGCCGTACCGTTCCGCGACCGCCTGATGCCGCGCGACCAATTGCACCTCGACGCTTACGTCGCGATGTTCCAGAGCCCGGAGGCGTCGCTGCAGAAGTGGCGACTGATGGCGGAGGTCTACCCGAAGTTCTACGTCGGACAGCAGAACAGCGGCCTGTATGGCTGGCAGTGGGAGAACGATTTCGCCGGCGCGATTCCCATGCTGCAGGCCGTGGCCGAGAGCCAGCATCCGCTCCGCGCCATGTCCTTCGACCTGCTCGGGCACATGCGCCTCGGAACCGGCGACTCGGATGGCTCGCTCAGGGCCTACGAGACGGCGAACCAGCTCGGTCTCGCCACGCTCGATTTCGGACGCTCGGCCACGCACCTCGCGCGCCGCGAATACGATGCTGCGCTGGCGGACGCCAGCGACGTGCCGCCGCAGCTGCCTTCGTTCTTCAAGCTGTACGCCCCGTTTCGCCGAGCGATGGTCGAGCTCGACCGCGGTCGGCTCCCGCAAGCGACGGCGGAGCTGGAGCAGGCGACGGCCGACGCTGAGCGCCAGGGGCTCAAGAAGGAAGCGCGCCGCTTCCGCGCGATGCAATTGCAGGTGGCTTCGGCGTCGGCTGGCGGAGCGTCGGCAGCGGCCATCGATTCGTTCGTCGAAACCGAGACGCAGGCGCTCGCAAGCGACTCGCCGCTGTATGGCAGTTCGCACGCATTCAACCTCCTGGTCGCGGCGATCCTGCAGGCACGCGGAGGCGAGTCGGACGCGGCAAACGAGACGATCGCGAAGGTCGCGCCGATGGTCCACGCCGGCGAATATCCCGTGCTGGAAAACGTGCTCGCGGTCGCGCGCGCGGAAGTCGCGCTGGCGAAGGGCGACGGCACCGAAGCAGCCCGGCTCGTGCGGCCCTGGCTGGAGCACCGACCGGTCTACCTGACCCATTCGGTGTTGCTGCATGCAGCCGCAGCCCGTGGCGACCTGGAGAGCGCGAGATCCGAAGCGAAGTGGCTGGCCGATCATCGCGGGGCCGCGCTCGCCGAATGGAGCGACGGCTACCTGCTGCAGCCGCTGAACCTGCTGGATTGCAACGCCGCGACGCTGTCGGTGGCCGAAGTCGCAGTCGCTGCGAAGCGCCGTCCCGATGCGGAAGCGGCGCTCGCGGAGCTGCCGGCCGAATGGCCGCGCAGCGATGCGCAGCTCGCGACGACGCGACGCGTCGCTGCGCTGCGCGAAGCCGTCAAATCACTTGACGAAGGCCCACATCCCTAGCTGGCCGACCATCGCCTTCTTGATGGCGTCGCGGCTCTTCTTGATGGTGTCCTTGTCGGGCAACGCCTTGACCGGCGCCACCTCCGACGGATCCACGTTCACGCCGATATCCTTCAGCGCACCGTGCGTGTCCTTCTGAAACTTCGCGCGGTAAGCGTCGTCGCTGCCCAGCTTGTCGAGCAGCTTGTCCACCACTTCCGAGGTCAGGAAACTCTTGGCCATGTCGCGCTCCCCTGTCGTGTCGATCCCGTGCGCAGCATAGACGGGATTGCGCATACTGCGCCACAAGCGACGAGGGCAGATCGGTCATGAAGGTGAGGCGCTGCGGCATCCTGTTCGTCGAGCCGCGCGAAGAGATCGCGTTCGACTTCGAATCGCTGTGCGCAGGCGGTGACGGCCTGCGCCGCACCCGCGCCTGGATAGCGCTCGCACCCCATCTCGGCAACGAGCAACCGGTCACCGTCGCCGAGCTCCTGTTGCTCGGCGATTGCGGCGATGTCGCGTGGACGCCACGCGAGGAGCTCGTGCAGAAGGGCCATGGCGAGGCAGTGATCGACAGCCTGCTCGCGCGTGGCCTGCTGCTCGGCGAAGACGACGAATTCGCCACGCTACGAGCAGCAGACGAGCGCCTGCGCGAACTGGCGTGGCGGCCGCTGAATGCCGCGGCCCACTGCTTCGGGCGCTGGCGCGATGTCGACGCCACCACCGCCGGCGAAGCGCGCGGCATTCGCAGCGTCGAGGACCTGATCGAGACGTTCGGATTGCCGCCGCCGCACTTCCACGCACGCGCCGACGCGACGGCGGACGTCGCGTTGCCCCGCGCGGAAGCGTCGACGCTCGATGGCCTGCTGCACCGGCGCGTGACTTGCCGCAACTACGACGGCGACCGCGCGCTGCCGCTCGCGCACGTGGCTGCCGTGCTGCACCGCACGTTCGGCGCGCTCGCCACCGAGTCGCTCGGTGGCGACGCGATCGCGATCAAGAAGGGCAGCCCCTCGGCCGGCAGCCTGCACCCGGTCGAGGCATACGTCGTCGCGCAACGCGTCGAAGGCCTCGAGCGTGGCCTGTACCACTACCACGTCGGCGAGCACGCGCTGCATCGTCTGCCCGAGCCGGAGGGACTACCTACCGATCTCGCCACTGCGTTCGCCGCCGGCCAGGCCTGGTTCGGCGAAGCGCACGTGCTCGTGGCGCTCGTCGCCCGCTTCGCGCGCAATTTCTGGAAGTACCGCAACCACCCGAAGGCCTATCGCGCGATCGTGCTCGATTGCGGCCATCTGTCGCAGACGATCTACCTCTCCGCGACGGAGCTCGGCCTCGGCGCGTTCGTCACGGCGGCGATCAACGAGCACGCGATCGAAACGGCGTTCGGCCTCGATGGCATGGCGGAAGGTCCGCTCGCGCTGTGCGGTTTCGGCATCCGCTCGGCGACACGGGAACACGTGGAGCTGGACCCGCTCGCATCGGTCTGGTCCTCGGACGGGTCACTGCGCAATTGATGCGAAACACGCTGCCCGGAAGTTGCGTGGCAATCGCCTGCGGGTGAAGATCGCGCGCCCATCCCGGGCTCATCAAAAGGTTCACACCATGGAAGCTGCGACCCTGCTCCGCCGCCTCGCCGATGATGCCGCGTTCCGCGCCGACTTCGTCGCCACGCTGTCGTCCGACGGTCGCCTCGCCGACGCGAACGTGCTGCGCGACTGCGCTGATGCGCTCGAGCGCAACCCGGGCCGCGCGGCGACGGCCGCGATGTGGTTCCGCAACGACTGAGTAGGCCGGGCCGCCCGCGTGCGGGCGGCCCTTCTCCCATGCGGATCAGGCGCTGCGCCCACCTGCTGCTAGAACCCCTCGAGCAGGTGCGGCTCGACATGGAAGCGCTCGTGCGCGGCGAAGTGCCCTTGCGCGCGCAGCCGATGCTGTTGGCGCGTTGCGCGCACCTCGACGAGCCCGTCGAAATCGAACCCGGCGACGTGGCGCTGCTGCAGGGGCTCTCACCCAACCTCTGGCGCGATGCCGGCGATCTCGGCTGCGACGAATCGAATCGCGTGCATCGCCTGTTGCAGGCAGGCGTGATCGTCGACGAATCCGGAGAGCATGGTCTGCGTGATGCGCGACTTCGCGAAACGCCGTGGCCGACGCTCTCGGCCGTCGCGCATTTCCAGACGCGGTGGCGCGGCAACGAAGTCTCCGACAACGACGCGCCGCCCGGTGCGCGCGACGTGTTCGACGCGAACGGTTTGCCGCCGCCGGCCCACGAGCGCGCGCCCGATCGCGAATCGATTCCCCTGCCTGCCACCGCACTGCCAGCGCCGCTCAGCGAGCTGTTCGAGCGCCGCGTCACGTGCCGGAATTTCGACCAGGCGAAGCAGTTGCCTCTGGCGCAGCTGGCAACGGTGCTGCACGAAGTGTTCGGCTATCGCGCCGATGGCCTCGCCGGCCGCGTCGCCCGCGTGCACAAGCGGTCGAGCCCGTCCGCGGGCAGTCTGCATCCCGTGCAGGCACGGCTTCTGGTTCGCGACGTCGAAGGCCTGTCGGCCGGCACTTACGCTTACGATCCCGAAGCACGCGACCTGCAGTTCCTGTCGCCCGTCGCAGCGACAGACACCGACCGCCTGATGCGACGCTTCGCGGCAGGCCAGCCGTGGTTCGCTGACTGCCACGTGCAGATCGCGCTCGTGGCGCGGCTGGGTCGCACGTTCGGCAAGTATCGCCTGCACCCCAAGGCCCATCGCGCGATCGTGCTCGACGCCGGTCACCTGTCGCAAACGCTGTATCTGGTCGCCACGGCGATCGGCTTGGGTGCCTTCGTCACGGCAGCGATCAACGAGCGCGACATCGAGGAAGCGTTCGGCCTCGATCCGCTGCGCGACGGCGTGGTCGCGCTCACCGGCCTGGGGCCGCGAGCCGCGGCGATGCAGCATCCGGAATTCGACCCGCTGCGCGCCATCTGGCGCGAATGACCCTCAGGCCGGCGTGCTGCTCTGCTCCGCCCACACGACGCGGTCGCGGCCGGCGCGCTTTGCGGTGTAGAGCGCCTGGTCGGCGCGCTCGAGCAGCAGTTTCGGGGTGAGCTCGCCGGGCTGGCGCGAGGCGCCGCCGATGCTGACGGTGAGCGGGATCGTGAGCCGCTCCGACGTGATCGGTCGGCTGCGGATCGTCTCGACGATCTTCTCGGCGACGTCGCGCGCGCGGTTCGCGTCGATCTGCGGCAGCACGACGATGAATTCCTCGCCGCCGTAGCGGCCGATCGCCTGGCCGGGCTTCAGCACGTGCAGGATGCGCTGCGTGACGCGGATGAGGCACTCGTCGCCGGCCGGGTGGCCGTACTCGTCGTTGATGCGCTTGAAGTGGTCGAGGTCGATGAACAGCACGGAGAACGGCTGTCGCGACAGTACCGCTTCCGAGAACGCCGTCTCCAGCAGGTTCTCGGCGTTGCCGCGATTCAGCGCGCCGGTGAGCGCGTCGAACGACGCCTGCTGCTTCAGCGCGACCTGCGCGCGCACGGCCTCGATCTCCTTGAGCGCGACCGCGGCGAAGTCGCGCGCGACGTCGAAGTCGTCGGGCGAGAACTCCTGCGTGCGCGGCCGCGTGAGCAGCATGACGCCCCACGCCTCGCCGGCGACCGCGAGCGGCTGCACGGCGATGCTCGCGTCTTCGTCGCCGACCGTGTCGGACGGCAGCACGAGGTTGCGCTTCGAGCTGGCCGCCGCGCGCAACGTGGCGCCGCGCCGGCGGATCAGGTCGGCGAACCGGTCGTGTACGGCGGCCGGGTCGACCACGAGCACGCGCTTGTCGGACAGCCCCTCGATGAACACGGCCGCGCCCTCCAGCGGCATCACCTTCGCGAGTGCCGCGAGCACGCGCTTGAACGCGGTGAACTCGAGGTCGCTGCCGTTGTGCGACGCGAGGTCGGACAGCGAGTCGCCCAGGCTGCGGCGCACCTGCTCGCGCATCAGCTTCGCGAGCGCCTGGTCGCGGCCGGACTGCGCGCGGTCGCGCTGGCGCTTGAACTCGAACGCCTGGTCGGCAAGGCCGATGGTCAGGATGATCGATTGCAGCGCCGTACCGATCTGGTAGCCGTACTGCGTGCCGAACCCGAACGGCACCCAGCCGAGCGCCGCGAGCGCGCGGCTGCCGGTGAGCACGAGCAGCACGCCCCAGCCGACGAGCACGGACAGCGCGGCGCGGCGCGAATGCCGCAGCGACAGCGCCGCAGCCACGAGCGACAGCGCGGCGACCGCCACGATGGTGAGGTTGAACGCGTCGCGGAACGCGAGCGCCGAGCCCGGCGTCTCGACCGCGGACGCCACGGCGATCGCGAGCACCAGCCAGCGCCCGATGTCGAGCGCGCGGCTCAGGCGCGGCCAGTGCTGCGGCAACTCGATGAAGCGCTGCAGGAACGACGTGGCGAAGAACGCCGCGAGCGCGCCAGGCATGGTCCACGGGAACATCGCGGTGGGATCGAGCTCGCGCATGAACGGCACGCGCGCGAACAGGAAATCGCTGCGCGCGATCCACAGGATGTTGAACACGAGGAACAACGAGTAGTGCAGCCACGCCGAGCCGCGCAGCACCACCCAGAACAGCGTGTTGACCAGAAGCATCGCGAGCATCGTGGTGAGCACGATGGTGATCAGCACGGTTTCGCTGCGGTCGCGCGAATAGACCGCGCGCGGCGTGGTGACCGACATCGCGATCGGCGAAGGGGTTGCATCGGCCAGGTGCGCATAGAACGCCTGGCCGATCGCGAGCTCCGGCAACTCGAACACGAAACAGCAGACGTGGAACGGCGTGGTGTCGCCGTCCTCCCGGCCGCCTCCGTTCTGCTCGCGCCAGCCGCCCGCCTCGCGCGTATAGACGGTCAGCGCGTCGAGCGGCGTGCGGTCGACCGACAGGATGCGCGGGCCGGTGGTGTCGGCGGCCTCGGGCTCGATGCGGAACCACGCTTCACGGCGCTCGCGCCGCAGGTCCGGCCCGACGGCGTCGAACGGCACGAAGCGCGCGTCGAGCCGGCCGGACAGCACCTCGTCGCGCGACGGCGCCTGCTGTCCCGCGGGCACGTCGAGCACCGCGTAGCGCGCGGCGTCCACGGTGCAGGCACCCGCGAGCGCCGCGACGGCGAGCGCGAGGCGCAGAAGGCGCTTCATGCGGACGCATCCCCCGGTGCCCACCGCCATGGCAGGCGCGACGCGGGGAACGGTACATGGGCGCGTCGATTGCCGCCAGCAACCAACGGCCAGGCCTCGCTCAGGCCAGTCCGGGTGCGAATTCGGCGTCGTCGAGCTCGTCGGGATCGACGCGATTCGCGGCGATGTCCGCGACCACGCCTTCCGCGGCCGCGAAGTCGTCATCGTCGACCATGACGGTCACGAGGCCTGCGGCCGGCAGTTGCCCGGCCGCGCCGGTGAGGTACTCGCCGGTGACAAACGCCCGCAGTCCGCTCGCTTCGAGCGCACCGCGCACGAGGTGCGCGTCCAGGATGTTCTCGGCTTGGTAGACGGCTCGCATCTCGCCCTGCGCCGGGTTTGGCTCGAAGCTAGCGCAGGGTGGCGCACCCGTAAAGCGCTGTTTCGCCGCGTTTCGCGCCGAGCGCCGCCACGCGGCAACGTACGCTCGCGTCCGCTATGCTCTCCAGTCCCGGGGGGGAACGTTGACGGCGGGCAGTCGTGCACGACCTATTCGATCCGACGGACGCACACCTGTCGCCGGACGGCCTGCTCGGCCGTCGCATCCGGCAGGCGATGCTCACGCTGCTCGACCAGCGCTACGGCAGCTCGACCATCTGCCCGAGCGAGGCCGCGCGCCGCATCGCCGAGGACCTGGGCTTCCCGTGGCAGGAGCTCATGCGCCCGGTGCGCTACGTCGCGTCCCAGCTTGCCGATTCCGGCCACATCGAGGCGTTCCAGGACGGGCAGCCGGTCGACATCCGCTCGGCGCGCGGACCGATCCGGCTGCGCCTGCGCCGCCCGAGGATCTAGGGAACCTGGCAGCGCGAGTCGGTGAGCTAGAATCGACGGCCTTTTCCCCGCCGCACGCGTCATGTCCGTCGAAAACCCCCTCGCCCCGAACCATTTCATCCGCCAGCTGGTGCGCGACGACGTCGCTGCCGGCAAGCACGGCGGTCACGTGGTCACGCGCTTCCCGCCCGAGCCGAACGGCTACCTCCACCTCGGCCACGGCAAGTCGATCTGCCTGAACTTCGGCATCGCGCGCGAGTTCGGCGGCGCGTGCAACCTGCGCTTCGACGATACCAACCCGACGAAGGAAGACGTCGAGTACGTGGAGGCGATCAAGGCCGACGTGCAGTGGCTCGGCTTCGAGTGGCACGAGCTGCGCCATGCGTCGGACTACTTCGAGCCGATCTACCGCTGCGCGCTCAAGCTGATCCGCGAGGGCAAGGCGTACGTCTGCGACCTGAGCGCGGACGAAGTGCGCGAATACCGCGGCACGCTCACCGAACCTGGTCGCAACAGCCCGTACCGCGAGCGCAGCGTCGCCGAGAACCTCGACCTGTTCCAGCGCATGCGCGCGGGCGAGTTCGCGGACGGCGCGCGCACGCTGCGCGCGAAGATCGACATGGCGAGCGGCAACATCAACCTGCGCGACCCGGCGCTGTACCGCATCCGCAAGGTGGCGCACCAGAACACCGGCGACGCGTGGCCGATCTACCCGATGTACGACTACGCGCACTGCATCTCCGACGCCGTCGAAGGCATCACGCATTCGCTGTGCACGCTGGAGTTCGAGGACCACCGCCCGCTGTACGACTGGTGCCTCGAGCAGCTCGACATCCCGAACGATCCGTCGCTCACCGAATCGCTGCGCGCGGCCGGCATGCACGACGCGCCGTCGCGCCCGCAGCAGATCGAATTCGCGCGCGGCAACCTCGACTTCACCGTGATGAGCAAGCGCAAGCTGATGGCGCTCGTTTCCGACGGCCTCGTCGACGGCTGGGACGACCCGCGCATGCCCACGCTCTCGGGCGCGCGCCGCCGCGGCTATCCGGCCGCCGCGATCCGCGCGTTCTGGGACAGCCTCGGCGTGTCCAAGCAGAACAGCGTGATCGAGCTGGGCGTGCTCGAAGGCCACGTGCGCGACGTGCTCGACGCTTCGGCGCCGCGCCGCTTCGCCGTGCTCGACCCGGTGAAGCTCGTGCTCACCAACGTGCCCGAAGGCCACGTCGAGCAGCTCGAGTTCCCGAACCACCCGAAGGACCCCTCGTTCGGCACGCGCAAGGTGCCGTTCTCACGCGAGCTGCTGATCGAGCGCGACGACTTCTTCGAAGTGCCGCCGAAGGGTTTCCATCGGCTCGTGCCCGGTGGCGAAGTGCGGCTGCGCGGCGTCGGCATCGTGAAGTGCGTGAACGTCGTCAAGGACGCCGCGGGCA
>CALKUS010000013.1 GCA_937996755.1 uncultured Pseudomonadota bacterium | reverse complement strand
GATCTCTGTCGTCGGAGTTGACGGCGACCATGAGCGCGTCGCCGTAGGTGCGCGCCTTCTGCAGGTGCTCGCAGTGGCCGGGGTGCAGGATGTCGAAGCAGCCGTTGGTGAACACGAGGCGGCGGCCCTCGGTGCGCAGGCGCGTGGCGACGATCGAGGCCTCGTCGACGTTCAGGATCTTGCGGCCGGTGCTGCCGTGCTCGCCGAGGCGAGCCATGATCTCCTGGCGGCTCGGCGCCCAGGTGCCGAACTTGCCCACGGTGATGCTGGCGCCGAGGTTGGCGAGCATGAGGCTGTCGGGCAGCGACACGCCGCAGGTGCGACAGAAGGTGAGCACCGCGACGACCGTGTCGCCGGCGCCCGTGACGTCGAACACCTCGCGGGGCTCGGTGCGGAACGCGTGCGTCACGGCCGACCCGCGCTCGCGCACGACCATGCCGTGCGCACGCTGGACCGCGACCCGCGTGCGCAGGCCGACCTCGTCGGCGAAACGGACGATCCCGCGCTGCTCGACCGACTGCTGGACGGCGCGGATGCGCTGATCCACGTCGCCGCACTGCACGCGCCGCACGTCGGCGACGTTCCCGATTTCGAGTTCGAGCGCATCAACGTCGGAGGCACGCGCGCGGTGATCGACGCCGCGCACCGCGCCGGCACCAGGCGCGTGCTCTACACGTCCACGACGGCGCTGTACGGACACGCCGCGACGCCCGACGGACGTGCCGGCTGGGTCACCGAGGAAACGCAGCCGCAGCCGCGCACGATCTACCACCGCACGAAGCTGGCGGCGGAAGCGTTGCTGCACGACGCAGCGGAGCAGGGTGCGTTCGTGCTGCGCATCCTGAGGATGTCGCGCTGTTTCCCGGAAGCAGCGCCGCTGATGGCGGCGTATCGCCTGCATCGCGGCATCGATGCGCGCGACGTCGCGTCGGCACATCGGCTCGCGCTCGACGACGGCAACGCGCGCGAGCGCACCTGGATCGTCTCGTCGCCGACGCCATTCGCGCGCGAGGACGTCGAGGCGCTGTGGCGCGACGCGCGCTCCGTCATCGAGCGGCGCGCGCCGCTGCTCGCGAAGGCGTTCGCCCGGCGCGACTGGTCGCTGCCGAGGCGCATCGACCGCGTCTACGACTCGTCGGCGATCCAGCGCGAGCTCGGCTGGCGCGCGCGCTTCGGGTTCGAGGAAGTGCTGCGGCAGCTGGACTCGGCAGACCCTGAGGTGCGACCTGTGGGAGCGACTTGAGTCGCGATCTTCTCCGGCCATCGAAAGATCGCGACTGAAGTCGCTCCCACAACGTCGACTTCACTCGACTGCGTGGACCCGCCACGCCGGGAACTCCGCCCCTGCGCTCGTATCGGGCACCAGCCCGCAAGCGAGCAACCCGTCGTCGCTGCCGGCTTCGCAGAGGTACACCGCGATCGCGCCGCGCTGTTGCCCGGTGCGTACGAGCGACCAACTGGCTGGCAGCGCGCGACGCTCGCGACGGTAATCCGCTTCGAGCCAGGATGAAGCATTCGACTCGAGGATCTCGCGCCCGGTCGACGACTGCTGGCCGCGGATCGTCGCCACCTCGACATCGAGCGGCGTGCCCGTGCGGCCGCGTTCGATCGCGAGGCCGTGGCGCTCGAGGTGCGCCGCGACTTCCGGCGGCACCGCGTAGGCATGCGGTCGCGTGACGACGTGCTCGGGGACGAAGCGGCCGAGGTACGGGACGTCCACCTCGATCGGCGCGCCCGCGAGCGTGTACGGCTCGCGCGTCAGGACGTGCATCTTCCGGTCCTCGAATGCCTCGAGGCGATAGCGCACCGCGATCTCGCGCGGCGGTTCGCGGCATTCGCGCAGCAGCGCCACGATGCGCGGGCCGTGCGCGGCGACGTAGCGGAGCGTCTCGCGCAGGAACGCATGCGTCACGCGCACGCGCGCGCGGAAGTCGATGTAGGAATACGTTTCCAGCAGCAGGTCGAGGCGGTTCGTGAGCCCGCGGTAGTTGCCGCCGAAGCGCGGATGGTGCGTGTACGTGATCCAGCCCGTGCCGTTGCCGCCCTCGTCGCGCAGAAAGTTGCCGTACCACGACGTGTCGAGGCCTTCCGTCGCTTTCACCGCTTCGGTCACCGCCGGCAGCAATCGCTCGCGCATGAACTCGATCGGTTCGGCGCGCCCGCTGGCCGTGCCGTGCGGGATGTCGTAGGTGAGGTCGAAGCGGTGGATCGAGCCGTTCGTCGCGTGGCAGTCGATCGTGAGGTGCGCGTCCCACGGCTGCGCGACGCGCGATTGCAGCAGGCGCATCTCGACCGCCTCCTGCCGCATGTAGTCACGGTTGAGGTTGATGCCGGCTGCGTTCACGCGCGTGCCGACGCCGCTCGTGGGCCCGAGCTGGCCGCGGAAGTGCTCGACCTCGAGCTTGCGGTTCTCGGGGTCGATGCGGTCGTTGCCGTCGGGGTTGAACAGCGGCACGACGACGAGCGTGAGCTGGTCGAGCAGGTCGCCGTGGAGGCCGTCGAGGATCTCGCGCACGAGCATCATGCTCGCTTCCTTGCCCTCGACTTCGCCCGCGTGGATGCCGTTCATGACGAGCACCACGGGCAGGCCGCTCGCGTGCGCCGCTTCCGGGGTGAACAGGCCGCGGTTCGAGAGCACGAGCAGCGGCAGCTCGCGTCCCTCGGGCGAGACCCCGAACGAGCCGACGTGCAGGCGACGGTCGCCGCGCGCCGCGAGCGCGGCGATGAATGCCATCACGTCGGCGTGGCGGGAGGTCTCGGCGTAGTCGGTGCGCTCGGCGCGCGTGAGCGGTGCGGTCATGGCGGCTCGCGGATGGGGTTTCCGCGCATTCTAGTCGCGGTACGCTTGGCGCGGGCCGATCGAAGGGAGCGACGCGTGCAGCAGGGTGCCGGGTTCATGCTGTTCCAGGGATTGTGGTTCTTCGGCGTGATGATCGTGGCCACGATCGTCCTGGTCGTGCTGCGCGTCCGCGACGCGCAGGCGGGTCTCCCCGAAGCGGAGCGCAAGGCGCGCATGCAGAAGCGCCTGCCGATTGCGCTCGGCGCACTCGTCGTCGCGATCGTGCCGCTGCTGGTGAAGTAGCGGGACCTCAGGGAGGCGAGTGCCGCGACTCGACGCCGAAGCGGCGAGGGTAGCCGCGCTCGTCGATCACGCGCTCGACCACGTCGGGCGACAGGTCGGGGGCCGCGTACACGGCATAGACGGCGGCGCCGTCGATCTTTCCGACCTCGTACAGCCGGTAGCGGCCGTTCGGCGTGCCCGAGTTCGGCGGATAATTCACGGGCGGGTTCGTGCCCTCGAGATCGAGCTCGCTGTTGTCGACGGTGCCGCCGACGAAGAGTGCGCGCGTCATGGGTCCTGCTCCGTGCCGTTGCCTGCCGCGATTGTCGACCGCGGGCATCGGGGATGGGCCGTGCGAATCGCGAACTTCGGTCGCAAGCCGCCTTGGATGCGCGCCGGGCCAGGATCGTTCACGTGACCCGTGGCCCGTGCCCGATGCGGCCCGAGCCGTTAGCATCGGCGGGCCAATGTCGCCCGGGCCCGCAACCGAGCTGGTGAACACGGAAATTTCCACGAACGACGAGGCGGCGGCCGCCGCGGCGGCCGCACCGACGCCGCTGCTGTCGACGACCTGGGCCGAGCTCAAGCGGCGCCGCGTGGTGCGCGCGGCGATCTCGTACGCGGTCGTGGTGTTCGTGGTGCTGCAGATCGCCGAGATCACGTTCGAGCCGCTCGGACTGCCGCGTTGGGCGATGCGCTGGACGATCCTGGCCGCCATCCTCGGCTTCCCCGTCGTGATGAGCGTCGCGTGGTGGTTCGATGCCACGCGTTCGGGCCTCGCGCGCGACGGTACGCCGGCACGCAAGGGCACGGCGCGGCTGTTCGCGGTGGCGGTGGTTCTGCTGACGACCGGAGCGCTGGCCGTATGGCTGGCGCGCAGCGAGAGGTTCGACGACGACGGTCGCCGCGACAGCAACGCGCCGCCGAACTCCATCGCCGTGCTGCCGTTCGACGACATGTCGGCGAACAAGGACCAGCGCTGGTTCGCCGACGGCGTCGCGGAGGAGCTGCTCGACCGCCTCGCGCGCATCGACGGGCTGCGTGTCGCGGCCCGTACCTCTTCGTTCGCGTTCCGCGGCAAGAAGCGCGACATGCGCGACGTGGGCGCGGCGCTCAACGTCTCGTACCTGCTCGAGGGTTCCGTGCGCAAGGCCGGCGGGCGCCTGCGCGTCACGGCGCAGCTGATCGACGCGCGCGACGGCTTCCACCTCTGGTCGGAAACCTACGAGCGCGGCGAGGAAGACATATTCGCGCTGCAGGACGAAGTGACCGCGGCGATCGCGACGCAGCTCGAGCAGCGCATCACCGGGCTCGCCGCACCGGAATCGACGGGTGCGAAGGACGGCAAACCGAAGATCGACGTGCGCGCGCACGAGCTGTACCTCCAGGGCCGCGAGGCCTGGCGCCAGCGCACGCCCGCAGCGCTGGCGCAGGCGCGCGAGTTCTTCCAGCAGGCAGTGGCGATAGAGCCGAACTACGCGCGCGCGTGGTCGGGGCTCGCGGACACCTGGTTGCTGGAGGCCGACTACGGTATCCGCGATCCGTCCGAGGCGGTCGTGCTCGCGGAGCCGGCGGCCGTGCGCGCCGTCACCATCGACCCCGACCTCGCCGAGGGCTGGGCGTCGCTCGGGCTGCTGCGCATGATCGCGGGCCAGTATTCCGGCGCGAAGGCGAACCTGGAGCGCGCGATTGCGCTCGATCCCGACTATTCGATGGCGTCGATGTGGCTCGCGAACACGTACGGCGTGCAGGGCCAGTTCCAGCGCCAGGCCGAAGTGCTGGAACGCGCGCGACGCCTGTCGCCGCTCGAGCCCGTCATCGCGGTGAACCTCGCGGGCACCTATGCCGCGACCGGCGACACCGCCAGTGCGGAGCGCGTGCTGCGCGAGGTGCTCGCCGTCACACCGCGCGAGGCGCTGCTGCTGCGCGCGTGGGCCTCGCTGGAGGCGGAGCGCGGCGCGCTCGGCAATGCGACGAGCGCGGCATATGCGGCGCTCGCGGCGGAGCCCGACGCGCCCACGAACCAGCAGACCGTGGTGCAGGCCGAGATCGCCCTCGAGGAATACGACCGCGCGGAAGCGGCGGCGCGCAAGCTCGGGCAGCCGCGCGCGCGTGCGATCTGGCTGCAGTGGATCGCGTTGCGCCGTGGCGGCAAGGGCGTGTTGCCAGAGCTCGATGCGCTGGTCGGCGCCGCGCCCGCGAGCGCGACGCTGCCGCCGGAAATGCGCGACGTGTTGGAGGTGTGGTCGATCGCGAAATGGCTCGCGGGCGACGTCGAGTCTGCCGCACAGGGCCTGCTGCGCATCGTCGGCGAGCCCGGCCGGCTCGCCGGCGAAGCGTCGCTCGCGGACCCCGCGAGCCTGCTCGCCGTCGCGTACGGGCAACTCGGGAATACCGCGGAAGCGTCGCGCTGGAACGCGGCGGTCGAGGCCAGCACGCTGCGCTGGCTCGACCAGGCGCCGGAGTCGGCGCAGTTCGCGTACGTGCGTGCGCTGGTCGCCGCCAGCCGTGGCCACGTCCCGGACACCGTGAAGGCGCTGGACAGCGCGTACGCACACGGCTACCGCGACCGCTGGCTGCTGCTGCACGATCCACGCCTGGAGCTCGCGCGCAACGACGCCGCCTTCCGCGCGATCGCCGCGCGGATGCAGAAGGACATCGCCGCGCAACGCGCGGCGGTGGATCGCAGCGGACGCTTCGCGCCCGCTGCGCGCTGATCAGTCGACCAGCTCGACGCGGTCGCGGTGCACCTTGACGCGATCGCCCTTGTAGATGCGCTGGTTGCCGGCGATCTCGATGGTGCGATAGCCGCCGGCGTCCATGCGCACTTCCAGGCGCAGGCCCGGCTCGCCGTTGTGGCTGTGCTTCTTGTCCTGCTTGTGCCCGATCAGGCCGCCGGCCGCGGCGCCGGCCACGGTCATGGCCGTCTTGCCCTTGCCGCTGCCGAACTGGTTGCCGATGACGCCGCCGATGATCGTGCCGAGCACGGCGCCACCGACGCCCTTGTCCTTGTCGTAAGTGATGTGCTCCACGCGCGTGACGATGCCGCAGCTGCCGCAGCGACCTTTCGCCGCAGTCGCGATGCCGGGCACGGCGATGAGTACGAGCACTGCGAAGAGCGAAGCGATGGACCTGGTCATGGTGTCGGCCTCCGGCCGGGCACGGCCCGGCGCCGCGCCAGCGTACGCCTGCCTCCCCGCGAAAGCACTGTGTCCAAAGGTCAATCCAGGAAAGCGAATTTCGCGATGAACACGGCGGCAATCGCCCAGACGGCGACCGGCACGTCACGCCAGCGACCGGCCAGCAGCTTCACGCCGGCGTAGGCGACGAAACCGAGCGCGATGCCGTGCGCGATCGAGAACGTGAACGGCATCGCGACGGCGCACAGCACCGCGGGTGCCGTCTCGGTGAGGTCGCCCCAGTCGATCTCGGCGAGGCCGCGCGACATCAGCACGGCCACATAGACGAGCGCGGGCGCCGTCGCGAACGCGGGCACCGTGGCCGCGAGCGGTGCGAACCAGAGCGCGAGCAGGAACAGCAGCGCCACGACGACCGCGACGAGCCCGGTGCGTCCACCGACCGACGTGCCGGCGGCGCTTTCGATATACGCCGTCGTCGACGACGTGCCGAGCGCGGCGCCCGCGACGATCGCCGTGGAGTCGGCGAGCAGCGCGCGATTGAGCCGCGGCAGCTTGCCGTCGGCATCGAGCAGGCCGGCGCGATGGCTCACCCCGACGAGCGTACCCGTCGCGTCGAACAGCTCGACGAGGAAGAACGTGAGCACCACCGACATCAGCCCGGCGTCGAGCGCGCCGCCGATGTCGAGCTGCAGGAACGTCGGTGCGAGCGAAGGCGGCGTCGCGAACAGGCCGGCGAACTGCGCGTGGCCGAGCGCGATCGCGGCGACCGTGACGACGAGGATCCCGATCACGACGCCGCCGGTGACCTTGCGTGCCTGCAGCGCCACGATCAGCACGAGGCCGGCGAGCGCGTAGAGCGGGGCAGGGGCGTGCAGCGGGCCCAGCGTCACGAGCGTGGCAGGATCGTCCACGACGAGCCCGGCGTTCTTCAGGCCGATGAGCGCGAGGAACAGTCCGATGCCGGCCGAGATCGCGAGCTTCAGCGAGCGCGGGATCGCGTTCACGATCCACTCGCGCAGGCGCAGCACGCTGACGATGACGAACAGGCAGCCGGAGAGGAACACCGCGCCGAGCGCCGCCTGCCACGAATAGTGCAACGTGCCGACCACGACGAACGCGAAGTACGCGTTCAGGCCCATGCCCGGCGCCATCGCGATCGGGTAGTTCGCGTACAGGCCCATGATCGCCGAGCCGATCGCCGCCGCCAGGCACGTCGCCACGAACACCGACTCGCGCGGCATGCCGGCCGCCGCGAGGATCTCCGGATTCACGAACACGATGTAGGCCATCGTGAGGAACGTGGTGAGGCCCGCGATGACCTCGGTTCGCACGGTCGTGCCGTGCGCTTGAAGGTGGAAGAGGCGTTCGAACATTCCAGCGGACCTCGGGCGGCGTCGCGGTTCGTAGTCTGAGTCTGAGTCTGAGTCTGAGTCTGAGTGCGAGTACACCGTCGTGCCTCCGGAGTCGCACGATGCCGGCCGGCTGGCGCACTCAGACCCAGACCCAGACTACGGGCTGCGGCTGCGGCGGGAAAGGTCGGCTTTCGGCGGCTGTCACCTTTTTGCCCGAACCCACCACTCATGCGATAACCGTCCAACGAAGCGCACCGCAATCATGGCCGCCGCACCCGACTCAGACGCGATCCTCGTCACGCGCAGCGCGCAGGGCAACCGGCATGCGTTCGCGCAGATCGTCGAGCGCTACCAGGCGCTGGTGTGCTCGGTCGCCTACAGCGCGACGGGCAGCATCGCGCGCAGCGAGGACGTCGCGCAGGAAACGTTCATCGCCGCGTGGCGCGGGATCGGCGCGGTGCGCGAGCCGGAGCGGCTGCGCGCCTGGCTGTGCGGGATCGCACGCAACCTCGCGCACAACAGCGCGCGCGCGTACGCGACCGAGCCCGCGAACGACGCCCTGTCGATGGACGCCATCGCCGACGCGCCAGCCGAGGACGAGTTGCCGGGCGAGCAGGCGATCCGCGACGAGGAGCAGGCCATCCTCTGGCGTGCGATCGGTCGCATCCCCGCGACCTACCGCGAGCCGCTCGTGATGTTCTATCGCGAGCAGAAGTCGATCGCCCACGTCGCGGCGGCGCTCGAGCTGAACGAGGACGCCGTGAAGCAGCGCCTCACGCGCGGTCGCCGCCTGCTGCAGGACGAGGTCGCCGCGTTCGTCGAGGGCGCCCTGTCGCGCAGCGGGCCGGGCAAGGCGTTCACGCTCGCCGTCGTCGCCGCATTGCCGGCCTACGGCGTCTCCACCACCGCCGCGGCCGCGGTGCTCGCGACGAAGGGCGCGAAATCCGCCGGCTGGGCCGCACTCGCGCTCGGCCTGTTCGGGCCGCTCATCGGCATCGCGGGGGCATGGCTCGGCATCCGCACCGGCCTCGACTCGGCGGAAACGCAGCGCGAGCGCGACATGGTGAAACGCTACGCCTTCACGCTGATCGCATCGACGGTGGTGTTCTCGATCGCATTGATCGCGTGGATCGAGCTCGCGCCGCGCTACACGCAGGACGCGGCGATCCTCGCGTCGTTCATGCTTGCCGCCTTCGCATGGGCCACGTGGTTCTCGCACAAGGCGTGGCGCGACGTCGATTCGATGCGCGACGTGCGCAAGGCCGCCGGCGGCACCTGGTTCCGCGAGTCGATCAGCACGACGCGTCTGCTCGGACTGCCGCTGTGGCACATCCATTTCGGCGTGCCGGAGCCCGGCGCCCGCGCGGCGCGCGCGTGGATCGCGGTCGGCGACCGCGCGATTGGCGGCCTGTTCGCGCTCGGCAGCTTCGCGGTCGCGCCCGTTGCCGTCGGCATCGTGGCGGCGGGCGGCATCGCGATCGGCGGCGTCGCGGTGGGCATCGTGCCGATGGGCGGATTCGCGCTCGGCGCGCTGGTGCTGGGCGGCACCGCGGTCGGCCTCATCGCGATCGGCGGCTATGCCGTCGCATGGAACGGCGCCGCCGGCGGGCTCGCCGTCGCGCACCACTTCGCCGGCGGCGGCTACGCGTTCGCCGCGCACGCGAACGACATTGCCGCACGCGACTGGTTCGTCGCGACGCTGCCGTCCTGGACCTTCCCCCTCATGCTGGCCGTGCTGGCCGTCCTCGCGCTCGTGCCCGCCACAGTCCTCGCGTGGTGGCAGCGTCGCGCTTTCCGTCGCTCGTAGGAGAACCTCCATGTCGAACCTGAACCTGTCGGGCGCGAGCCCGGCCGGCGGCCGCTCCGCGCCCGTCGATCGCCTGCGCGCGACGCTGACCGTGCTCGTCGTGCTCCATCACGCGGTGCTCGCGTACCACCCGTACGGGGCGCCGCTGGTACCGGACTGGTCCACGGACTTCGCCTGGCGCGCATTCCCGGTGGTCGACGCGGCGAAGATGCCGGGCGCCGACCTGATCGTGTGGTTCAACGACACGTTCTTCATGGCGCTGATGTTCCTGCTCGCGGGCCTGTATGCCTGGCCCGCGCTGGCGGCGAAGGGCGCCGGCGGCTTCCTGCGCGAGCGCGCGCTGCGCCTCGGTATTCCGTTCCTCGCTTCGTGCGCCGTGCTCGCGCCGCTCGCCTACTACCCGGCCTGGCTGCAGCGCGGCGGGCAGGGTGGTTTCGCGGCCTACGCGCACGACTGGGTGGCGCTGCCCATGTGGCCCGCTGGTCCCGCCTGGTTCCTCTGGGTGCTGCTCGCGTTCGCGCTCGTCGCGGCGCTCGTGAACGCACTCGTGCCTTCGCTGCGAGAAAGAGCCGCGCGCTTCGGCGACTGGTGCGCGGCGCATCCCGTCCGTGCGTACGGCGTGTTCTCCGCCGCTGCAGTGCTCGCCTACATCCCCGGAGAGCAGGCGTTCGGCGGCTTCGAGTGGTTCTCGTTCGGTCCGTTCACGGCGCAGACCTGCCGACTCGGCCTGTACGCGGCCTACTTCGCGTTCGGCATGGCGCTCGGTGCGCGTGGCGTGCCGGCGATCTTCGCGTCCGACGGCGCGCTCGCGCGGCGCTGGGGGCGCTGGGCGTCGCTCGCCGCGGTGCTCTTCTTCGCGATGATGGCCATCGTGATCGCGCTGTTCGCCGCGCTCGCGAAGCAGACGCTGGGCCTCGGCCTCGTGCTCGCGGCGGACACCGCGTTCTGCGTCGCGGGCGTGGCCATTTCGTTCGCTGCCATCGGCCTGTTCGCGCGCCGGGTGCGCGGCGGCGGCGCTTTGCCCACCAGCCTCGAGCGCTGTGCGTTCGGCATCTACCTGCTGCATTACGCCTACGTGTCGCTGCTGCAGTACCTGCTGCTCGGCTCGTCGCTGCCCGGCGCGGCTAAGGGGCCGCTCGTGTTCGGCGGGGCGCTCGCCGCGAGCTGGGTCACGACGGCGGTGCTGTTGCGCATTCCGCCCGTGGCGCGCGTGATCGGACAAGGTCCGGTGCGCGAGCGCGGCAGGGAGCCGCTGCTCGCAACCTGACTCCGGTCACGAAACGCCGAGGTCCACGGGCGCGCGCTGCGCCCGTGACCTACAATACGCAGCCCCTCGCTGCGTCCCATGGTTCCATGGCGAATCAATTCCGAAGCGCGGCATTCGCCGCGCTGATCCTCGCGCTCGCCGCCTGCGGCCAGCGTGCCGACGAACGCGAGGCCGCCGACGCGAAGCCTGCGAGCCAGGCACTTCCGGTGAGCCTCGTCGAAGCGCAATCGCGCGAGATCGAGCGGACCGTGCTCGCGTCGGGGCCGATCGAGGCGTGGGAGGAGATGCAGCTCGGCGTCGAGCTGAACGGCCTGCGCGTCACCGCGCTGAACGTCGACGTCGGGCAGGAAGTGCGCAAGGACGAAGTGCTGCTCGAGCTCGACCATCGCACGCTCGACGCGGAGCTGCGCCAGGCGCAGGCGGCGCTCGCCGAGGCCGAAGCCGGCGTCGATCTCGCGAAAGTGAACCTCGCGCGGGGCGAGGCGCTGCTGTCTCGCAAGCTGGTGAGCAACGCCGACTGGGACCAGTTGCGCTCCGCCGTCGTCCAGTCGCAGGCGCGTGCCGCCACGGCGCGCGCGCAGCGCGACGCCGCGCAGCTGCGCCGCGACTTCGCGACATTGCGCGCGCCCGACGATGGCGTCGTCTCGAAGCGCATGGTGCAGCCCGGCCAGGTGGTCGCATCGGGCAGCGAGCTGCTGCGCCTGGTCCGCCAGGGCCGGCTCGAGTGGCGCGCCGAACTGTCCGAGGCGGACCTCGCGCGCGTCGTGCCGGGTGCGCGCGCGATGCTGCCCGTCGCGGGCGGCACCCCGGTGGAAGGCACCGTGCGCGCCGTGACGCCGGGCCTCGACCCGACGACGCGCACGGGCATGGCGAAGATCGACCTGCCTGATCCCGGCCCGCTGCGGCAGGGCGCGTTCGTCGACGGCCGCATCGTGACCGGCAGGTCGCAGGCGCTCATGGTCCCGGCGATGTCCATCGTGCAGCGCGACGGCTATCCGTACGTGTTCGCCGTGGATGCGAAGGGCACGGTCGCGCGCGTTCGCGTGCGCACGGGCGCGCAGGACGGCGACTGGATCGAAGTGCTCGAGGGCATCGAGGCAGGAAAGCGCGTCGTCGCGCAGGGTGCGGGCTTCCTTTCCGACGGCGACCGCGTGCGCGTGGTCCAGGCGACGGCGCAGCAATGAACTTCTCGGCGTGGGCCATCCGTCGGCCGCTGCCGGCGCTGATGATCTTCTTCGTGCTGACGGTGGCCGGCCTGTACGGCTTCCACAAGCTTGCGATCGCACGCTTCCCCGACGTCACGTTCCCGATGGTGACCGTGACGGTCACGCTGCCGGGCGCCTCCCCCAGCCAGCTCGAGACGGAAGTCACGCGCAAGGTCGAAGACGCGGTCGCGACGATCGAGAACATCAAGCGCGTGATGTCGAACGTCAACGAGGGCGTGTCGAGCACGAACATCGAGTTCCTGCTGGAAACCGACATCGCGCAGGCGATGGACGACGTGCGCGACGCCGTGACGCGCATCCGCGCGGACCTGCCGCAGGACATCGAGGAGCCGATCGTCACTCGCGTGAACATCGGCGGCTCGCTGATGACGTATGCGGTCGCGTCGACGTCGCGCAGCGTGTCGGAGCTGTCGTGGTTCGTCGACCGCGACGTGTCGAAGTCGCTGTATGGCGTGCCCGGCGTGGCGGCCGTGACGCGCGCCGGCGGCGTCGACCGCGAGATCCGCGTCGACCTGGATCCGCAGTCGCTGCAGGCCTGGGGCGTCACGGCCGGCGAGGTTTCGCAGCAGCTCGCGCGCATCCAGGCCGAACGTCCCGGTGGCAAGGCCGAGCTCGGCGGATCGCAGCAGACCATCCGCACGGTCGGCACGATCGCCGACGCGGCCGCGTTGCGCGATTTCAGCATTTCGCTGCGCGACGGGCGCGCGGTGCGCCTGTCCGCGCTCGCCAGGGTCACCGATGCCGCCGCCGACCCGACGCAGGTGGCGCTCGTCGACGGCAAGCCGGTGGTCGCGTTCTCGATGTCGCGCACGCGCGGATCGAGCGAGATCGAGGTGGCGAAGCGCGTGGAGCAGGCGCTGGCCGAGCTGAAGGCGAACAATCCCGACGTGAGCTTCAACCTCGTGACGACGACGGTGGACGAGGCCGAGCGCTCGTTCGAGTCGTCGATGACCATGCTCTGGGAAGGCGCGTTGCTGGCGCTGCTCGTCGTCTGGCTGTTCCTGCGCGACTGGCGCGCGACGTGGATTTCGGCCGTGGCATTGCCGCTGTCGATCATCCCGACGTTCGCGGTCATGTACTTCTTCGGCTTCAGCCTCAACCTGATTACCCTGCTCGCGCTGTCGGTCGTCGTGGGCATCCTCGTCGACGACGCGATCGTCGAGATCGAGAACATCGTGCGCCACCTCGGCATGGGCAAGTCGCCGCTCGACGCGGCGCGCGACGCGGCCGACGAGATCGGCATCGCCGTGATCGCCACGTCGCTCACGCTCGCAGCGGTTTTCGTGCCCGTCGCATTCATGCCGGGAATCGCCGGCAAGTTCTTCCGCGAGTTCGGCTGGACCGCCGCGACCGCCGTGCTGTTCTCGCTGCTCGTCGCGCGACTGCTCACGCCGATGATGGCGGCGTACCAGCTCAAGGCCCAGCCGCACGTCGAGACCGAAGGACGGTTGATGCGCTGGTACCTCGGCTGGGTCGACGCGGCGCTGCGCCGTCGCGCGCTCACGCTGTGGATCGCGACGGCGCTGTTCATCGCTTCGCTCGCGATCGTGCCGCTGATCCCGGCCACGTTCATCCCGATCTCCGACCTCGGCCGATCGAACCTCTCGCTCGAGCTGCCGCCGGGCACGCGCCTGGAGCAGACCGTCGCGGCAACGGAAGCGGCGCGCGCGAAGCTGGAGGGCATCCCGGAGCTGAAGCAGGTTTACACGACGGTCGGCAGCGTGCTCGATATCGGCGACCCCTCGAAGACCGGCTTCGGTGAAGTGCGCAAGGCCACGCTCGTGCTCGACTGGGGCCCAAAGGGCGATCGCGAGCGCAGCCAGAAGCAGCTCGAGCGCGATGCCCGTGCGCGGCTCGCGGACCTGCCGGGCGTGCGCATCAGCTACATCAGCACGGAGCCCGGCGAGCTGATGCAACTCGTGCTCGCGAGCGACGACCCGGTGCGCCTCGACCAGGCGGCGCAGGCGATCGAGCGCGACCTGCGCACGCTGCAGGGGCTCGGCAGCATCACGTCGTCGGCGTCGCTGCTGCGACCCGAGATCGTGATCGTGCCCGACCCCGCGCGCGCCGCCGACCTCGGCGTCTCGACGTCGGACATCGCGGAAGCCGCGCGCATCGCGACCGCGGGCGATTTCCGCCAGCGCCTCGCGAAGCTCAACCTGCCCGAGCGGCAGGTGCCGATCCGCGTCGGCTTCGCACGCGCGGCGCTCGCCGATCCGGCGCTCATCGCCACGTTGCGCGTGCCGAGCAAGAATGGAACGGTGCCGCTTTCTGCGGTCGCCGATATCCAGCTCGGGAGCGGCCCCGCGCAGATCGACCGTTACCAGCGCCAGCGCAACGTGTCGTTCACGGCGGAGCTGAACGGGCGGCCGCTGGCGGACGTGATGAAGGAAGTGCAGGAGCTGCCCGGCGTGCAGAAGCTGCCGCCCGGCGTGAACTTCCTCAATGCGGGCGACGCCGAGGTGTTCGTCGAGATGTTCCTCGGCTTCCTGATGGCGATGGCCGCGGGCATCGCGTGCATCTACATGGTGCTGCTGCTGCTGTTCAACCACGCGCTGCTGCCGCTCACCATCCTCACGGCCGTGCCGCTGTGCGCGGGCGGCGCTTTCGGCGCGCTGCTGGTCACGCAGCACTATCTGTCGCTGCCGGCGCTCATCGGCCTGCTGATGCTCATCGGCATCGCGACGAAGAACTCGATCCTGCTGGTCGACTACGCCGCGATCGCGGAGCAGGAGCATGGCCTCACGCAGCACGATGCGCTCGTCGACGCGTGCCGCAAGCGCGCGCGGCCGGTCGTGATGACCACGCTCGCGATGGGTGCCGGCATGCTGCCGATCGCGCTCGGCTTCTCGTCCGACTCCACGTTCCGCGCGCCGATGGCCGTGGCCGTGATCGGCGGCCTGATCACGTCCACGCTGCTCAGCCTGATCGTCATTCCCGCTGCCTACACGGTGCTGGACGACCTGGGCGAGTGGATCAAGCGCAAGGTCCTGCGCAAGCCGGCCGTCGCGCACGCGGCCTGACGGGCCGTACAACTCGCACTGGATGCACCGGGCCAAGGCGGTGGATCCCGGCTCGCGTCCGGATGACGACCAACTTGGGACGGCAAGGATCTCGCGTTAGAGTCTGTCCATGAGACTCGCGATCACCCGCGCCGTTTCTCCCGCTTTCGCCGAGTGCGAATTGTCGTTCGTCGCGCGCGAGCCGATCGACCTCGCGCTCGCGCACGTCCAGCACGCGGCCTACAACCAGGCGCTGCGGTCCGCAGGTTGCGAAGTGATGCAGCTGCCGGCCGAGCCGGCGTTCCCGGATTCGGTGTTCGTCGAGGACACGGCGATCGTGCTGGACGACGTCGCGGTGATCACGCGACCCGGCGCCGCCTCGCGCCGCGGCGAGGTGGATTCCATCGCCCGCGCGTTGCGCGCGCACCGGCCGCTGCTGGCGCTGGAGGCGCCCGCGACGCTCGATGGCGGCGACGTGATGCGCGTGGGACGCACGCTCTACGTCGGCGAGTCGGCGCGCAGCAATCGCGACGGCGTCGCGCAGCTCCGCGGGCTGCTCGCGCCGCACGGCTACGCGGTGGAGACGCTGCCGATCGCCGGCTGCCTGCACCTGAAGTCCGCCGTCACGCTCGTCGACGACGGCGTGCTGCTCGTGCAGCCGGAATGGATCGACGTGGCGAAGCTCGACGGCTTCACGCTGATCGAAGTCGATCCGTCCGAGCCGCACGCCGCGAACGCGCTGCGCATCGGCGATGCGATCGTCTACCCCACGTCGTTCCCGCGTACGCAGGCGAAGCTGGCGGCCGCGGGCATCGAGGTGATCGCCGTCGGCGTGTCCGAGCTGCAGAAGGCCGAGGGCGCCGTCACCTGCTGCTCGCTCGTGTTCGAGGCGTGAACCCGGAAGCCGGGCACGTGCGCATGCCGCGACCAGTTTCCGGCTGGCGGGCTGCGGCCGGGGCTTTCGCCCTCCCACCATGCACTCGCGGCGCACGGACAGGCGCAGTCGCGCCAGCGTAATGGTGCGAGCGGCAACAGCCGCGGCGGGTCGCCCGCAGCGCGCGGGTACGCGATAGCGCGCAAAGGTCATTTTGGGACGGGCGAAGGCCCGACCGGGCGCCGGCAGCGCGCGGGCACGCGATTGCGTGCGAGGGTCACTGTGGGAGCGGCGAAAGCCGCGACTACTTTCCGGCTTGCGGGCTGCGGTCGGGGCTTTCGCCCCTCCCACAATGCCCTCGCGGCGCACGGACAGGCGCAGTCGCGCCAGCGTATTTGTGGGAGGGGCGAAAGCCCCGACCGGGAACCCGCCTGCGCCCGCGACTGCCGTCCGCCCCGGCCTGCAACCGTCACGGGGCGGCGATCTGGCAAACGTCGGGTGGCGTCAGTCTTTCGAGCGCGATGCTGCCGTTGCGCGCCTGTCCCGCGAGCGTGAGCGAATACTCGGCGTCGATGCGGTTGCACGAGCGCACGAACAGCGTGAGCGTGCCGACGGCTTCCGTCATCGTCGCCGCCGGATCGTCGAACCTGCCGCCGACGGTCCTGAACACCGTGAGCGCGGCGCGCGTGCCGTCGAGGTTGCCCTGCGCGATGTACCACGTCGGCGTTTGCGAGCCGTCGCCGCGCGCATCGGCGTAGTCGTAGGTGTACCAGCTCGCCTGGATCGCGCCGCGCGGTGGATCGACCTCGAGCAGCATGCCCTGGCCGCTCGTGGCGGGTTCGTACCAGCTTCCCGTGTGCCCGTACTCGAAGCCGCCCGGCTGGATGCCGAGGTTCGCGGCCGCGATCGCGCCATCGCCGCGCGCGCGGAATTCCTCGCAGAGCACGTCGGGCGACAGGCGCGACAGCGGGATCTCGCCGCTGCGCTGGATGCCGTCCAGCGTCACGGTGTAGCCCACCGTCGCCTGGGTGCAGCTCGTGAACGCGATCGTGAGCGCGCCGACCTGCGCCACGCTCGCGGTGCCGTCGTCGAAGCGGCCACCGGGCGCGCGGAACAGCGGCACGTTCGCCGAGCCGTTCACGATCGGGCCGTTGCCGAGCAACCAGATGTGGTTGGAGCGCGTGCCCGCGCCACCGTCCGGCACGTGCGTGTACCAGCCGACGACCGCCTGGCCGGTCTGCGCATTCACGTCCACCTGGAAACCCTGGCCCGCCGTCGCAGGCTCGAACCAGAGACCGCTCCAGCCGGGATTCACCGCGAGGCCGGGCAACTCCGTCCAGCGCGCGCGGAACGCACCGCGGCCATAGGTGAACGCGACCAGCTCCGCGTCGGCGCCGCTGCCCGCGCGCACGAGGTGCTCGACGAGCACGTTACCGAGCCCGGAGGCATCGGCATACCAGCGCTCGCCGCCGTCCGGGCTCGTGAACAGCCCGATGTCCGTGCCGAGCCACACGCGCGACGCGTCGCGCGGGTCGGTCAT
>CALKUS010000012.1 GCA_937996755.1 uncultured Pseudomonadota bacterium | reverse complement strand
CGCCCGCATACAAGGCCCTGATGGCCCTGATCAAGGGGCCGCACCCCAGCTCGCCGCGCGAGGTGATCGTCGAGAACTCGGTGCGGGTGTCCAAGATCATCGGCAGCCCGGCCTACCGGAAGTCCGACGAGCAGATGCGCGCCGACGCGCTCACGGAGTACCGCCCTGGCGCCGGGCTGTTCATGGATTTCGTCGCCGGTGGCGTCGCGACGGTCGTGATGCTCGCGTGCATCCACGAAAGCCCGCGCGAGGTCCTTGGCGCACTCACCGGTACTACCGGTGCGTACATGGCGCTCGGTTCCATGCTCGGAGTCCAGTGGCTCGCGACGCTCGCCACGATCGTCCGCCACCGGCTTCCGGGCAACCAGGCGCCGATGCGCTTCGCTGCGGGCGCGCGCGGGCTGGGCCTGTTCTTCATCATGTTCTCGGTCGTCATGGCCGAGGGCCGCTCGCCCGCCACCGTGCTCGCCGTCGTGCTGAACGCGGGGCTGCTGGTGTTGGCAGCGCTGGCCGCGTTCGGCGTGCACCTGCTGCGCGCCGAAACCGAGTGGCTGCGCGGCGAGGTCGCAAAAGGCGGGCACTTCACCTAGGGGCGATGCACAGCGCCGCCCGGCGCGCGCGATGATGCGTCGCCATGCGCATCGGCATCGTCGGCTTCCTCTGCGTTGCGCTCGTCGCGTGCACCACGCCGCTCGCCGTTCGCGATTCGGAGGATCCGCCGATTGACTCCAGCCGGCCCTCGCCACTCGTCGAGCTCGTCCAACCCGCAGTGGCTGCGCACGGTGGCGCATCGGCCGTTGCGCTCGTCGACGGCGGCGCCGCGGCGTTCGCGCTGCGCGCGCAGACCGCGGCGAAGGCCACGCGCAGCCTCGACCTGCAGTACTACATCTGGCACGACGACCTCACCGGTCGCGCGCTCGCGCAGGCGCTGCTCGATGCGGCCGACCGCGGCGTGCGCGTGCGCCTGCTGCTCGACGACATGGACGCGCGTGGCAAGCGCGACGCGATCCGCGCGCTCGATGCGCATCCGCTGATCGCGGTGCGCGTATTCAATCCGCTGCGCTCGCGGAGCGGCGTGCTCAGGAAGGGCGCGGAGCTGGTGGGCCGCTTCGGCCGCCTGAACCATCGCATGCACAACAAGGCGTGGATCGCGGACGACGTCGTCGCGATCGTCGGCGGGCGCAACGTGGGTGACGAGTATTTCCAGGCTTCGGGCGGCACGAACTTCGCCGACCTCGACCTGCTGCTCGCCGGGCCGGCGGCCGATGCGTTCGAGCAGGGCTTCGAGCGCTACTGGAACGACGAGGCGAGCCTCGACCTCGTGCAGCTCGATGACCATCCCGACGCGGCCGGGCTCGCGAAGATCCGTGCGCGCTTCGACGCGCGACGTGCGCCCGAGCTCGACACGCCGTTCCTGCGCGACGTCGCGCGCGAGCCCGACCTCGCCGGCCGCATCGCGCAATACGTGCACTGGAGCGACGACGTCACCGCGCTCATCGACGATCCGCGCAAGGTCCACGGCGACGACAGCGCCGAGCCGGGCGTGCTCGAGGGCCTGCGTGCCGCCGCGGAAGCGGCGCGCACGCGCCTCGTGCTCGTCTCGCCGTACTTCGTGCCCGGCGACGCGGGCGCCGCATGGCTCGCGGCGCAACGCCGACGCGGCATCGACGTGGCCGTGCTCACGAACTCGCTCGCGGCGACCGACGTCGCCGCCGTGCACGCCGGCTATTCGCGCACGCGGCCGGCGCTCGTCGACGCCGGTGTGAAGCTGTACGAGCTGCGCCCCGATCCCGGCAAGCAGCCGCGCATCGGCGTGAAGGGCTCGGGCGCCAGCCTGCACGGCAAGGCCGCGCTGATCGACGACGACCTCGTGTTCGTCGGCTCGTTCAACCTCGATCCGCGCTCGGCGCGCATCAACTGCGAGCAGGGGGCGCTCGTGCGGAATGTGGCGCTCGCGAGCGAGCTGCGCACCGCATTCGAGCGCGCGACGAACGGCGGCGACCGCGCCTGGCGAGTCGCGCGCGACGCCGCGAGCGGCGAGCTGCGCTGGATCGGGCGCGGCGACGAAGCGCCGCTCGACGGCGATCCCGAAGCGGGCGCGGGCCGCCGCTTCAGCGCCTGGCTCGCGGGCGCGCTCGGCCTCGAATCGCAGCTCTGACGCGCATCAGCCCGGCGCAGCGGGGCCCATCGAATCGCGCAACGCCTGCAGCGCGGACTGGTCGACGCGCAGCAGTCCGGACTGCGGTCGATCGAGGTCGGCGATCAGCCACAGCACGAGCGAGAACGCCAGCGCGAGGGGCAGCACGGCGGGCGTGCGTGCGGTGCCGGTGAGGCCCGCCGAATAGCCGATCGCGCCCATCGCGCACGCGGTGAGCAGGTACAGGCCGATCCAGATCGCCGGTGGTATCCGGCTGTTCACGGCCACCAGCACGCGCACCGAATGCATGTCGATCATCGCGTTCAGCGACTCCACGTAGCGACCCAGGCCCTGCGACGTCGGTTGCGCGTTCAGCGCGTCGGCCGCGATCGTCCAGAGCGATGCCTGGATCTGCTCGGAGTCGCGGACCACGGTCGCGACGTCCGGCTGCGACTCGCCGCCGATGCGCAGCGCCACGTAGCGTCGGTACAGGTCGCGGCTGCGCTCGCGCTCGGCGGCCGGCAGGAAATCGGTACGCAGCCATGCCGTGCCGATCGCGTTCGCATCGTCGACCACGGCACGGCGCCGGTCGTCGAAGCGCGAGGACGCCAGGCTGAACGTGAACGCGAGCACGAAGCCGAGCAGCGCGAGCGTCGCACCGCCGAGCGGGCTGGCCGCCGATTCCTTCTCCTCGACCGCGATGCGGTGTCGCCAACGTCCGAGCCTGTACCCGGCGTCCACAGAGACGAGCACCAGCAGCACGCTCGCGAGGAACAACAACGGCATCGGCACCGAATCCATCATGTCCTGCGCTCCGCTCCGGACACTACTTCGCCGGCTCCGGCGGGAAGTCGTTCAGCAGCTTCGCCATCGCCTTGTCGAGGCGCTTCTGCCGCTTCTCCGGCTTGCTCTTCGTCTTGAGCGTGCCGCTGGCCGAGCCGCGCCACACGAGTGCCTTCTGCGCGCGGTCGTAGACGTCGAGCGTGAGCGTGCCCGTGTTCACCGTGCGCGTGTACGCGCTCGTCGAGCCGCCCCAGCGCCAGCCGTAGCCGTAGTTGCTGTAGTAGTTCAGCTCCTGGTGCTGCCGCACCGCCACCTGGTAGGCGACGTACGCGTCGGCCTCGGTGGAGTCCAGCTTCTTCCAGCCCTTCGCCTGCAGTTGCGTGTCCACCGCGCGCTGGATCTGCTCGTCGGTGATCGGGTCCACGTTCTGGCCCTCGACCTTCACCCAGAAGTACGTGTGGTACTTCGTGAAGTCGGTCTCGGGCAGGAAGTTGACGCTGACGTCGGTGGCCGCGGCGCTGCGCGCGGCGAGCGCGAGCAGGGCGGCGAGGGCGATGCGCGTGACGGCGTTCATGGCGTTCCTCCGGGTCGATCAGGTCTTCGTCGCGTCGCGCGCGGCATTGCGCTTCTCCACCTGCTGCTGCGCGAGCGTGTAGGCGATGTAGTACTTGTAGATGTTCGAGACGTACTGCACCGTCTCGCGCCCGATCTTCTCGGACGCGAGCTGCTCGACGTTGTTGAACCAGCGGTTCGGGTCGAGCCCGCGCGCCGCCGCCTGCCTGCGGAGGCCGGAGATGCGGCCCGGGCCCGCGTTGTAGCTGGCGAACGCGAACAGCATCTTGTTCTTCTGGTCCATCGCCTCGTCGGCGTAGAAGTTGTCCATCACGAAGCGGATGTACTTGATGCCCGCGCGGATGTTGTTCTCGGTGATGCCGATGTCGCCGACCGCCATGTCCTTGCCGGTGGCCGGCATCACCTGCATGACGCCGATCGCGCCGACCGGGCTGCGCACGCTCTGGTCGAGCCGCGACTCCTGGTAGCCCTGTGCGGCCATCAGCACCCAGTCCACGCCGTATTCCTCGGCGTACTTGCGGAAGAACTGCACGAGCGCGCGGAACTTCGCCATTTCGGCTTCGTTCGCGGCGTTCTTCACCCAGTGCGTGTCCTTGAAGTACTTCTTCGCGAGGATGTTGCCGAACGCGCTGCCCTTGCTGCGCGACTTCAGGAACGCGTCCAGCTCGCCCTTGAACAGCGGGCTGCCCTTCCGCATCGCGAAGCCGATGTCGTTCGCCGCGCTGATCACGAGGTCGTCGCGCACCACCATGTCGGTGAACACCTGCTTCCAGAAGCGCCCGTAGTAGTCGTTCACGACGACGGCGGGCAGCAGCCCGGCGTTCACCATCTCGAGCAGGTCCTCCGGCTCGAGCTCCGGCGCGGCGAGCTGCACGTCGATCGGCGGGAGTCCCTTCGCCACGAGCGCGTCGCTGAGCTCGCGCAGGTGCGCTTCGCGCGTGGAATCGGGACGCACGTAGACGGTCTTGCCGGCGAGGTCGTCGAGCGTCGCGATCGCGGGCGACGTCGGGCCGGTGACCACGATCTCCTTGATGCCGCGCGCGATCGGCTCGCTGAAGTCGGCCCTCTGCCGGCGCTCGTCGGAGATCGACGCGTCGACCACGGCGATGTCGCCGCGCCCGCTGTCGAGCATCGCGAGCATCTGGTCGCGCGTGGTCGGTATGAACACCACGTTCACGCGCAGGTTCCCCGACTTGCGCTTCGCATTGAGCACGGCTTCGAACTCGGCCATGTACTCGTACGCGAGCCCGCGCTGCGTGCCGCGGTCGACGAAGTAGAGCGTCTTCGAGTACGGCACCAGCGCGCGGATCAGGCGTCGTTCGGTCATGCCGTCGAGGTCGCCCGTCCACGGCTTCGCCACGACGTCCGCCGGCAGGGTGTCGTCGCCGGCGGCGGCCGTGGCGAGGAAGGCGCCGGCGAGCATCGCGGAGAGCACCAGCTTGCGCACGTCGGCCATGCCCGCATCCCCGAGACCCGGATGGCGGAATGCTAGTCGCGCGCGCCGCCGGGCGAACTTGCCCGAACGGCCAACAGGCGCGCTGCGTCCGCCGGCGTAGCATCCGGCTCGCCCACGGCCGCGACTCGCCGGGAGGAGCCATGCGCGCCATCGATCGCTGCCGCCGCGTGATGCTCGCGTGCGCCGTGCTGCTCGCCGCATCCGCTTCCGCCGCCGCCGAGGGGCCGGATGCATCGCGCGCGATGGGCGTGTCCGCGGAAGCGCGCGCCGTGCTCGACGGCATGGCGAAGTACCTGCAGGGCCTGCAGCGCTTTTCCATCGACGCGCAGGAGTCGCGCGACGAAGTGCTGTCGTTCGGCTACAAGCTGCAGAACCAGCAGCATGCGGTGCTGCTCGTGCAGCGGCCGGATCGTCTGCGCGTCGACGTCGACGGCGAGCTGAAAGTGCGTTCGTACGTCTACGACGGCGACGTGCTCACCGTGTTCGCGCCGCGCGCCGAGGTCTACGCGCAATTCGACGCGCCCGACACGATCGCCGGCACGGTCGACGAGCTGCTCGCGCGCGGCGTCGAGATGCCGCTGCTCGACGTGCTCGTGCAAGGCTTCCGCGGCACGCTCGCGGATGGCGCGCGCGCCGGGATCCTGGTCGGCGAGACGACGCTGGACGGCGTCGTCGTGCAGCACCTCGCGTTCCGCCAGGCGACGATCGACTGGCAGCTCTGGGTGGCGAAGGGCGAGCGCCCGTTGCCGCGCAAGCTGCTCGTGACCACGCGCTACGAATACGGCGAGCCGCAGTACGAAGCGACGTTCGACTGGGACCTCGCGCCGACGATCGCTGCAGATGCGTTCCGCTTCGTGCCGCCGGCCGGCACGCACCGCATCGAGTTCGCGGGCGGCAAGCCATGAGCGCGCGGCTGGCGTCGTCGCTCCTGGCGGCGGGCATCGCGCTCGCGCTCGCGTTCCCGGCCGCGGCAGCGGGCGGCCGGCTCGCGACGGCGTCGGTCGCCGGCGCGAACGCCGCGGCGCAGGCGCGCCTCGGCGGCAACCGGCCCGTGCGGCCGCCGGACGCGAACGGCGACGGCCGGCGCGACGGCCGCTATCTCGGCGCGGCCTACGGCTACTACTGGTACGAGGACGCGGCGTGGGCGGAGGATGCGGTGCGCGCGGAGGAGCCGCCGCCGCCGCCGGAACCGGCCGCGCCACCGCCGCCCCCGCCCGCGGTCGGCACGACGCTGCTCGAGCTGCCGTCGGGCTGCGGCACGGTCGAGCGCAACGGCAAGTTCCTGCGCCGCTGCGGCGGCGCATTCTACGAAGAGCGCTTCGAGGGCGACCGCCTCGTCTACACCGTCGTGCAGTAGTCTCCGCGGATGGAGATGCGCGTGGAAGGGGCGCTGCTCATGGCGCGGATGGTGAGCGACGACTGCTCGCGCGACACCCTCATGGGCCTGCCCGGCATGGTCAGGCGCGCGGTCGCCGAGCACGGCTGCACCGCGGCGTTCGTCGACATGACCGCGCTCGACGGCCCGATCGATCCCGTCGATCGCATCTTCCTCGCGTCCAGGCTCGCCGAGGTCTGGCCGACCGGCGTGCGCCTCGCGGCGCTCGCGCTGCCGCACCAGGTGAACCGCGTGATCGAGAACATCGCGAGCAGTCGCGGCGTCGACGTGCGCGCATTCACCGATCGCGACGAAGCGCTCGCCTGGCTGCAGCTCGCCCCGCGCTGAGATCGCGTTGCAGGCGCCGACCACGTGAACGGCCTCCTGCACCACGACGGCGACGAGGAGGCCGCCTGAGCTGCGCGCCCACAAGGGTGACGACAAGCACTCCCGGCAATGCGCCGCTGCGCTAAGCTCCCTCACGTCGCTCTGCCGTGGGGGCACCGCGCCGCATGAACACCGTCGTTCCCGCATCGCGTTCCGGCCTCGTGCTGCGTGCGCTCGGCGTGCTGCTCGCGCTGTACGCGCTCGTCGTGCTCGCGTTGATGTGGTGGTGGGATGCCGAGCCGGACCCGTTCGACGTGGTGAAGGTGGCGCAGGACCATGCGGCGCTGCACGGCCATCGCGTCGTGCCGGGCACGGTCACGACGACCACGATGATGCACACCATCGACGTGCTGCTCGACAAGCGCGGCGGTTTCCTCGCGAACGACATCGCGCCGCCCGGCGTGCTGATGGACAACATCCCGAACTGGGAGAAGGGCGTCGTGCTGCAGCTGCGTGACCTCGCGCAGTCCATGCGCAACGATTTCGCGCGATCGCAGACGCAGTCCATCGAGGATGCCGACCTGCGCGAAGCGTTCAACTACCTTTCCTACAAGCACACGCGCTGGCTGCTGCCGTCCAGCGAGAGCCAGTACCGCAACGCGCTGGAGCGCACCGAGGCCTACCTCACGCGCCTCGGCGACAACGACGACGAGAACGCTCAGTTCTACACGCGCGCCGACAACCTCGTCGCGTACCTCGACCTCGTCAACAAGCGCCTCGGTTCGATGTCGCAACGCCTCTCCGCGAGCGTCGGCCAGCTGCGCATCAATACCGACCTCGCCGGCGACGCGTCCGCGCAGCAGTCCACGCATTCGCCCGACGCGCGCATCGTGAAGACGCCGTGGCTGGAGATCGACGACGTGTTCTACGAGGCGCGCGGCACCACCTGGGCGCTCGTGCATTTCCTCAAGGCGATCGAGCACGATTTCGAGCCGGTGCTGCGCGACAAGAACGCGCTCATCAGCCTGCGCCAGGTGATCCGCGAGCTCGAGGAAAGCCAGCGCGGACTCGGCAGCCCGATCATCCTCAACGGCAGCCAGTACGGATTCTTCGCCAACCACTCGCTCGTGATGGCGAACTACATTTCGCGCGCGAACGCGGCGGTGCTCGACCTGAGGCAATTGCTCAAGCAGGGCTGACGAGCCGGTTCGCAACTGTTCACGAACCCCCGATCCGCGCGAATTTCCCGGATTTCCGCACGATTCTCGACTTCGCGCCGTCGCGCCGATCGTTGTCGTTTCGCGTCCGTGACGTATCCTCCGCCGGATGCCCCCCGAGCAACTGCGGGCGACGGATGCGTTGTTCCTGGATTTCGATGGGACGCTCGTCGAGATCGCCGACCATCCCGCGCGAGTGCTTCCGCCGACCGGATTGCCGCAGATGCTGGACGCGGCACGGACGCGTCTCGGCGGCGCGCTCGCCATCGTCACGGGTCGTTCGCTCGAGGACGTCGACGGCTGGTTGCGGCCGTTCCGGTTCGCCGGTGGTGGACTGCATGGCGCGCAACTGCGGTCCCGGTACGGCGGCCAGGTCGCGATGCTCGAGGAGCGCGCGGTAACGGCGATCGCCGAGGCCGCCGTCGCGGCACTCCGCGCGCACGAGGGCACCTGGGTCGAGGACAAGGGCAGTGCGGTTGCGCTGCACTACCGCGGCGCGCCGCTCAGCGCGCCGACCTGCCTGGCCGTGGCCGATGAGCTGGCCGGCCGATTCGGCCTGCGCGCGGTGCCGGGAAAGATGGTCGTCGAGATCCGGTCGCATGGCACGAGCAAGGGCAGCGTGGTGCAGGCATTGATGGAATTGCCTCCATTCGCGGGTCGACGTCCCGTGTTCGTCGGCGACGACGTCACGGACGAGGACGGCTTCGCCGCCGCTGCCGCGCTCGGCGGGTTCGGCATTCGCATCGGCCCCGGCGAGACGGGGGCGCGCTACACGATGCCGGGCGTACGCGCGTTGCTGGCGTGGCTGTCGGCCGACACGGAGGAGGATCGATCGTGATGCCATCCCTGGACCTCGGGGTCGTCGGCAACTGCAGCTTCGGCGCGCTGCTCGACGCGCGGGCACGCATCGTCTGGTGCTGCCTGCCGCGGTTCGACGGCGATCCCGTATTCCACTCGCTGCTCGGGCGCTCCGATACCACGGACGAGCCGCGCGGCTTCTGGGAGATCGAGCTGCTGGCGTTCGCGCACGCCGAGCAACGCTACGAAGGCAACACCGCCGTGCTCGTGACGCGATTGACCGACGACGACGGGAACGCGGTGGAGATCGTCGATTTCGCGCCGCGCTTCACGCTGCACGGCCGGCAGTTCCGTCCGCTCACGCTGGTGCGGTGCGTGCGTCCGGTCGCGGGGCGACCGCGCATCGTCGTTCGACTGCGGCCGATGTTCGACCATGGCCGCGTCCGGCCGCTCACGACCCACGGCAGCAACCACGTCCGCTACGTGGGTCCGGACGCGACGCTGCGCCTCACCACGGACGCACCGGTGAGCTACGTGCTCGCGGAAACGCCGTTCGTCCTGGAGGAGCCCGCCGCCTTCCTGCTTGGTCCCGACGAGACGCTGGGCGACAGCGTCGCCACGATCGCGCGCGATTTCCTCGAGCGCACGCTCGATCACTGGCGCGAGTGGGTGCGGCGACTCGCACTGCCGTTCGAGTGGCAGGACGCCGTGATCCGTGCGGCGATCACGCTGAAGCTGTGCCTGTTCGAGGACACCGGCGCGATCGTCGCCGCCCTGACGACCAGCATTCCCGAGGCGCGTGGCACGACCCGCAACTGGGACTATCGATACTGCTGGCTGCGCGACGCGTTCTTCGTGGTGCGCGCGCTCAATTCGTTGTCCGACGTCGACACCATGGAGCGCTACCTGCGCTACCTGCACAACGTCGCGCTCGTCGACGAGGCGCCTCGCCTGCAGCCGGTTTTCGGCGTCGCGCTGGAAACGAGCCTCGTCGAACGCGAGGTCGACTGGCTGGAAGGCTACCGCGGCCATCGCCCGGTCCGCGTCGGCAACCAGGCATACGAGCACTTCCAGCACGACGTGTACGGCAACGCCATCCTCGCCGCGACGCAATCGTTCTTCGACAAGCGACTGCTGCGCCCGTCCGGGCGGACCGACTTCGAGCGTTACGAATCGATCGGCGAGCGCGCGTTCGCCGTGTACGACACGCCGGACGCGGGCATGTGGGAGTTGCGGTCGCGCAGCCGCGTGCACACCTCTTCGGCCCTGATGTGCTGGGCGGCCTGCGATCGCCTGGCGCGAATCGCCGGGCACCTCGGTCTCGACGACCGCGCGCGGCTCTGGCAGTCGCGCGCCGCGCAGGTCCGCGCGGCGATCGACGCGCATGCCTGGAACCCGACGATCGGCAGCTATGCCGAAAGCTTCGGTGGCAGCGACGTGGATGCGGGGCTGCTGCTCATGCTCGAAGTCGGCTACCTGGGCGCCGACGATCCACGCATCGTCGGCACGATCGCCGAAGTCGAGCGGCGCCTGCGCCGCGGAGACCACCTGTTGCGCTATTCGGCGCCCGACGATTTCGGTACGCCGACGACGGCGTTCAACATCTGCACGTTCTGGTACATCGACGCGCTGTCGCGCACGGGTCGGCGCGCCGAGGCGCGTGAGCTGTTCGGGCGCATGCTGGCCTGTCGCAATTCCCTCGGCCTGTTGTCGGAAGACTTCGAGACCGATTCTCGCGAGCTCTGGGGCAATTATCCGCAGACCTACTCGCTGGTCGGGATCATCAATGCAGCGGTGCGCCTGTCGCGCAGCTGGGACGAAGTCGTATGAAGAACTCGTTGCGATTCGCGTTGGTCCTGGTCGTCGGGCTCGCGTTGCTCGCAGCCGGTGCGTGGTTCGCCGTCGGGCGCGTGACCGGTGCGTGGTTCGACAAGGACCTCGGCCTTCGGGCCGAGCTCGCCGTCAGCGGCGCGCGTCGCGCCCTGGCGGAGGACCTCGAAGCGGGTCGCGAAGAGCGGCTCGCGGCCACGCTCGTCGACCTCACGCGCGACGAACGCATCCTGGCTGCGGGCATCTGCGACGCCGACTCGCGCATGGTCGCGAAATCAGCGGCGTTTCCGCCGCAGGTGAAGTGCGCAGACCTGCAGCCGTTCGTGCGCCCGACGGCCCTTGCCGAGGAGACCGACTGGCGACGCTGGCGCCGCGTGCTCGAACTGCCCGGTGGTCGCGTCCATGCGAGCGCCTTGCCGCTGCTGGAGAACGGCGCCTTCGTGGTGGTGCTGCACGACCTCAGCTTCATCGACCGCCGCGACCAGAGCCTGCGCAACTTCCTGTTGCTGGCGTTCGTCGTGCTCGCGCTCGCAGCCTCGGCCACGACGCTGCTCATCGGCCGATTCGCCTGGAAGGACTGGAATCGCGAGCTGCTGCGACTGACGCGTGGCGGAGAACGCAGGCCCGAATTCGCGCCCGTCGTCGGCGAGCTTCGCATGCTGCTGGAACGCCTGGCCACCGAAGAGGAGTCCGACCTGCGCGGCGGACAGTGGACCGCCGAGCGCCTGAAGCTGACGCTGTCGCGGCACCTGCACGGCGAACGGATCGTCATCGTCGCCAACCGCGAGCCGTACATCCACGAGTACGCGCCCGATGGTTCGATCCGCGTCCTGCACCCGGCCAGCGGACTGGTGACGGCGCTCGAACCGATCATGCGCGCATGCTCCGGCGTGTGGGTGGCGCACGGCGGCGGTTCCGCCGATCGCGCCGTCGTCGACGCGCACGACCGCGTTCGCGTACCGCCCGGCGACGACTCCTACGTGCTGCGACGCGTCTGGCTCAGCGAAGCGGAGGAGCTCGGTTACTACTACGGATTCGCGAACGAAGGCATGTGGCCACTGTGCCACGTCGCGCACGCGCGTCCGATCTTCCGCATCGACGACTGGGATGCGTACGTGACCGTGAACCAGCGGTTCGTGGACGCGGTGTGCGAGGAAGTCGACTCCGAGAACCCGGTGGTGCTGATCCAGGATTACCACTTCGCGCTGGCGCCCAAAATGCTCCGCGAACGGCTGCCGCGCGCGACGATCATCACGTTCTGGCACATTCCGTGGCCGAACGCCGAACAACTCGGCATCTGTCCGTGGCGGCGCGAGCTGATCGAAGGGTTGCTCGGCAGCAGCATCATGGGGTTCCACACGCAGTTGCACTGCAACAACTTCCTGGAAGCGGCGGATCGATTCCTCGAGTCGCGCATCGATCGCGAGGAGCAGGCGATCGTGCGGCGCCGGCACAAGACCCTCGTGCGGCCCTATCCCATTTCCATCGAATGGCCCAGTCGCTGGGTCCGCACGGCGCCCGGCGTCGCGGAGTCGCGGGCTTCGGTCATCGCCGAGCTCGGGTTGCGCAGCGACGCGCTGATCGGCGTCGGCGTCGATCGCCTCGACTACACCAAAGGGCTGGAGGAACGCCTGCTGGGCGTCGAGCGACTGCTGGAACGCGAGCCGGAGCTGCGCGGCCGCTTCTCCTTCATCGAGCTCGCAGCGCCCAGCCGAACGCTCATCGAGCGCTACCGGCAGCTGAACGAGACCGTCGAAGCGCAGACGGCGCGGATCAACGAGCGCTTCGGCGACGGAAGCTACCGCCCCATCATCCTCCTGCGCGAACACCACGAGCCGCAGACCGTGTTCCGCTACTACCGCGCCGCCGACCTCTGCTACGTGAGCAGCCTGCACGACGGCATGAACCTCGTGGCGAAGGAGTTCATCGCGTCGCGCGACGACGAACGCGGCGTGCTCGTGCTGAGCCAGTTCACGGGCGCCGCCTGCGAGCTGACCGAGGCGCTGATCGTGAACCCCTACGACCTGGAGCAGGTCAGCCGCGCGCTGGGCCATGCGCTGCGCATGGCGCCGGCGGAGCAGCTCGCGCGCATGCGTGCGATGCGCTCGATGCTCGCGGAGTTCAACGTCTATCGCTGGGCCGGCCGCATGCTGATCGACGCCGCGCGCCTGCGCCGCCACGAACAGGTCGCGGCCACGCTCAGCGACGTCGACGACGCGGCCGTTCCGAAACAGCGTTGATGCGGCGGTCGCGCGTCGCCGAGCGACGTTACGCGAGAGGCGCCCTCTGCCGGCCCGGCGCCGTGAGCGCCGCTTCCGCGGCCGCGCGTTCCAGCGCGTCCTGCACCGGCGCATGCGCGGCCATCTGCGCGAGTCCCATCGCCAGCTCCACGTTGTACTGCTTCGCGGCGTGGCGGTTCGCGAGCTGCAGCGCACCGCGGATGCGCGCGGTGATGTAGTTCGGCGGGTAGCGCGGCGGCAGCGAGATCATCGCCGCGAAGCCGGAGCGCGTGACGCGCGCGACGACGTCGTGCACGCGCAGCGTCTTGTGCAGCATCTGCGCCGTGCGCAGCACGGCTTCGTTCATCGCCTCGTCGCCATGGCGCCGCTGCACCTGCTCGAGGTTGTCGATGTCGAGGTAGAGCAGCCAGCCGCCGACGCGATCCTTGTTGTCCTCGATCACCTCGAGCAGGCGCGTCGCGCGCACCAGGAAGCCCTTGTTGTTGAACATGCCGGTGAGCTCGTCGCGGTACATCGCGCGCGACACGAGCTGCTCGCCGATCGTGCGGTCGGCCGAGTTGCGCACGGCGGCGCAGACTGCGTACGGGCGGCCCTTGGAATTCAACGCCCAGATGCTGCCTTCGACGGGAACGGCCGCGCCGTCCTGCGCGACGAGCACCATCTCGAAGTGGTGCAGCGGTTTGCCGCCGAGCACGGTCTTGAACACCTGCTTCCACGCCGACTGGTGATCGGGGTGGATCACGTCGAGGAAGGTCATGCCGCGCACTTCCTCGGCGTTGTAGCCGAGCTGCGTGGTCCAGGCCTGGTTGACGTAGAGGAACGCCCCGTCCGTGGAGACCACCTGGACGGCGTCGGGAATGGTGTCGGCGAGCTCGATCGCGTGGTGCGTGATGAACTCGCGGGCGTCGTGCGTGGTGGTTGCCGCTGACATGGGATAGGCCTCCTGCCCGGCGTGCACATCATCGCACGACCGATATGGACCGGTACGGGAATTGCGCCCCTTACCGGGCGGGTGCCTACACCTACGGCGCCTCAGCGCCGACGGATGCCGCAATCAGAAATTGGGCTTGGGTCTTGCAGCTTCATACCGCTCGATCGATGCGAGGATTTCCGCGCGGGCGGCTTCCGGGCCGGCCCAACCCTCGATCTTCACCCACTTGCCCTTCTCGAGGTCCTTGTAGTGCTCGAAGAAGTGGCCGATGCGGTCACGCCAGTGCTCCGGCAGGTCGTCTACCGCGTTCGCCTTGTCGTAGCCCGAATAGACCTTGCTGATCGGCACCGCGACGAGCTTCATGTCCTCGCCGGCTTCGTCGGTCATCTTCAGCATGCCGAGCGGGCGCACGCGGATCACCGAGCCCGGGATGAGCGGCAGCGGCATCACGACGAGCACGTCGGCCGGGTCGCCGTCACCCGAGAGCGTGTGCGGGATGTAGCCGTAGTTGCACGGATAGCGCATCGGCGTGGTCAGCACGCGGTCGACGAAAATCGCACCGGATTCCTTGTCGACTTCGTACTTCACCGGCTCCGAATTCATCGGAATCTCGATGACGACGTTGATTTCGTCGGGCACCTTGCGCCCGGCGGGGACGAGATCGAGGCCCATGGCGGCGGCTCGGAATGGCGGAAAGGGCGCGCAGTCTAGCCGCCCCCGCCCCGAGGCGCTGCTCTACGCCCTCCGCCGCCCACAGGGGCAATGGGCGGATCGCCGCAACCGGCCGAGAATCAACGCGTTGCCGACCCGGAGAGTCGCCATGCCCACGTTTTCGCGCCCCCGCGCGCTCGCCATCGCCGCGCTGTTCGCGGCCGCGCCCGCCTTCGCGGCCCAGCCGTCCGTGATCGACCAGCTGCGCGATGCCTGCGGCGACGAGGTGCGCGACCTGTGCGCGAACGTCACGCCCGGCGATGGCCGCGTCATCGCGTGCCTGTATGCGAACGAGGACCAGGTTTCGCCGCGCTGCAACTTCGTGCTTTACGAATCGGCGCCGGCGCTGGGCGACCTGATCGCCGCGATGACGCAGATGGCGAACGCGTGCCGCGCCGACATCGAGAAGCTCTGCGCGGACTTCGAGCGGGGCGGCGGCGGCATCGGCCATTGCCTGCAACTGCATCGCGCGCAGGTCACGCCGGAATGCGCGAACGCCATCATCGATACGGGCGTCCAGACGAAGAACCCACCGGGAGGAACGCGATGACCACGCCACGCAAGCTCCGGACGCTCGCCATCGCCGCGCTGCTCGCCGCGGGCGGAGCCTCGGCCACCGACTCCACCGTGATCACGCAGGTGCGCGACGCGTGCGGCGCCGAGATCACCGCGTATTGCTCGAAGATCACGCCGGGCGAGGGCCGGCTCATCGCGTGCCTCTATGCGAACGAAGGCAGCCTGTCGGGCCGCTGCGAGCTGGTGATCTTCGACGCCGCGGCGAACCTCGCGCGGATCTCGGCCGGCATGAACGAGGTGGCGCGCATCTGCAAGCCGGACATCGAGCTGCTGTGCAATTCGATGCAGCCGGGGCAGGGCGGGTTGGCGCAGTGCCTGCGCACGAACCAGAAGGCGCTGAGTGCGCCGTGTGCGGATGCGTTCGAGAAAGCCGGCATCGACGTGCAGTAGCACCGGAAAAGAAACGGGGCGCCGAAGCGCCCCGTTTTCGTTGCCGTGGATCGTGGGAAAAGATCGCGGCTGAAGCCTGTCCTGAGCTCGTCGAAGGATCGCTCCCACTTAGTGCTGCATGGCAGCCAGCAGCGGCACCAGCAGCAGCGCCACGATGTTGATGATCTTGATCAGCGGGTTCACGGCCGGGCCCGCCGTGTCCTTGTACGGGTCGCCGACGGTGTCGCCGGTCACGGCCGCCTTGTGCGCGTCCGAGCCCTTGCCGCCGTGATGGCCGTCCTCGATGTACTTCTTCGCGTTGTCCCAGGCGCCGCCGCCGGTGGTCATCGAGATGGCGACGAACAGGCCGGTGACGATGGTGCCGATCAGCAGGCCGCCGAGCGCCTTCACGCCTTCGCCCGGGCCCATCAGCCAGTTCAGGCCGAACGCGACGATCACCGGCACGAGCACCGGCAGGATCGACGGGACGATCATTTCCTTGATCGCCGACTTCGTCAGCATGTCGACGGCGCGCGAATAGTCCGGCTTCGCCTTGCCTTCCATGATGCCGGCGATCTCGCGGAACTGGCGGCGCACTTCCTCCACCACCGAGCCCGCGGCGCGGCCGACCGCTTCCATCGCCATCGCGCCGAACAGGTAGGGGATCAGGCCACCGATGAACAGGCCGATGATCACCGACGGGTCGGACAGGCTGAACGCGGTCACGATGCCCTCGGCCTCGAGGTTGTGCGTGAAGTCGGCGAACAGCACGAGCGCGGCGAGGCCGGCCGAGCCGATCGCATAGCCCTTCGTCACCGCCTTCGTCGTGTTGCCGACCGCGTCGAGCGGATCGGTGACGGCGCGCACTTCCTTCGGCAGCTCCGCCATCTCGGCGATGCCGCCCGCGTTGTCGGTGATCGGGCCGTACGCGTCGAGCGCGACGATCATGCCGGTCATCGACAGCATGGCCGTGGCCGCGATCGCGATGCCGTACAGGCCGCCGAGCGCGAACGAGCCCCAGATCGCGAGGCAGACCGCGATGACGGGCAGCGCCGTCGACTTCATCGACACGCCGAGGCCGGCGATGATGTTCGTCGCGTGGCCGGTCGTGGACGCCTTCGCCACGTGGCGCACCGGGCCGTATTCCGTCGCGGTGTAGTACTCGGTGATCACGACCATGGCCGCGGTCAGCGCGAGGCCGATCAGCGCGCACCAGTAGATGTTCATCGCACCGTGCTCGTTGTCGCCCATGAGCGCGTTGGTGATCGGGTAGAACGCGACCGCGGCGAGCACGCCGGACACGATCACGCCCTTGTACAGCGCGTTCATGATCTTCGCGCCCGGCTTCGTCGAAACGAAGAACGTGCCGATGATCGACGCCACGATCGAGACGCCGCCGAGCAGCAGCGGGTAGAGCACGCCGTTCGCGCCCACCGTCGCGGCCATCAGGCCGCCGAGCAGCATCGTCGCGATCAGCGTGACCGCGTAGGTCTCGAACAGGTCGGCCGCCATGCCGGCGCAGTCGCCGACGTTGTCACCGACGTTGTCGGCGA
>CALKUS010000011.1 GCA_937996755.1 uncultured Pseudomonadota bacterium | reverse complement strand
TCCGTGCGCGGCGCGCCGATCGCCCACAGGGTGGGCTCCTGCGACATCCTCCCTGGGTCGGGGTTGTACGGCGCGCTGCGATCGACCGCGCTTGACAGGCCCCAGAGCGTTCGGCTCAACTCGGAACCGATGATCTTCATCCTCGCCCTCACGACGACGACCACGACGACGCCGCACTCGGTGCGGAGCCGGACGGTCGCGCGCTGAGCGACGAGTCACCGGCCCCGCACCCGATCCGGGTGGCGGGGAGGAAACCCGCCGCCAGGCGGGCAGGGGCCACAGGAATCCGACGGACACCGGACACCCCATGGCCATATCTTCGCCCCCGAAACCCGCGAAATCGTCGTCACCGCGCAAGTCGCGCGCGACGAAGCTCGTGCGCGTCGCGCACAAGTTCGGCGGCACCAGCCTGGCCACGGCCGAGCGCATCGCGCACGTCGCGAAGCTGCTGCAGGCACGGCCCGAACCCGAGCAGATCGTCGTCGTGTCGGCGATGTCGGGCGTCACCGATGCGCTGATCCGGCTCACGCGGCGCGCGGCCGAGCGCTCGCCCGACTGGCGCGACGATTGGCACACGCTGCGCCAGCGCCATCGCGACGCGGCGCGCGAGCTGCTCGGCGGGGTGAGCGACGAATACTGCGGCTGGCTCGACGGCCAGTTCGCCGACCTCGTGGACCTGCTGCATGCGCTGTCTCTGCTCGGCTCGCAGTCCGCGGAAGCGAGCGCGCTGATCCAGGGCCTCGGCGAGGTGTTCTCGGCGCGCCTGATGGCCGCGCATTTCGCGAAGCTCGGCGATCCGGCGGCATTGCTCGACGCACGTGAAGTGCTGGTGGTGCGCCACGAGGAGATCGGCGTCACGGTGGACTGGGACGCGACGCAGGAACGCTTCGCCGAGTGGCGCAAGGAGCATCCCGATTCGCGCTGCGTGGTGACCGGTTTCGTCGCACGAGACGCGGAAGGGCGCGCGACCACGCTGGGCCGCAACGGCAGCGACTACTCGGGCGCGATCTTCGGCGCGCTGTTCGACGCCGACGAGATCCAGGTGTGGACCGACGTGGACGGCGTGTTGAGCGCCGACCCGCGCGTGGTGCCGGAAGCCGTGCTCGTGCCGTCGCTCAGCTACAACGAGGCTTGCGAGCTGGCCTACTTCGGCGCGAAGGTGATCCACCCGCAGACGATGGCGCCCGCCATCACGCGCGGCATCCCGATCCGCATCCGCAACACGTTCAACCCGAAGCACGAAGGCAGCGTGATCGGCGCGTCGCCGGCCGGCCCGCGCTCGCCCGTCACCGGAATCACGACGATCGAGGGGCTCGCGATCGTCAACGTCGAAGGCGCCGGCATGATCGGCGTGCCCGGCACGGCCGAGCGCGTGTTCGCGGCGCTGCATCGCGCGTCCATCTCGGTGGTGATGATCTCGCAGGGCTCGTCCGAGCATTCGATCTGCTGCGTGCTCGCCGAGAAACACGCGGTGCGCGCCGTCGCCGTGCTGGAGGAAGCGTTCGGGCGCGAGCTCATACGCGGGCAGATCCAGAGTGTGTCCGCGACACCGGGCGTCGCCGTGCTCGCGGTGGTCGGCGACGGCATGGCGGGCACGCCCGGCACGGCAGCGCGGCTGTTCGAATCGCTCGCGCGCAGCCGCATCAACGTGCGCGCGATCGCGCAGGGCGCGTCCGAGCGCAACATCTCGGTCGCGATCTCGTCCGCGGATTCCGCGCGCGCGCTGCGCGCCGTGCACGCCGCGTTCTACCTATCGCCGCAGACGATCTCGCTCGGCATCGTCGGGCCGGGCCAGGTGGGCCACGCACTCATCGCCCAGCTCGCGGCGCAGGCTGCGCGCCTGCGCGCCGTGGCGAATCTCGACATCCGCCTGCGCGGCATCGCCGACTCGCGGCGCATGATGCTGTCCGACGCCGGCATCCCGCTCGACGAGTGGCGCATGATGTGGCGCAACGCGTCCGAGCCGCTCGACATGGAACGTTTCACGGCGCACGTGCATGCGCCGCACCTGCCGCATGCCGTGATCGCCGACTGCTCGGCCAGCGCGACCGTCGCGAACGAGTACGCCGGCTGGCTCGCGGCGGGCATCCACGTGGTCACGCCGAACAAGCAGGCCGGCAGCGGCCCGCTCGAGCGCGTCGCGATGATCCGCGCGGCGCGCGCCGCGACGGGCGCGCGGTTCCGCTATGAAGCGACGGTGGGCGCGGGCCTGCCGATCATCCAGACGCTGCGCGACCTGGTCGATACCGGCGACGAGGTGCTCGCGATCGAAGGCGTGTTCTCCGGGACGCTCGCGTACCTGTTCAATCGCTTCGACGGACGTACGTCCTTCTCGGAGCTGGTGCTGGACGCGCGCCGCGCCGGCTACACCGAACCCGATCCGCGCGACGACCTTTCCGGCCTCGACGTGGCGCGCAAGCTCGTGATCCTCGCGCGCGAAATGGGCCGCGAAGTGGCGCTCGACGAGGTGCAGCTCGAAAGCCTCGTGCCCGAAGAGCTCGTCACCGACACGCGCGAGCAGTTCCTCGCGCGCTTGCCGCTGCTCGATGCGCCGATGCAGCTGCGGCTCGCGGCCGCGAAGTCGAAGGGCCTGGTGCTTCGCTATGTCGCGCGGCTCGAGCAGGGCCAGAAGCCGCGCGTCGGGCTGATGGAGCTGCCGGCCGACCATCCGTTCGCGCACATCCGCCTGACCGACAACGTCGTGCAGTTCACGACCCGCCGCTACTTCGAGAATCCGCTCGTCGTGCAGGGCCCGGGCGCGGGCCCCGACGTCACCGCGGCGGGTGTCTTCGCCGATCTCCTGCGCGTCGCCGCCTCGCTCGGCGCCGCGGTATGAGCTTGGCTGCGAAGCACCGCGAGGCGACGGCGTACGCGCCCGCCTCGGTGGGGAACGTCGCCGCCGGCTTCGACCTGCTCGGGCACGCGCTCGTCGGCGCGGGCGACCGCGTCACGGCGCGCGCGATCGACGAGCCGGTCGTGCGCGTCGCGTCGATCACCGGGTGCATCACGTCCTTGCCGCGCGAAGCCGAGCGCAACACGGCCGGACGCGCCGTTGCCGCGTGGCGCGAGTCGCGCGGCGTCGCGTTCGGCGTCGAGCTCGCGATCGAGAAGGGCATCGCGCTCGGCTCCGGCATGGGCGGCTCGGCGGCATCGGCCGTCGCGGCCGTGGTGGCGGCGCAGGCGCTGCTCGGCGACGTCGACCTCGAATCGCTGTATCCGTTCGCGCTCGCGGGAGAAGCGGTCGCGTCCGGCAGCGCGCACGGCGACAACGTCGGGCCGCAACTGCTCGGCGGCCTCGTGTTCGCGACGCACGACCGGCTGGTGCGGATTCCCGTGCCGGAGGCGCTGACCTGCGTCGTCGTGCACCCCGACCAGGTGCTCGAGACGCGCGTCGCGCGCGCCGCGCTCGCCGCGCCGTACGCGATCGGCGACTTCGTGGCGCAGAGCGCGCACCTCGGGCTGTTGCTCGCGGGTTGCTTCCGCGGCGACCTCGACATGATCGGCGCGGGCCTGCGCGACGTGCTCGTCGAGCCGCGTCGTGCGCCGTTGATCCAGGGCTTCGCCGCCGTGAAGCAGGCGGCGCTCGACGCGGGCGCGCTCGGTGCGAGCATCTCGGGCGCGGGTCCCAGCGTGTTCGCGTGGTTCGCGAGCGCCGTGAACGCGCAGGCCGCCGGAGCCATGATGCGCGCCGCGTTCGCCGACGCGGGCGTGCGCAGCGACGCTTACGTTTCGCCGGTCGCTGCGCCCGGCGCGAGGATCGAACGATGCGCTTCCTGAGCACGCGCGGGCGCGCGCCCGTCGTCGGGCTCGCACACGCGATCACTGCCGGCCTCGCCCCCGACGGCGGCCTGTACGTTCCGGATGCGCTGCCGAAGCACGCGCCCGCGCGCGGCGCGCGGCTTGCCGACACCGCGCAGGCGCTGCTCGCGCCGTTCTTCGCGGGCGACGCGCTCGAGCCGGCGCTGGCGCAGCTCTGCGCGCACGCGTTCGCGTTCGAAGCGCCGCTCGTGCCGCTCGCAAACGAGAACGCGTCCGTGCTCGAGCTGTTCCACGGGCCGACCTCCGCGTTCAAGGACTACGGTGCGCGCTTCCTCGCTGCGGCGCTTTCGCGGTTGAACGAGGGCGCTGCGTCACCGCTCACGGTGCTGGTCGCGACGTCGGGCGATACCGGCAGCGCGGTCGGTGCCGCATTCCACGGCTTGCCGAACGTGCGCGTCGCGATCCTCTATCCGGACGGCCGCGTCTCGCCGCGCCAGGCGCACCAGCTCGGCTGCTTCGGCGGCAACGTGCGCGCCTTCCGCGTGGCGGGCTCGTTCGACGACTGCCAGCGCATGGTCAAGGCGTCGTTCGCCGACGCCGCGTTACGCGCGGACGTGCCGCTCACCTCGGCGAACAGCATCAGCCTCGGGCGATTGCTGCCGCAGATGGCCTACTACGCGCACGCCGCGCTCGCGCCGCGCGAGGCGCCGCTGTCGTTCATCGTGCCCACCGGCAACCTCGGCAATGCGTTCGCCGCCATCCTCGCGCGCGCGCTGGGCGTGCCGATCGGCGACGTCGTGCTCGCCGGCAACGCGAACCGCGTGCTGCCGGAATTCTTCGCGGGCGGCCACTATGCGCCGCGCGCGAGCGTGGCGACGATCGCGAACGCGATGGACGTTGGCGACCCGTCGAACTTCGAGCGCCTGCGCTGGCTGTATCCCGACGAGCGCATGTTGCGCGCGGCGTTCCGCGCGGAAACCGTCGGCGACGACGAGATCCGCGCCGCGATCCGCGACGGCGAGTCGCGCCACGGCCGCACGTTCGACCCGCACACCGCGTGCGCGGCCGTCGTGCTGGAGCGGCTGCGCGCGGCGGGCGAGCGCCGCCACTTCGCGCTCGTCGCGACCGCGCACCCGGCGAAGTTCGAGACCGTGGTCGAGCCGCTCGTGGGCCATGCCGTAACAGTTCCGCCGGCGCTCGCTGCGATGCTGGAACGGCCGGCACATGCGGAACCGCTGGCTGCCGAGTCCGGTGCGCTCGCGGCGGCGCTGCGGGGCTGGTGACGGGAGAGCGCCGCTCGGCCGGCCGTGTACCCCACCCTTTGCCCTCCCCTGCAGTGCAGGGGAGGGGAAGTGATCGTCGCGCGCGGCGCGCGCGACGCGCAATTTGATTGAAGCGGGTCACAATTCATTGGCGATTCAATCGGCTAGACCCATGCTTGCGGCACCTTGCATGGCCTCCGGTCGCCACTATCATCCGTTCATGTTCGTCGCGCGCCGCTTCTTTCGCGTCCTGATGCTCGCTGCGGCGCTCGCGCTGCCGGTGGCGCCGGCGTTCGCGCAGCGCGCCGTGAGCCTGCAGGAGGCGGTCGAGCGCGTGCAGCAGGAAACGGGCGGCAAGATCCTCTCGGCGGAAACCGTGCGGATCGGCCGGCAGAAGATGTACCGGATCAAGGTGCTCACGCCGGACGGGCGTGTGCGCGTGCTGCAGATTCCCGCAGCGGGACAATAAGGAGTTCGACGTGAGGATTCTCCTGGTCGAGGACGAAGCGCCGCTGCGCGAGACGCTGGCCGCGCGCCTGAAGCGCGAGGGCTATGCCGTGGACGCCGCTGCCGACGGCGAGGAAGGCCTGTACCTCGGGCGCGAAATGCCGTTCGACTGCGCCGTGATCGACCTCGGCCTGCCGAAGATGTCGGGCCTCGACCTCGTGAAGGCGCTGCGCGAGGAGGGCAAGAAGTACCCGATCCTCATCCTCACCGCGCGCTCGAGCTGGCAGGACAAGGTCGAGGGCCTGAAGACGGGCGCCGACGACTACCTCGTGAAGCCCTTCCACGTGGAAGAACTGCTCGCGCGCCTCAATGCGCTCATGCGTCGCGCGAGCGGCTGGACGCGGCCGACGCTGGAATGCGGCCCGGTCGTGCTCGACACCACGGCGCAGACCGTCGCCGTCGGCGGGCAGGGCGTCGAGCTCACCAGCTACGAGTACAAGGTGCTCGAATACCTCATGCTGCACGCGGGCGAGCTCGTCTCGAAGTCCGACCTCACCGAGCACATCTATCAGCAGGACTTCGACCGCGACTCGAACGTGCTCGAAGTATTCATCGGGCGCCTGCGCAAGAAGCTCGACCCGGAGAACACGCTGAAGCCGATCGAGACCGTGCGCGGCCGCGGCTACCGCTTCGCGATTCCCAGAAACTGAAGTCGCCCGAATGGCGCTGCACGTGGAGCCGTCGCGCTCGGATCGCCCGAGCGAGCTGCGCGTGCGCATGGCGACGCCGCCGCCGCCGTCGCGCCGCGAGAAGCGCGCGGCGCCGCGTCCGCTGTCGCTGCAGGTGCGCCTGCTCGCCGCCGTCGGCCTCGCACTGTTCGCGTTCCTCGGCCTCACCGGCTTCGCGCTGGAGCAGGCGTTCTACGAGTCCAGCCTGCAGAACGTCCGGGATCGCCTGAAGAACTACGTCGACGCGTTCCTCGCGGGCTCCGACGTCTCGGTCGGCGGCAAGGTGATCCTGCCGGAATACCTGCCGGAGCCGCGTTTCAGCCAGCCGCAGTCGGGGCTGTATGCGGCGGTCGTGGGCGAAGGCGTGCACTGGGTGTCGCGCTCGGCGCTGGGCTACGAGATGCCGTTCGACACCGAGCTCTCGCGCAATTCGGAACGCTTCGTCGGCCCGGTCGAAACACCGCTCGGCCTGGTATTCCTGTATTCGCGCACCGTGTTGTGGGAAGTGCCCGGTCGCGAGGACCTGAAGCTCACATTCCACGTCGCCGAGGGCGTGGAAGCGCTGAACGCGCAGCTCGAGGTATTCCGGCGCACGCTGTGGACGTGGTTGATCGTCGTCGCGATCGCGCTGCTGGTCGCCGAAATCCTGATCCTGCGCTGGAGCCTGCGGCCGCTGCGCCGGCTTGCGAGGGACCTGTCGCTCGTCGAGCGCGGCGTGCTCGAGCAGATGCCCGGCGGCTATCCGTACGAGCTCGAAGGCGTGACGAAGGGCCTGAACGCATTCATCGAATCCGAGCGCGAGCAGCGCACGCGCTACCGCAACACGCTGTCGAATCTCGCGCACTCGCTGAAGACGCCGCTCGCGGTGATGAACAACGAGATCGAGAGCGGCAACGACCAGAAGACGTTCCGCGCGATCGTGCACGAGCAGGTCGGCCGCATGGACCAGATCGTCGCGTACCAGCTCTCGCGCGCGGCGACGTCGGGCCACAAGACGTTCGCCGCGCCGATCGAGCTGCTGCAGCCGGCCGAAGAGATCGTCACCAGCCTCGAGAAGGTCTACGCCGACAAGCAGGTGCTGTGCGAGTTCGAGCTCGATCCCGAAGCGCGCTTCTACGGCGAGCTCGGCGACCTGATGGAGCTGCTCGGCAACCTGCTCGAGAACGCGTTCAAGTGGGCGGCGCACCACGTCGAGCTGACCGCGCGCTGCCACGGCCCCGCGACCGCGCGCCGCCGCGGCCTCGAGCTCGTCGTCGAGGACGACGGCCCGGGCATCCCCGCCGACCAGGTCGAGCGGCTCCTGCAGCGTGGCGTGCGCGGCGACGAGCGCGTGCAGGGCCACGGCATCGGCCTGTCGATCGTGCAGGACATCGTGCGCGCGTACCGCGCCGAGCTGGACGTCGGGAAATCCGAAGCGCTCGGCGGCGCCAGATTCACGGTGCGCTTCCAGCCGGTGGCCTGAGAGCAGGGAGCGGGGAGCGGGGAGCGGCAAGAGCAAGAGCGCGACGCGCTTCGACGAAGCGGCTGCGGCTTTTGCCGCTCTCCGCTATCCGCTCACCGCTATCGTCCCGAAGGTGCCGCGATCCCCGAGCCGCGCGGTGCTTCGTCGACTTCAGCGGCGATCGCCGCGACGCCGAGCCGGCGCGCGGCTTCCACGTCGATGATCTGGTACTGCGGCCGCGACTCGTCGAAGAATCGGCTGCGCGCGCGCGAGTAGCGCGCAACGCCGTCCTCGACCGCGCGCTCGAAGCTCGCGAAGCTGGCGTCCTCGTCGATTTCGCTGCCGAGCGTGCCGGCGATGCCGTGCAGCATCGCGTCGCTCGGCGCCTTCCCGCTCGACGGCGTGCCCAGCATCGTGGTTTCGAGGAACGCGCGGCGGCCGCCGCCACGCTCGAGATCGAACGCGATGAACATGTGGCCCGGCACGAGCACGAGCGAGGGCTTCAGGCCGACGCGGCGCAGCAGCGACGCCATCAGCACGCTGCCGTCGACGCAGTTCGCCTCGCTGCTCTCCCAGCTCTCGTCCAGGAAGCGCACGTACTGCGAGAGCACGCGGTCCTTGACGGTGGAGACGCGCGCGATCGGCGAATAGCGGATGCCGTGCCGCTGCAGCACGTGCCACAGCGCGAACACCTGGCGATAGACCTGCTCGGGATCGCCGCTGTCGTAGCCGTCGAAGCGCGCGACGATGCCCGAGCGGCGCGCTTCCGCGACGATGCGGTCGACCACCGGATGGCGCTCGTTGACGTACGCCGCAAACACCCAGTTCAGGTCGACGGCCGCGCTGCCGCTCACGTGGTACGGCGCCTGGTTCACGCTGCGCACGCGCACCTCGAGCGTTCGCGACTCGACGGGCGCGTCGCCCGCGGCGAGCTCGAACGACGCGAGCACGGGCGCGTCCTCGCGCCACGCGGCGAGCCGCGCGAGGTCCCAGCGCATGCGCGGGAACAACGTGTAGCGCGTGCCCGCGCGCGGCAGGCGCGCGTCGAGCGTCGATTCGCCGGCGACGCCGGGCACGCGCACGACGAGCCGCACGGGCTCGTCGTCGCGCGTCGCGACCACGCTCGCGCCGACCAGCCCGAGGCGGTCGCCGAGCACGTCGCGCGCGTCGCGCGACGGCAGCTCGCGCAGGCCGGCCGTCGCGATCACGAGCGACGGGAACAGCTCGCCGTACGGGCTGACCAGCGGCCGCCATTCGGCCGCGCCCGCGAGCAGCGGCACGGCGAACAGCAACAGGCCGGCGAGGCGGGCGGCGAGGGCGGGTTTCATCACGCGGATTCTAGGCACGGCGAGGTGAACGGCAGGTAGCTTGTCGTGCCACGCCGCCATCGCTAGAGTCTGCCGCTCGCCCGCGCGGGTGTAGCTCAATGGTAGAGCTGTAGCTTCCCAAGCTACTGACGAGGGTTCGATTCCCTTCACCCGCTCCAGCTTCGGAGCGATTTTGATTTCCTCCGCCCTCAGGGACTGGTTCCGTGTTCGGGCGTTGAGGTTCTACCCGCGGGCGACCGCGCGCTGCGCGCGCGTTCACCGGTTGCTTCCACCTCCCCCATCCGCCGCTCGCTGCGCGGGCGGCGGCCCCTCGACTCGAGGGGGAGCGCGCGATCCGAGATCGCGCGCCTCGCGAGCTTTGCGCCTGCGGCGCTCGCTCGCGCAACAACCGACTCCCTCATTCTGCTGACCGC
>CALKUS010000010.1 GCA_937996755.1 uncultured Pseudomonadota bacterium | reverse complement strand
CAGGCGAAACTGCTCTGCATCGGCAGGCGAAACTGTGCAACTCGGCAGGCGAAACTGTCCGGAGCGACAGCGCCGATAGAAACCGAAGCCTGCATCCCTGCGGCTCATCCGTTCGCCATCCCTGGCTCACCCGATCCCGCGCAGCGGACACCGAGGCGTCCGCTCAGCGCGCGGGATCGACCGCTGTCGCGGGAATGACGAGCGTTGAGGAAAGGCACGAAGGCGCTGGATCCCGGCGTGCGCCGGGATGACGACCAAAGCGGTATGGCGTAACGTCCCCTGCGTCGACGACCCGGAATTCGCGAATTCCCACCCTCTCATGCCAGGCACTCAGCCAGAAATCACCCTTCGGTTCCTCGCCGAACCCGGCGCCGTCAATTTCGGCGGGCAGGTGCACGGCGGCATCGTGATGCAGTGGATCGACCAGGCCGGCTACGCGTGCGCGGTCGGCTGGAGCGGCAGCTACTGCGTGACGGTGTACGTCGGCGGCATCCAGTTCGAGCGGCCGATCCGCATCGGACAGATCGTCGAGGTGCGCGCGCGCGTGCTGCACACCGGCAACACCAGCATGCACATCGGCGTCGACGTCACGGCACGCGACCCGAAGGACGACAAGGGCCAGCGCACGACCCACTGCATCGTGGTGTTCGTCGCCGTCGACGAATCGCGCAAGCCGCGTGCGGTGCCGAAGTTCGAGGCGGTCACGGAAGAGCAGCGCGACCTCGAGGCGTACGCCCAGCATTTCATGGCGCTGCGCGGAGAGATCGACAAGGAGCGCAGCGATTTCCTGGCGCGGCATGGGGAGTAGAGCACTTCGCCGGCGCCATCCCTGGCGCCTGCCCGCTCCGTAGCGCCGCACCTTCGCACATTCCGTGCTCAGCCGTTCCGCGCGGCAGATTGGTCGGATGAGCGCGCCGCCGGCGCCATCCCTGGCGCCCGTTCGCTCCGTCGGGCCGCACCTTCGCGCATCCTGCGCTCAGCCGCGCCGCGCAGCAGTCGCCAATAAGGCGACTGCTCAGCGCGCGGCGCGATCGACGCGCCGATAGGCAATCGCTTCGGCGAGGTGCCGCGTCGCGATGCGGTCGCTCGCGTCGAGGTCGGCGATCGTGCGCGCGACGCGCAGGATGCGGTGGTAGGCGCGCGCCGACAGGCCGAGCCGTTCGACAGCTTGTTCGAGCAGCGTGCCGTCGCGCGCCGACAGGCGGCAGTCGCGCTCGCATTCGCGGTTGGCGAGCGCGGCATTCGGTTTGCCCGCGCGCATGAGCGCGCGCTCGCGCGCAGCCGCGACGCGCGCCGCGACGACCGCGCTGGTTTCGCCGGTCGACGCGCCCGACAACAGCGCGGCCTGCGGCAGGCGCGGTACTTCGACGTGCAGGTCGATGCGGTCGAGCAGCGGCCCTGAGATGCGCGAGGCGTAACGCAGGATCTGGTCGAGCGTGCAGCGGCAGCGCCCCGCGGGATCGCCGGCATGGCCGCACGGGCACGGGTTCATCGCAGCGACCAGCTGGAAGCGTGCCGGGAACTCCGCCTGCCGCGCGGCGCGCGCGATCTGGATGCGACCGGACTCCAGCGGCTCGCGCAGCGCTTCGAGCACGTGCCGGTTGAACTCGGGCAGCTCGTCGAGGAACAGCACGCCGTGGTGCGCCAACGAGACTTCGCCGGGGCGCGGGTTGGAACCGCCGCCGACGAGCGCGACGGCGCTCGCCGAGTGATGCGGGCTGCGCGTGGGCCGCTGGTGGAACCGCGCGGCGTCGATCGGCTGCCCGGACACCGATGCGACGGCGGCCGCTTCCAGCGCTTCGTCTTCCGTCATCGGCGGCAGGATCGAGGCGAGCCGCGTGGCAAGCATGGTCTTGCCCGTGCCCGGCGGACCCACGAGCAGCAGGTTGTGCGCGCCCGCCGCGGCCACTTCGAGCGCACGGCGCGCCTGCGGCTGGCCGCGCACGTCGGCGAGGTCGAGCTGCGTCTCGCTCGCGCGCGCGGCGGTAGCCTGCGGCCGCTCGAGCTCGGCGCGGCCGTGCAGGAACGCGCAGACCTCGAGCAGCGAGCCGGCGATGCGCACGTCCGCATCGGCGACGAGCGCGGCTTCGGCGGCATTCTCGCGCGGCACCACGAGCGTGCGCCCGAGGCGGCGCGCCTTCAGCGCCGCCGGCAACACACCGCGTACGCCGCGCAGCTCGCCCGACAGCGCGAGCTCGCCGAGGAACTCGCGATCGGCCAGCGCGCGCTGCGGCACCTGGTGCGACGCCGCGAGGATGCCGAGCGCGAGCGCCAGGTCGAAGCGACTGCCTTCCTTCGGCAGGTCGGCCGGCGCGAGGTTGATCGTCACCACGCGCTGCGGCATCTCGAACTGTGCGTTGACGATCGCGGCGCGCACGCGGTCGCGTGCCTCGCGCACCGTCGCTTCGGGCAGCCCGACGATGTTCGTGCGCGGCAAGCCACCCGAGAGATGCACCTCGACGTCGACGCGCGGCGCCGACACCCCCACCTGCGCCCGCGTCGCCACCACCGCCACACTCACGATGGCTTCGCCTTGCACGTTCGTGCGTAGCGCACCGGCAGTCGCGCGGGCAGAGTCACGCCTCTGCCCGCGCGAGACCCGGTGGTGTTGCTCTTCCGGACCGATTTCGCGCAGCGAAATCGGGACGAAACGATCTGCGAAGCCCCGGACGGAAACGCCGCGTGACGTCGGCGTTCCCGCCCGGGGCATAAAGCGGCACGGCGCTTCCGTGCGCGCGGAGCCGGGCGTGCCCCGCGACCTCCGTGCCGCCTCGCAGCGGGCGGACCGGCGGGTCCGCGACGACGTACCGTCGTCGCGCGGGCGCGGTCGCCCGTCCGGCTGCCGCGGCAGCCGGAAGACCCATCGGTCCGGTTCATCTCAGTGGCCCGCGCGTCGCGCGAGCGCGGCTTCCAGCGCAGCGAGCTGCTGCTCGAGCGTCTCGACCTTTTCACGCGTGCGCAGCAGCACGAGGCGCTGGACGTCGAACTCCTCGCGCGTGACGAGGTTCATGCGCGCCAGTCCCGACTGCAACGCGGTCCGGAACGTCTGGCCGAGATCTTCCCCGGCCGCGCCGATCTGCGGCGGCACCAGCGCGGCGAGGCGCGCGGCGAGCTCGTCGATGGAGCGGAGATTGATCATGGCCCGGCTTCCTGGTGGTGCGTTTCGAACTGGCGCCCACTGTAGGCCGATCGTGCGTCGCGCACAGTCGGCGGATTCGGAAAATCGTGTAGGAGATTTCCTACAGTCGGTTTCCGGTCGTGGGTCTGGGAGTAGAACGGATGGCCGTCGAGCCTGCAAGCGCGCATCGCGACCGCATCCTGCGCCCTTCGCGCCGCTGGAGACCCGTGCATGCCGAGCCTCGTCCCGCTGCTCCTGGGCCTGCCTGCGGCCGCGACGGCGCCACCCCCGCCCGACAGCGGCGACACGGCGTGGATGCTCGTCGCGACCGCGCTCGTGTTGCTGATGACGGTGCCGGGCCTCGCACTGTTCTACGCCGGCATGGTGCGCGCGAAGAACGTGCTGTCGGTGATGATGCAGTGCTTCGCGATCGTCGCACTCGTGACGCTGCTGTGGTTCGCGTACGGGTACTCGCTGGCGTTCGTCCCGGCGACCGGCGCACTCGGCGCGGTCCTCGGCGGGGGCGACAAGCTGTTCTTCGCTGGTGTCGTGCGCGATTCGCTCGTGGGCACGATCCCGGAATCGGTGTTCGCGACTTACCAGCTGACGTTCGCGGCGATCACGCCGGCGCTGATCGTGGGCGCGTTCGCCGAGCGCATGCGCTTCGGGCCGCTGCTGGTGTTCGTCGCGGCGTGGTTCACGCTCGCCTACGTGCCCGTGGCGCACATGGTCTGGGGTGGCGCCGGCTCGCTGCTCGGCGACCTCGGCGTGCTCGACTTCGCGGGCGGCACCGTGGTGCACGTGAACGCCGGCGTCGCGGGCCTCGTGGCCAGCATCGTCATCGGCAAGCGTCGCGGGTTTCCGCACGTGCCGATGCCGCCGCACAACCTCACCTACACGCTGATCGGCGCCTCCTTGCTCTGGGTCGGCTGGTTCGGGTTCAACGCGGGCTCGGCGCTGGCAGCGAACGCGACGGCCGGCATGGCCATGCTGGTCACGCAGCTCGCGACGGCCGCGGCCGCGCTCGCCTGGATGGCCGCGGAGTGGGCGCTGCACCGCAAGCCGTCCGTGCTCGGCATCGCTTCGGGTGCGGTCGCGGGCCTCGTCGCGATCACGCCGGCGGCGGGCACGTGCGGCCCGGCCGGCGCGATCGCGATCGGCGCGATCGCCGGCGGGGTCTGCTTCCTCGCGGCGACGCGCCTGAAGCGCCGCTTCGGCTACGACGACGCGCTCGACGTGTTCGGCGTGCACGCGGTCGGCGGGCTGGTCGGCGCGCTGCTGACCGGCGTGTTCGCGGCGGAAGCGTTCGGTGGGTCCGGCCTCGCCGCGGGCCGCAGCATCGCCTCGCAACTCGGCTACCAGGCGCTCGCGTGCGGCATCACGATCGCGCTCAGCGCCGGCGTGACGTGGATACTCCTGAGGCTCATCGACCGCTTCGCGAACCTGCGCGTCGGCCATGACGAGGAGCACGAAGGCCTCGACCTCGTGCTCCACAACGAACGCGGCTACATTCTGTAGCCAACGAACCGCATGCACGCACCGGGATCCGCGACATGAAAATGATCATGGCCATCATCAAGCCGTTCAAGCTCGACGACGTGCGCGAAGCGCTCGCCGAGGTCGGCGTGCAGGGCATCACGGTGACGGAAGTAAAGGGTTTCGGACGGCAGAAGGGCCACACCGAGCTCTATCGCGGCGCGGAGTACGTGGTCGACTTCCTGCCGAAGATCAAGATCGAGGCGGCCGTCGCCGACGAGGAGGTCGAGCGCGCGGTCGAGGCGATCATGGGCGCCGCGAACACCGGCAAGATCGGCGACGGCAAGATCTTCGTGTACGCGCTGGATCGCGTCGTGCGCATCCGCACGGGGGAGCTCGACGGCGATGCGTTGTAGGAGCCCGCTTGCGGGCGATGTGCAACTGTTGCCCGCAAGCGGGCTCCTACAGGAAG
>CALKUS010000009.1 GCA_937996755.1 uncultured Pseudomonadota bacterium | reverse complement strand
GCCGCGCGACGCAGCAGCGCTGGCCGGCCGCGGCGACTGCAGGCGCGTGGTCGGCGACGGCGCGGGCGCGATCGCCGACCACGAAGCGGCGCTCGCGATCGCGCCCGACCTCGCCCATTCGCACGCGAACCTCGGGCCGTTGCTGCTGGACGCCGGCCGGCTGGACGACGCACTCGCGCATTGCCGCCGTGCGGCCGCGCTGCTGCCTGCCGACGCGCAGCCGTGGCTGAACCTCGGCCTGTGCCTGGTGGAAGCGGAACGTCTCGACGAGGCGATGGACGCGTTCGCCGAAGCCGAGCAGCGCACGGCGTCTGCGCACGTCGCTTGCGCGATCGCCCGCGCGTGGGAGCGCAGCGGCGACCTGGTGCAGGCGCAGCTCTGGGTCGACCAGGCCGAGGCGCGCGAGCCCGGCCGGCCCGGCAACCGTGTCGCCGCCGGCTCGGTGCTCATCGCCATGGGCGAAGCGGAGGCCGCACGCGCGACGCTCGAAGCGTTGTGCGAATCGGAGCCGGGCCTCGTCGAAGCGTGGCTGCTGCTGGGCCGCGCGCGCTGGGACGACGGCGACGTGGAAGCGGCGGTGGCTGCCTACGAGCGCGCGCTCGCGATCGAACCGCGCCTCGCCCGCGTCCACGTCGCGATCGGCGAGGCGCGCGCGTCGGCCGGCGACACGGACGCCGCGCTCGCCGCCTATCGCACGGCGCTGGCGGGCAATCCGCGCTCGGTCGCCGCGCGATGCGGCGTGGTCCAGATGCTGAAATCGCGCAGCGCCGCCGAGGACGTGGCCGCCCTGTCGGCGCTGCTCGCCAATCCCGGCGTCGGTCCGCTGGCACGCGCGTCCGTGCATGCGGCGCTCGCGCAACACGCCGACGCGACCGCGCGGTACGGCGAGGCGGTGGCGCACCTCGGCCGCGCGAACGCTTTGCAGTGGGAATCGCGCAGCCGTCGCGACTGGCAGTACGACCCGGTCGAATTCGCGCGCCAGGTCGACGCCATCATCGCGACGTTCGACGCCGCGCATTTCGCGCGCGTCGCCGGCTGGGGAGACCGGTCGTCGCTGCCGGTGTTCGTCGTCGGCATGCCGCGCTCGGGCACCACGCTCACCGAACAGATCCTCGCGTCGCATCCGGCGCTGCTCGGCGTCGGCGAGCGCACGTTCGCCCTGCGCAGCATCGCGGAACTTTCCGCGCTGGAAGGCGGCGGATCCGGCGACCCGCTCGCGCTGGTGGGCGAGGTGGGGCGCGAACGCGTCGCGGAACGCGCGGCCGACTGGCTCGCGCAGCTCGGCGCGCTGGCCGCGCGAACCGGGCGGCCCGTCGCGGGCATCGTCGACAAGCTGCCGGACAACTACCTCTGGCTGGGCTGGATCGCAACGGTCTTCCCGAACGCGCGCATCGTGCACGTGCGGCGCGACCCGCGCGACATCGCGGTGTCGTGCTGGATCACCGCTTTTGCGCAGATCCCGTGGGCCTGCGACCTCGGCCACATCGCCGAGCGGCTGGTGCAGAAGGAACGCCTGGTGGCGCACTGGCGCCGGGTGTTGCCGCTGCCGATCCACGAGCTCGATTACGAGTCGCTCGTTGCCGAGCCGGAAGCGGAAGTGCGGCGATTGCTGGCCGCGCTCGAGCTGCCGTTCGATCCCGGCTGCCTCGATTTCCACCGTCGCGCCGGCGTCGTCCGGACCGCGAGCGTGCTGCAGGTGCGGCAACCGATCTACGCTCGCTCGGTCGCGCGCTGGCGCCACTACGAGCAGGCGCTCGAACCCCTCACCAGGCGCCTCCGGGAGTCGGGCCTCCTGCCCGAAGATCGCTGAGCAAACGCTTGTCGCGGCTCGGGATTGCGCGCAAGGTGTGACGCGCGTCACACTACGGGCCGGGTTTCAGGAAACCGGGGATCAGCCATGCGCAAGGGGAAGGGATTCGATCGGCTGCGGCTCGCCGCGGTAGTCGCGACGGCCGCCGGTAGCCTGTTCGCCGGCGCACGGTCGGCGCGCGCCGGCGGCGCGACGTTGTCGCAGGGCGGCGCCGAGTGGTTCATCCAGAATTCCGGATCCGGTCCGGGCACCGCACCGTTCCTGACGCCGCCGTGCATGGCCGGCGAGCGCTTCACGCGCGAGAAGGAGCCGCAGGGACAAGGGCCGGGTATCGGCGCGCCGCAGGGCACCGGCACCGGATGCGCGTTCAACATCACGTCTGCGTCGACGGCCGCGCAGACCGACGCCTACGACGGCTTCTTCCTGATGGCCGTGAACGGCACGCAGTATCGCGATCCGGACGGCGTGTTCACGACGACGGCGACTAGCGTCACCGGTGGCCCGACCACGATTGCCGGCCTCACCGTGAGCGGCGTGTTCACGGCGTTCTCGACGGCGCCGGTGATCCGCGCGGTCTACACCTACGTCAACCCGACGGCCGCGCCGATCACGGTCACGGTGGCGATGGGCTACAACGTCGGCTCCGACAGCAGCACGATCGTGCAGGCCACGTCCGACGGCGACCAGCTGGTCGAGACGACCGACGCGTGGCAGGTGAGCTCGGAAGGCAACCCGTCCGGCGATCCGGTCGTGACGCTGTCGCGCTTCGGTGCGGGCGGGGCGATCGGCGTGAGCTCCTCGACGGTGGTGCTGGCCACCGCGCCGGCCGAGGAAGACCAGATCGACAACTACCAGCTCACGATTCCCGCGAATTCCACGCGGAGCCTGATGTTCTTCTCGCGACTCGATCCCACGATCGCCGCGGGCGTGGCCGCAGCGCCGACGTTCGCGTCGCTCGCGACGGTGCAGGCCGCCGGCTTCACGGCCGGCCTCAGCGCGCAGCAGCTGGCCGAGATCGCGAACTGGTCGCCGGCCGGTCCCACCGGCGGCGGCACGGCGTTCTTCGCGAACGTCCCGACGCTCGGCGACTGGGGCAAGTACCTGATGGTGCTCGCGCTCGGCGGCATCGCGTTCGTGGCCACGCGTCGCCTGCGCAATCCACGCTGATACCCGCGCCACCGCGGGAACGAAAAGGCCGGGCATTGCCCGGCCTTTTCTTTTCTAGCCCATGGCGAGGTATTCGTTCTTCAGCTTCACGTAGTGCTGCGCCGAATAGGCGAGCTGCTCGATCTGGCGATCGCTCAGCTTGCGCACGCAGCGCGCCGGATTGCCGAGCCAGAGCTCGCCTTCGCCGACGGTCTTGCCCGGCGACACCACG
>CALKUS010000008.1 GCA_937996755.1 uncultured Pseudomonadota bacterium | reverse complement strand
CACGTCGACCACGGCAAGACCACGCTGACGGCGGCGCTGACGAAGGTCGGTGCGGAGCGTTTCGGCGGCGAGTTCAAGGCGTACGACCAGATCGACGCGGCGCCGGAAGAAAAGGCGCGCGGCATCACGATCGCGACGGCGCACGTCGAGTACGAATCGCCGAACCGGCACTACGCACACGTGGACTGCCCGGGTCACGCCGACTACGTCAAGAACATGATCACGGGTGCCGCGCAGATGGACGGCGCGATCCTGGTCTGCTCGGCGGCGGACGGCCCGATGCCGCAGACGCGCGAGCACATCCTGCTCGCCCGCCAGGTCGGCGTGCCGTACATCGTGGTCTTCCTGAACAAGGCCGACATGGTCGACGACGCCGAGCTGCTCGAGCTCGTCGAGATGGAAGTGCGCGACCTGCTCTCGAAGTACAACTTCCCGGGCGAGACGACGCCGGTCATCAAGGGTTCGGCGCTGAAGGCGCTGGAAGGTGACCAGTCGGAGATCGGCGTGCCGGCGATCATCAAGCTGGTCGACGCGCTCGACACGTACATCCCGGAGCCGAAGCGCGACATCGACAAGCCGTTCCTGCTGCCGGTCGAGGACGTGTTCTCGATCTCGGGCCGCGGCACGGTGGTGACGGGTCGCGTCGAGCGCGGCATCGTGAAGGTCGGCGACGAAATCGAGATCGTGGGCATCCGCCCGACGGTCAAGACCACGTGCACCGGCGTCGAGATGTTCCGCAAGCTGCTGGACCAGGGCCAGGCGGGCGACAACGTGGGCGTGCTGCTGCGCGGCACGAAGCGCGAGGAAGTCGAGCGCGGCCAGGTGCTGTGCAAGCCGGGTTCGATCACGCCGCACACGAAGTTCGAGGCCGAGGTCTACGTGCTGTCGAAGGAAGAGGGCGGCCGCCACACGCCGTTCTTCAAGGGCTACCGCCCGCAGTTCTACTTCCGGACCACCGACGTGACCGGGTCGTGCGAGCTGCCGGAAGGCGTCGAGATGGTCATGCCGGGCGACAACATCAAGATGGTCGTGTCGCTGATCGCGCCGATCGCGATGGAAGAAGGCCTGCGCTTCGCGATTCGCGAAGGTGGCCGCACCGTCGGCGCCGGCGTCGTCGCGAAGGTCATCGAGTAAGCAGGTAAACCACCCAGCGGTGCGGGGTGTGCGCGCCCCGCATCCGGGAAGAGGACAAGGCAATGGCTGACCAGAAGATCCGAATTCGACTCAAGGCTTTCGATCACCGACTGATCGATCGCTCCGCCAGCGAGATCGTCGAGACGGCGAAGCGGACGGGCGCGCAGGTGCGCGGCCCGATTCCGCTGCCGACGAAGATGGAGCGCTACACCATTCTGGTTTCGCCGCACGCCGACAAGGACGCGCGCGACCAGTACGAGACGCGCACGCACAAGCGCGTGCTCGACATCGTCGATCCGAACGACAAGACCGTGGACGCGCTGATGAAGCTCGACCTCGCGGCCGGTGTCGACGTGCAGATCAAGCTCTACTGAGCGAGCGGTTCAAGGCAACGACCATGAGCATTGGATTGGTAGGCCGCAAATGCGGCATGACGCGAGTGTTCACTGCCGACGGCGTGTCCGTCCCGGTGACCCTCATCGAGGCGACGCCGAACCGCGTCACCCAGATCAAGACGGTTGAATCCGACGGCTACGACGCCGTGCAGGTGACCGTCGGCACGAAGCGCCAGGCGCTGCTGAGCAAGCCGGCTGCTGGCGTGTACGCCAAGGCGAAGACCGCCCCGGGCCGTGGCCTGTGGGAGTTCCGGGTCGACGGCAAGGAAGTGTCCGGCCTCGCGGTCGGCGCGGAGATCAAGGTGGACACCTTCACGGTGGGCCAGAAGGTCGACGTTGCCGGCGTGACGAAGGGCAAGGGCTTCCAGGGCACGATCAAGCGCCACAACTTCACCATGGGTGACGCGACGCACGGTAACTCGCTGTCGCATCGCGCCCCGGGCTCGATCGGCCAGCGCCAGACGCCGGGCCGCGTGTTCAAGGGCAAGAAGATGGCTGGTCACATGGGCAACGTGAACCAGTCGATGCAGAACCTCGAGATCGTGCAGATCGACGCCGAGCGTCACCTGCTGGCGATCAAGGGTTCCGTGCCTGGTGCCGCGGGCGGCGACGTCGTCGTGCGCGCCGCGTCGAAGGGCTGAGGAGAGGGCGCATGGAGCTCAACATCATCGGTGCGAAGAAGGGTCTGTCGGTGAACGACGCCGTCTTCGGCCTGGAATACCGCAAGGACCTCGTGCACCAGGTCGTCAATGCCTACCAGGCTGGCGGTCGCGCGGGCACGAAGGCGCAGAAGTCGCGCTCGGACATGTCCGGCACGACGAAGAAGTTCAAGAAGCAGAAGGGTGGCGGTGCCCGCCACGGTGACTATCGCGCCCCGATCTTCGTCGGTGGTGGCGTGACGTTCGCCGCGCGTCCGCGCGACTTCTCGCAGAAGGTCAACAAGAAGATGTATCGCGGCGCGATCGCTTCGATCCTCTCGGAGCTCGTCCGCCAGGAACGCCTGAAGGTCGTCGAGTCGTTCGAAGTCGATGCGCCGAAGACGAAGCTGCTCAGCAAGCGGATGGACGAGCTGAAGCTGGGCCGCACGCTGGTGGTGACCGAGAACGGCAGCGACAACCTGTACCTCGCGGCGCGCAACCTGCGCGACGTCGCGGTCATCGATGTCTCCGCCATCGATCCGGTCGCCCTGATCCGCGCCGACCACGTCGTCATGACGGTGGATTCGGTGAAGAAGGTCGAGGAGTGGCTGGCATGAATGGCGAACGCCTGATGACCCTGCTGAAGGCGCCGCACGTCTCCGAAAAGACGGCGCGCATCCAGGAAGTCGCCAACCAGTACGTTTTCGAGGTCGCTCGCGACGCGACGAAGTCGGACGTCAAGGCGGCAATCGAGAAGATGTTCAACGTCAAGGTCGAGGCCGTCACGGTCGTCAACGTGAAGGGCAAGATCAAGGCTTTCCGCGGCCGTACCGGTCATCGCGGCACCTGGCGCAAGGCGTATGTCCGCCTGGGCGAGGGCCAGTCGATCGACCTGATGGCCAAGGCCTGAGGTAGTACCCATGGCACTGAATACTTTCAAGCCGACTTCGCCTGGCCGCCGCGCCATGGTCCGGGTTTCAACCCCGGGCCTGCACAAGGGCGCGCCGCATGCCGCGCTGGTCGAGCCGCAGGGCAAGACCGGCGGCCGCAACCACTTCGGTCGCATGACCACGCGCCACAAGGGCGGCGGTCACAAGCAGCACTATCGCCTGATCGACTTCAAGCGCGACAAGGAAGGCATCGCCTGCCGCGTCGAGCGCGTGGAGTACGATCCGAACCGCACGGCGCACATCGCGCTCGTGTGCTACGCGGACGGCGAGCGCCGCTACATCGTGGCGCCGAAGGGCATCAAGGTCGGCGACCAGTTGATGTCTGGCCGCGATGCGCCGATCAAGGTCGGCAACACGCTGCCGCTGCGCAACGTCCCGATCGGTTCGACGGTGCACTGCATCGAGATGCGCCCCGGGAAGGGTGCGCAGATCGCGCGCAGCGCCGGCTCTTCCGCGCAGCTCATCGCTCGTGAAGGCGGTTACGCCACGCTGCGCCTCCGCTCCGGCGAGATGCGCAAGGTGCCGGCCGACTGCCGCGCCACGATCGGCGAAGTCGGCAACGACGAGCACAACCTGCGCAAGCTCGGCAAGGCCGGTGCGAAGCGTTGGCGCGGTATCCGCCCGACCGTTCGCGGCGTGGCGATGAACCCCGTCGACCATCCGCACGGCGGTGGCGAAGGCAAGAGCTCGGGCGGCCGTCACCCGGTCAGCCCGTGGGGCCTGCCGACGAAGGGCTACAAGACTCGCAACAACAAGCGCACGCAGCAGTTCATCGTGCGCGACCGCAGGGGCTAAGCGAACATGGCGCGTTCACTCAAGAAGGGCCCGTTCATCGATCTGCACCTCCTCAAGAAGGTGGAGACGGCGTCGGCGACCAACAACAAGCGTCCGATCAAGACCTGGTCGCGCCGCTCCATGATCCTCCCCGAGATGGTCGGGCTGACCATCGCCGTGCACAACGGCCGCCAGCACGTGCCCGTGCTCGTGAACGAGAACATGGTCGGCCACAAGCTCGGCGAGTTCGCGGTCACGCGTACCTTCAAGGGCCATTCCGGCGACAAGAAGGCCGCCGAGGCCAAGAAGTAAGGACATGACGATGGAAGCGAAAGCCATCCTGCGCACCGCGCGCATCTCGCCGCAGAAGGCCCGCCTGGTCGCAGACCAGGTGCGTGGACTCCCGGTCGGCCGTGCGCTGCAGGTGCTGCAGTTCAGCAACAAGAAGGCCGCGCACATGATCTACAAGGTCGTGTACTCGGCCACTTCCAACGCCGAGAACAACCTTGGCGCGGACGTGGACGACCTGAAGGTCGCCAGCATCTTCGTCGACGAAGGTCCGGCGATGAAGCGCTTCCACGCGCGTGCGAAGGGTCGCGGTGCGCGAATCCTCAAGCGCACGGCGCACATCACCGTTGTCGTGAATACCGGCAAGTAAGCACAGGACTAGAACGATGGGTCACAAAGTTCATCCCACCGGTATCCGCCTCGGCATCGCCAAGGACTGGAACTCGAAGTGGTACGCGAACAAGCGCGAGTACGCCGGTTACCTGACGGCGGACCTCAAGGTTCGCGAGATGCTGCGCGAGCGCCTGGCGCAGGCCGGCATCTCCCGCATCCAGATCGAGCGTCCGGCCAAGACGGCGCGCGTCACGATCCACACCGCCCGCCCGGGCGTGGTGATCGGCAAGAAGGGCGAGGACATCGAGCGCCTGCGCAAGGACGTTTCGACGCTGATGGGCGTTCCGGCGCACATCAACGTTTCGGAAGTCCGCAAGCCCGAACTCGACGCGCAGCTGGTCGCCGAGTCGATCACGCAGCAGCTCGAGCGCCGCATCATGTTCCGCCGCGCGATGAAGCGTGCGGTCGGCAACGCGATGCGCCTGGGCGCGCTGGGCATCAAGGTCAACGTCGCTGGCCGCCTGAACGGCGCCGAAATCGCGCGTTCGGAGTGGTACCGCGAGGGTCGCGTGCCGCTGCATACGCTGCGCGCCGACGTCGACTACGGCTTCGCGGAAGCGAAGACGACCTACGGAATCATCGGTTGCAAGGTGTGGATCTACAAGGGCGAAGTCTTCGACCTGCACGCCGCGCAACAGGACGCTGGCAAGGCTGAGCAGCAGCGGCCGGCGGGCAAGCAGGAGCGTTGAGCCATGTTGCAACCCAAGCGTTCCAAGTTCCGCAAGCAGCACAAGGGCCGTAACCGCGGCCTGGCATTTGTCGCCAATGCAGTGAGCTTCGGTGAGTTCGGCCTCAAGGCCACCACCCACGGCCACCTGACCGCGCGCCAGATCGAGGCTGCCCGTCGTGCCATTTCGCGCTTCGTGAAGCGCGGCGGCAAGCTCTGGATCCGCGTGTTCCCGGACAAGCCGATCTCGCGCAAGCCGATCGAAGTCCGCATGGGCAACGGCAAGGG
>CALKUS010000007.1 GCA_937996755.1 uncultured Pseudomonadota bacterium | reverse complement strand
GCGAGAACATGGGCCCCGCCTGCGTCCGGTGCGGGCCCGGGATTGAGAACGCCCGGCCCGTGGTAGGTTGCGCCGCCCCATGCGACGCGTCACCGCCCTGTCCACGATCCTCGCGCTGTGCCTCGGACCCGCCTGCAAGCAGGACACACCGGCCGCGGGCGGCGAGGCGAAGACCGACGCCAAGACCGACGCCAAGACCGACGCCAAGGGCGAGACCAAGCTCGCCGCGGGCGACACGAAGGCCGACGCCAAGCCCACGCCGACCGGTGTCGAAGCCACGCCGGTGGCGGCGGTGCCCCGCACGCAGACGCCCGAGCCCAGCTACACCGCCGAGCTCGATCCGTTGCTCGAGCTGGTGCCGGCGGGCGCGAAGTACTTCGCGGTCGTGCGCGACCCCGGCGAGTTCATCGATGGCTTCGGCTGGCTCATCGCCGAGCAGAAGGACATGTGGACCCGCGTGCTCGATGCCACGAAGGATCCCGCCAAGCCCGACGGTGATGCCGGGATGCGCCGCGTGCTGACGGAGTACGAGCTGGTCCAGACCGCGTTCGGCACCGCCGGTGTGCACCTCGATCGCGGGCTCGTGGTCATCGGTGGCGACGGCGAGGACGACAAGCCGACCATCGCGGTGCTCGCGGCCGACGACGCCGACGCGGTGCCGAAGATGCTGCGTGCGCTCAGCACCAAGCCCGACGACGAGGACACGAAGTGCAAGACCCTCGACATCGCCGGCATGGTCGCGTGCTCGAGCAACGCCGAAGCGCTGGCCGCCTACGCGCCGGGCAAGGACGCCAAGGGCGCCCGCGCCTCGCTCGAGGCGCATCTCGACACCGCCGACCTCGCGCACGGCAACGTCGTCGCGCTGGTGCCGAGCAAGGACGGGGCGATCGCGTTCTCGGTGCTCACGGCCCCGGGCGTGGTGCAGTTCGATCTGCGGATACCGCAGGGCAAGGAGTTCGCAGCGGTCGACGCACCGGGGCCCGCCAACACGCTGGCGCTCCTGTTGTTCGCCTCGGTGGTGACGCTCTTGCTGCTGCAGCCCGACGTCGGCGCGGAGTTCCGGCGATGAGCATGCCCTTTCACGGCGGCTGCCACTGCGGGGCGGTGACGGTGTCGTTCACGTCGACGCTCGACCCCGCCGCGACGTCGCCGCGCGCATGCGACTGTTCGTTCTGCCGCCGGCACGGCGCGGCATGGGTCTCGGATCCCGCGGGAGAGCTGGCCATCGCGGCGCGCGACGGTCGTCTGGTGCGTTACCGGCAGGGCTCGAACGCCGCGGACTTCCTGCTCTGCGCGCGCTGCGGCGTGCTCGTCGCCGTCGTGCTCGAGGACGGCGGTGTGCGTTTCGGCGCCGTGAACGCCGGCTGCCTCGATTCGCAGTTCGCCGTCGCCCGGTGTGCGTCTCCGCAACAGCTCGCGCGCGACGAGAAGGTCGAGCGCTGGCGCCGCCTCTGGGCGCCGCGTGTCGTGGTGTCCGAGCGCTGACTCAAGTTCACCGCGGCACATCCGGCGCGCCGCTAGCATCGCGGTTCTTCCCTTACACCGGAGCGAGCCATGGCAATCACGCGAAAGCAACGCGAGCACCTGCGCGAGCTGATCAAGGGCATCGACATCGCGATGTTCACGACGATCGGCGATCGCGGGTTTCCCGTCAGCCGTCCGCTGAGCACGCAGCAGGCCGAGTTCGACGGCAAGCTGCTGTGGTTCTTCGTGCGCGGCAACAGCCCGAAGGTCGCGGAGATCGCGCGCAACCCGAAAGTGAACGTCGCTTACGCGTCGAAGGACGCGAACGCCTACATCTCGGTCGCGGGCAAGGCCGACCTCGTGCGCACGCGCGCGAAGATCCGCGAGCTCTGGAACGACGCGCTGAAGGTCTGGTTCCGCAAGGGCCTCGACGATCCCGAGCTCGCGCTGATCCGCGTGCGCGTGCATTCGATCGAGTACTGGGAAGGCCCGTCGACCGGCATCGGCAAGCTGGTCGGTTTTGTCGCGGCCGCCGTCACTGGCCGCGACACCGCGATGGGCGAAAACCGCATGGTGCGCGTGCGCAAGTCGCCGGCGAAGCGCCCGGCCCGCCGGCCCGCGAGGTCAGGGGCGACGAAGCGCGGCGCGAAGGTCGCGCAGCGCGCGAAGGCCGCGCGCCGCGCGCGATAGCGTCGGGCTCAGGCTTCCACGGCCAGCGGCAGCCGCACCGTGAACGTGCTGCCCTGGCCGAGGCCGGCACTGTCTGCGGTCACCGTCCCACCGTGCAGCAGCACGAGGCGCTGCACGAGCGTCAGGCCGATGCCGAGGCCGCCTTGCGCGCGGTCGCGAGTCTGGTCGACCTGCGTGAACATGTCGAACACGCGCGGCAACATGGCGACGGGTATGCCGACGCCCGTATCGGTCACGCGCACGACGGCTTCATCGCCTTCCGCGCTCGCGTGCAACGACACCCGACCTTCTCCAGGCGTGTACTTCGCGGCGTTGTTGAGCAGGTTCGCGACGATCTGCGCCAGCCGCGTCGGATCGCCGTCGACGCGCAACGGCTGTTCCGGCACCAGCACGTCGAGCGCGTGGCTGCCCGCGTCGATGAGCGGGCGCGCGGCGTCGACCGCGCATTCGATCGCGCTGCGCAGGTCGCAGCGTTCGGTGCGCAGGTCGACCTTGCCGCGCGTGATGCGCGACACGTCGAGCAGGTCGTCCACCATGCGGACGAGGTGGCCGAGCTGGCGGCGCATGACCTGGCGGATGCGCGTCGCGCGCACTTCGTCGGGCGACATGTCGAGCACGTCGAGACCGGTGCGGATCGGCGCCAGCGGATTGCGCAGCTCGTGCGCGAGCGTGGCGATGAACTCGTCCTTGCGCCGGTCGTGCTCGCGGAGCTCGTCGAGCAGGGTGGCGAGGCGCAGCTCGCCGGTCTGCTGCGCCGTCACGTCGACGGTCACGCCGTCGAAACGACACGCCCTGCCATCGTGGTCCATGGCGCAACCGCCCAGGGCGCGGATCCACTTCACCTCGGCGGTCGCCGGGCCGACCGTGCGATACACGATGTCGTAGGGCTCGCCGCGCGCCGTCGCAGCGTCGATGGCCGCGCGCGTGGGCGCGCGATCGTCGGGATGTATCCGCGCGTAGAACGTATCCAGCGTGACGCGTGCGTCGGCCGCCACGAAGAAATGCTTCCTGACGTTCGCGTCCCAGATCAACTCGTCGAACGGCAGGTCGCAGTACCAGAACCCCACGCCGGACAGGCGGACGGCATAGTCGAGGCGCGCGCGGCTGTCGGCCAGGGCGCGGTCCGACGCGGCGCGCTCGGTCACGTCGCGCGTGACGCCGAGGTGCACCATTCGGCCGTCGGCCATGCGCAGCGGGACGCCGCGCGTTTCCATGCAGCGACGCGTGCCGTCGGCGGCGAGCGATTCGTAGGCGAGCGTGCCCGGAGTGCCGGCGCAGATGCGCTCGTTGAGCGAGCGAAAGGCGTCGCGGTGCTCCGCGGCGACGTAGTCGTAGACGCTGCGCCCCACGAGGTCCGATTCGCTCGCTGCGCCGAGCAGCGCAACGCCGGCCGCGTTGATGCTGCGCAACGTGCCATCGCCGTCGACCAGCTTCACGCACTCCGGGTTGGTTTCGACGATGGCGCGGTAGCGCGCCTCGCTTTCGCCGAGCTCGCGCTCGCGGCTGCGCAGGGCCTCGTCGGTTTGCCGCCGCTCGATCGCCAGCGCGGCCGTGCGCGCGAGCACGGCGACGAGCTCGCGCTCGCGCGGATCCGGCTCCCGTCGCTCGCGGAAGTACGTCCCGAACGTGCCCAGTACGCAACCAGTCGACGAAACGATCGGCATCGACCAGGCGGCGAGCAGGCCGAGCGACGCCGGCAGGTGCGCCATCGCGGCCCAGCCGGGTGCCGATGAAAGGTCCGGCGTCACCACGACCTCGCCGGTCGCAGCCGCGCGCGCGCAGGTACCGATGTCGGCGTGCACGGGAATACCGTCGACCTGCGCGTTGTACGAATCGGGAAGGCTCGGCGAGGCGCCAATGCGCAACACGCGCGCGACGGGATCCACGAGCAGGATGGCGGCGTGCACGCGCCGGCTGGAATGGTCCTCGCAGATACGGCAGAGCGTACCGAGCACGTCGGCGATCGGCCGGTCCTGCACGATCATCTGCAGCGCCTCGGTCTGGCGCTCGAGCAGCGTCAGTCGGCGCGCGGCGGGCCCGGTCGGAACGGTGGGGTCCAGCAGCGTGGTCATTGTGGGGAGTGTAGGGCGTTTCGGCGAGGTCAGCCGCCAGGCGCACCGAACCCCGCGTGACCAATCGTGCCGCCCAGGGAGCCTAGCCGAAGGCGATTCCCGGACGCAGCACGAGCTGGAACAGCGCCAGCAGCGCGATCGCCGCGGTCGCCGGCCATGCGAGCGACGGTTCCCGCGACGGCTGCGCGCGTGGCCCCGGGCCACGCCGGGCGCCGAGCGCGAGCAACCAGGGCACGCCGCACGCGACCACGATCAGCGGCAGCAGGACGACCTCGAGCCATTCGCGCGGCACGCGGAACGCGATCACCATCGGCTGCGCGAGCAGCGCCGGCAGGGCGACGAGGCGCCAGAGCGCGCGCAGGCGAGCGCGCGCGTCCGGTGCTTCGGGCGCCAGGGTCAGGAACGGACGCGCGAGCCAGGCCGAGATCGCCGGCATCGCGAGCAGCGCGAGGGCCGCGAGCGCGAGCTTGATCCCGCGACTCGCGCCGAACCAGTCCATCGCCATGCCGACGTCGTTCTGCGGCACCACTGCGCCGATCACGACCTGCGGCAACGCCATGAAAGCGCCGCAATACGCGAGCCAGCCGAGCTGCAGCCGGGCGCCGGCGCGCCGCGGTTCGCGGTGCAGCGCGATCGCGCAGCAGCCTGCGAGGACCAGGGTCGCGAGCGCGCCCGTGCCCTGGAACAGCGCGGCCAACGGGCTCGTGCCCGTCCACGAGTGGTTGTTGTGGTAGAGCGTCGGCTGCAGGCCCGGCGTGAGCGCCTTCGGCAGGACCAGGAACAGCTCCTGCACGAAGAACACCACGTTGAACGCGACGACGAAATGCAGCAGCGACGCGAGCACCATGCGCGTGCCCGGCGCAAGGGCGGCGTCCCCGCGTCGGCGTACGATGTGCGGCAGCGCGAGCAACGGCAGCAGCACGAGCCAGGCGAGCGCGACGGGTATGAGCATCACGCGAGATTAGCGAAAGGCGCGGGTTGAAGCGGTCCGCCTGCGACCCGATGTCGAAGCAGGGGCCGGGACGGCCCGCGTGGAGGGCGACATGGCAACGGGTTGGGCCGGCGACGGCGCAGTGCAGGACCAGATCGACGCGACCGTGAAGGACGGCGTGCAGCGCGCGCGCAGCCGGCTGCGCAAGGGTCCGGGGCTGTCGCGTTGCGAGGAATGCGAGGCCGAGATCCCCGAGGCGCGGCGCAAGGCCGTGCCGGGCGTGCGCCTGTGCGTGGCGTGCCAGTCGAAGGCCGATGCCGAACAGTCGACGAGCGCCGGCTACAACCGCCGCGGCAGCAAGGACAGCCAGTTGCGCTGAGTCGTCGCGGGCGTTGTACAGCCGGCTTCGATGAGCCGATGTGCCGTGTTTCGATTTTGCCCGAAGCACTCGCAGTTCGCGACTCCCGTCGCTCCTACGGACATCTTCCGTGTGAGTGCGGCTCCACGAGTCCTGCGACGCCCACAGCTCCGACTGCACTTCGCGCCGAACGGCTTTCCCCGAAGCGGGAAGGCGTGGCGTCGCTCCGGAATCTGGTTGTACAGCGCGCCTGACGGAACTGCTGTACCAGCGAGTTGCGGAGCGACGCAACGCTTTCGTACACCTCGAAGCCAGGAGCGGAGCGGGGTGCGGTCGGAACTCGCCGACGCGCCGGTGCTGGCCTTGACGAATTCGCAGGGAGGATGTCGTGGGAGGGGCGGAAGCCCCGAACGTCGAGTGCTTCGGGGAAACTCGATGCGCCGCAAATGGGTTGCCCGAAGTCGCGCTGTACAACCTGCTCTCAGGTCGACGAGACGTGGTACCGCACCCCACCCCAACCCTCCCCTGCGTTCGCAGGGGAGGGAGAGTTCGCGCGCTACTCGTTTCGCATCACCACCATCGGGTCCACCCGCCCCGCGCGCCGCGCCGGCAGCCAACACGCCACGAGCGCGACGGCCACCAGCAGCACGATGATCCCGAGGTAGGTGAGCGGATCGCTCGCGCCGACGCCGAACAGCAGCGCGTTCATCAGGCGCGTCACGGCGAGCGCCGTCACCAGCCCGATGGCGACGCCGATGCCGGTCAACGCGAGGCCGCCGCGGATCACCATCTTCTCGACGTCCTGCGGCTTCGCGCCGAGCGCCATGCGCACGCCGATCTCGCCGTGCCGCTGGCCGACCGAGTAGGCCATCACGCTGTATACGCCGAGGCTCGCGAGCACGAGCGCCAGGCCGGCGAACACCGCGAGCAGCAGCATCGTGAGGCGACGGTCGGCCATCGACTGCTCGACGAACGTCGCGAGCGTGGTCGGCTGGTTCAGCGGGATCGTCGGATCGATCTGCTTCAATACGGCGCGCACGGCGCCGACCAGCTGCGCAGGATCGCCGTCGGTGCGCGCCATGATCGTGGTGAACGCCTCGGGACGCTGCAGCGCGGGGTAGTACATTTCGGGTTGCGGCGCCTGAACCAGGTTCTGCGAGTGCATGTTGGCCGCGACGCCGACGATCTCCTGCTGCATCTGCAGCATGCCGCTGATCAGGTGCTGGCCGATCGGGTTCTCGCCCGGGAACATCTGGTCGGCCATGGCCTGGTTGATGATCACGACGGCCGTGCTCGTCGGCGTGTCGCGCTCGTTGAAGTCGCGGCCCTGCGTGAGCTTCACGCCGAGCGTCCCGAACATGTTCGGGCTGATGATGTGGCGCAACGCGAGCGGTTGCTCGGCGAGCGGCGGCACTGGACGGCCCTGTACCGCGTACGGCGACTGCCCGGCGCCGAACAGCGGCGGCGTGTCGTTGATCGCGGCCGACTTCACGCCCGGGATCGCGGCGACGCCCTCCCACAGTCGCTGGTAGAAGTTGGCGAGCTGCGGGCTTCGATCCGGGTACTTCGTCTGCGGCACGGCGATCAGGCCGACGAACACGCCGTCGGAATCGAAGCCCGGGGAGACACCCTGCACGCGCACGAAACTGTTGATGAGCAGCGTCGCGGCGATCAGCAGCACGAACGACACGGCGACTTCCGCAACCATGAGCCCGGCGCGCACGCGGTTCTGGCGTTTGCCGCCGGTGCTGTCGCGGCTCGTTTCCTTGAGCGCGTCGGTCAGCTGCGGTTTCGCCACCTGCAGCGCGGGGATCAGGCCGAGCACGACGCCGGTGGCGAGCGAGACGAGCAGCGTGAACACGACCACGGTCGGGTCGAGCGAGATTTCCTCGACGCGCGGAATGAAGTTCGCTCCGAACTGTGCGACCGCCTTCAGCGCGAGGGCGGCGAAGCCCAGGCCGACGAGGCCGCCGAGCAGCGCGAGGACGACGTTCTCGGCCACGAGCTGCGCCATGACGTGCCGGCGCTTCGCGCCGAGCGCGAAGCGGATCGCGATCTGCTTGCGCCGACCGGAATAGCGGGCGAGCACGAGGTTTGCGACGTTCGCGCACGCGATCAGCAGCACGCACGCGACCGCGGCGAACAGCAGCCCGTAGGTCTGCGACTCGTTGCCGACCAGCGTGTCGAGCCAGCGATTCACGTTCGCGGTCGATTTTGCATCGGAGTTCCTCGGCGAAGACTGCGCGTATCCCGATGCGATCGCGGCAACGTCGTTGCGCGCCTGCTCGACCGACACGCCCGGCTTCAGCCGCGCGAGCACGTTGTAGAAGAAGCCGCCCTGGTCGATCTGCTCGCGAACGAGGAACGCCACTTCGTCCGGACGTGGCGCCCACACCGCGGCCTGCTGCATCGGGAAGCGCGACACCGAGCGCGGCATGACGCCGACGACCAGGAAGGGTCGGCCGTCGAGCGTGATCGACTTGCCGACCGCGGCTTCGGCGCGGCCGAAGCGGCGTTCCGCGTACGGCGTGCTCAGGATCGCGACGTTCTCGGCGCCGGCGCGGTCTTCCTCGGGCAGGAAGTCGCGACCCGCCGATGGCTGGACGCCGAGGACGTGGAAGAAGTTCTGCGACACCTGCTGTCCGATCAGCTGCTCCGGATCGCCTTCACCAGTCGCCGTCCACGCCGTGTTGATCGACACGGCGATGTCGCTGAAGCTTTGCTGCCGCTCGCGCACGGCCAGAAACCGCGGCCACGAGAAGCCGGCGTTCTCGAGCCCGCGCTCGGGCAGCGAGGAGTCCAGCAGGACGAGCGTGTCGCCGGCGTCGACCTTCGGCAGCTTGGCGAGCACCCGCTCCACGGCCTCCAGGTCTCCGTGGATGTCCCCGATCGCGAAGGTGCGTCCCGCCATGGCGTTCGAGCATAGCCCGCGGGTAGAATCGGCGTCGATGGCAAGCGACCGCATCGGCCGGCGGGGCGCCCTCGGCTCCGCGTGTCTCAGCTTGCGACGGCCAGCGGGCGGAAGTTCGTCCTGGACAGCCACTCTTCGGGATACGCCCATTTCGCGTACGGGAGCAGCTTGCGATAGAGCCAGTAGCCCGGCGTCGTCATGCGGTAGTGCCACTGGTAGACCTGGTAGGTGCTGAGCGCGACGATCGCGGCGGCCCGCTGGCCTCCGTGCAGCTCCGTGAAGAGCTTCTTGTTGTCGTAGGCGGCGGCCGCTCGGGCGGCGGCGCGGCGAGGGCTGAAGAACGAGAGGGCGATGCGGCG
>CALKUS010000006.1 GCA_937996755.1 uncultured Pseudomonadota bacterium | reverse complement strand
GGGCTCCCAGAACCAGTGCCCCAGTCGGAACCGTGGCCGCAGGCGCGGGCCGACCAGATGAAGACACCGAGGAGTCGTTGGCCGAAGCCTTATTCGACGAACCCGCCGACCCGGCACCGCGAGCCGAATGCGAAGCACGGTCCGACGAACCCTGCGACCCCGAATCCGCATGCGCCGTCGCGGGAGCCGAAACGGCAAAACCCAAGGTCAGAGCTAAGAAACCGAGTACCAGCCAGGCATACAGGCCGACCAGGCGACGGCGCTCCGCGAGCTCTGCCATGCCGCCGGCGTGCCGCTCATCGTGAACGACGACGTGGCGCTCGCGGCGGCGTCCGGCGCGGCGGGCGTGCACCTCGGCGCGGACGACGCGTCGATCGCGGCCGCGCGCGCGGCGCTCGGGGCCGACGCGATCGTCGGCGTCTCCTGTTACGACGATCCCGTCCGTGCGCGCGTCGCCGCGGCGGAAGGTGCCGATTACGTCGCGTTCGGCGCGTGGTTCGCGTCGCCGACGAAACCGAACGCGCGCAACGCGGGTCCGGCGCAGCTCGCGGGGATCGCCGACCTCGCCGTGCCGCGGGTGGCGATCGGCGGCATCACCCGCGACAATGCGCGCATCCCGGTCGCGGCGGGCGCGCAGTTCGTCGCCGTGATCTCCGACGTGTTCGACGCCGACGACCCGCGCGCGGCGGCCGCCGCGATCGCCGCGCATTTCCAGGAAGACTCGAGATGAAGAACCACGACCTGTTCCAGCGTGCCCTCGCGCGCCTGCCCGGTGGCGTGAACTCGCCCGTGCGCGCGTTCAAGTCGGTCGGCGGGGAACCCTTCTTCACGCAGCGCGCGCAAGGCCCTTACCTCTGGGACGTCGAGGGCAAGCGCTACATCGACTACGTCGGCTCATGGGGCCCGATGATCGTCGGCCACGCGCACCCGAGGGTCATCGAAGCGGTGCAGCGCGTCGCGGCGGACGGGCTCTCGTTCGGCACGCCGAACCCGCTCGAGGTGACGATGGCGGAGAAGCTCGCCGAGCTCGTGCCGTCGCTCGAGATGCTGCGCATGGTGAACTCGGGCACGGAAGCGACGATGGCGGCCGTGCGACTGGCGCGCGGCTTCACCGGCCGCAACCGGATCGTGAAGTTCGAAGGGTGCTACCACGGCCACGGCGACGCGTTCCTCGTGAAGGCGGGCTCGGGTGCGCTGACGCTCGGGCTGCCGGATTCGCCCGGCGTGCCGCGCGCGCTGGCCGACCTCACCGCGACGATTCCCTACAACGACTTCGCGGCCGCGGAAGCGATCTTCGCGGAAGCGGGCGACGAGATCGCCGCCGTGATCGTCGAGCCCGTGGTCGGCAACATGAACCTGATCGCGCCGAACGCCGGATTCCTCGAGCTGCTGCGCGCGCTGTGCACGAAGCACGGCGCGTTGCTGATCTTCGACGAGGTGATGACCGGCTTCCGCGTCGCGCGCGGCGGCGCGCAGGAGAAGTACGGCATCACGCCGGACCTCTCCACGTTCGGCAAGGTGATCGGCGGCGGCATGCCGGTCGGTTGCTACGGCGGTCGCCGCGACGTGATGGCGAAGATCGCGCCATCGGGCCCGGTCTACCAGGCCGGCACGCTGAGCGGCAATCCGGTTGCGATGGCCGCGGGCCTCGCGCAGCTCGATCTGATTTCCGCGCCGGGCTTCCACGCCGCGCTCGAGCGCACGACGAATGCGTTGTGCGACGGGCTGGAAGCGGAAGCGCGCGCGGCCGGCGTGCCGTTCACGACGAACCGCGTGTGCGGCATGTTCGGGTTGTTCTTCACCAGCGAGCGCGTGAACAGCTTCGCGGATGCGAAGCGCAGCGACGTCGCTGCGTTCCGCACGTTCTTCCACGCCATGCTCGAGGCTGGTGTATTCCTCGCACCGTCCGCATTCGAAGCGGGCTTCACCTCGTCGTCACATGACGACGGCGTGATCGAAGAGACGTTGCGCTGCGCGCGAGCCGCATTCCAGCGGGTCGCCGCGCACTGATCGACGCGCCAGCGCCGATCGTCCTCGCGCAAGTAGACAACCAGCGTCGCGCGGGCGCAGAGTGCGCTTCCGGAAGCCCGCCACGCGCGGGAACCGCGCACGTCCAGTTGACTGCGCGCGCGAATGGACGAATCGCCTGGCGTTGCGTTTCGCGATCGACGCCCAACGTGCCGGCACATCCCGGGGGATACCCATGCGTCGTTTCGTCGCGGTCGTCCTTGCCCTGTTCCTGCTCGCCGATGTCGCGCACGCGGCGGAGCTCCGCCTCGTGAAGCCCGCCACGCCGGCGGCACGGCCGAAGACGGTCTCCGGGCTCACGAACGGCTTCCTCACCGTCTACAGCGAGGACGTCACCGGGCGCTTCTACGTGGTCACCGGCGCGAATCATCCGCAGCCGAACGTGCCCGTGTTCTATCCCGGCCTGACGTCGTACATCAGCTTCTTCGACAGCTCCGCGGGCGCCGTCTGGGTCAACGCCGCCGGGGGCGCCTATCCGCCGATCGTCGGCACCGATGCGAGCCTGCAGCCGTTGTACAACCCGCCCGCTTCGACGAGCACGGTGCAGATCAACGACGGCTACCGCACCACGTTCACGATCACGAATGCTTCGACCGGCGGAGTCCTGTGGACGCTCGTGCAGGACGTCCGCATCATCGGCACCACGCTGGCCGACACGCGCGTGCTGCACCAGGTGCGCATCACCAACCAGTCCGGCGGTGCGCGCAACTACGGCCTGCGCTACCAGTGGGACTGGCAGGTGGCGAACAACGACGCGTCGTACTTCCGTCCGCGCAGCCCCGACGGCTCGTTCACCAACACGTTCACCACGTACAACTCGCCCACGTTCCAGCGCTACGAGGAAGTCGACGATCCGGTCGCGCCCGCGCTGAGGGTGTACGGCACGGTTTCCGGCATCCTCTCGCCGAGCTCGCCGACGCAACCGACGCAGTTGCGCTATGCCTCGTGGGGTGCGGCGGCATCCTCCGCGTGGGATTTCGCGAACGCGGGCGGCGGCGAAGACAGCGCGGTCGTCTACTTCTGGGGCAATAACGGCAACCTGAGCCTGGCGAACGGTGCGTCGGCGACCTACGCGGAATACATCACGACGCAGGTCACGGCAGTGGGCGGCAACAACGATCGGTCGTCCGTGTCGTTGTCCGTGAACCCGTCGCGCCTGCTCACCAGCGGCCCCGTCACGCTGAGCTGGTCGCCCGTGAACGCGACCGGCTGCGCGCCGTCCGGCGGCGCGCCCGGGACGGTCTTCCCGACGCCGCAGAACAACCAGGTGACGGTGCAGGTGTCCGCGGGCGCCAGCGCGCGCAACGACACGTTCCGCGTGAACTGCAACGGCTCGACCGGCCAGGTGAGCAACTTCACGGTGCTCTCGGTCGGCATCCCGGCGGCGCCGCCGCGGCAGTCGGTGGCGACGGGTGCGCAAGGGCAGGGCGGCGCGGCGCCGAACGGCGTGAGCAGCGACATCTCGCTGTCCGACGGCGCGCGGTTCATCGCGTTCGAGTCCACCGCGTCGAACCTGGTGGCGGGCGACACCAACGGCCAGCCCGACGTCTTCGTGCGCAATACCGCGACGGGCGCCATCACGCGCGGCTCGGTGGCGAGCGGCGGCGGGCAGCTCAACGGCGTCAGCGCCGACCCGAAAATCTCGCGCGACGGCCGCTTCCTGCTCTACACGCAGGGCAGCGGCGCGGGTGCCGGCGCGGG
>CALKUS010000005.1 GCA_937996755.1 uncultured Pseudomonadota bacterium | reverse complement strand
CGCCCCGGCATTCCCGGCGTTGCCCAACACGTGAACGCGGCGGGCGCAGTGGCCGCGCTCCACGCGGTGCGCGATCGGTTGCCGACCGCCGATACCGCGATCGCGCAAGGAGTTTCGCGCGCACGACTCCGCGGCCGCGTCGAACGCATCGCCGAACGGCCGGAAGTCGTCGTCGACGTCGCGCACAACGTACAGGCCGCCGGGATGCTGGCGCGCTGGCTCGACGAGCAGGCACGGACGCGCACGATCGCCGTGTTCGCCGCGTTGAAGGACAAGGACATCGAGGAGATCGGTCGCGTGCTTTCTCGCTCGATCGACGGTTGGCACGTCGCAGGCCTCGAGCTCGAAACCGAGCGCGGCGCGAGCGCAGGAGAGGCGTCACGCCGGCTCGGGATCGCTGCGGCCGAGCATGCATCGGTCGCCGAGGCGCTCGCGTCCGCGCGGATCGACGCAGGCGGCGACGGTCGGGTGATCGTGTTCGGGTCGTTTTTCACCGTCGCGGCCGCGCTGCGCGCCGCCGACGCCGGCTGAACGCGGAACGATCGGCACGGGGCCGGCGCGCCGGCGGCCGCTATAATCGCCCCGGTTTTCCCGTCAGGCCATCTCGATGGATCCAGCGCTCAAGCAGCGCATGCTCGGTGCCGCGGTGCTGATCGTGCTCGCGATCATCTTCGTTCCCATGCTGCTCGACGGTGCGCCGAGCGGCCGCAGCGAAACCGTCGACCTCACGATTCCCGACGCGCCCGACCGCGACTTCGAGACGCGCGTCGTGCCGCTCGACTCCGGCGCCGCCGCCGTGCCGTCTGCGACCGACCCGAACGCCGTCGCGACGGTGCAAGCCGCGGCGACGAAGCCGGCCGACGCGCTCGCGGGCGCAGAGCCGCCCGACGTCGCGGTCGCGCCGACGCCGGCGCCCGTCGCGACGCCCGTGCCGGCCGCCACGCCCACGCCGGCTGCGCTGCCGCAGTCCGCCTCCGGTGGACGCTACGCGGTGAGCTTCGGCACCTACGGCAAGCGCGAGAACGCGGACAAGCTGGTCGCCGACCTCAAGCGCGCGCAGGTGCCCGCGTACGCCGACGAGGTGACCGTCGACGGCAAGCCCATGTTGCGCGTGCGCGCCGGACCGTTCGTCGACCGCACGCAGGCCGAGAAGGCGCGGTTGCTGGCCAGGCAGGCGCGCGCCGACGTCGCGGGTCGCGTGGTCGAAGCGGACGACACGCCGGCCGTCGACGCCACGCCCGCGGACGCCGCGACGCGCGTCACCGGCTGGGCGGTGCAGGTGGGCGCGTTCAAGGCGCAGGCCGACGCGACCGCGCAGCGCGACAAGCTGCGCGCGTCGGGCTACGCCGCGTTCGTCGATCCGGTCGCGGCCGCGGACGGCACGCTGTACCGCGTGCGCGTCGGGCCCGAGGCGCTGCGCGCGAACGCGGAGAAGCTCCGCGACGCGCTGAAGTCGCGCTTCAAGCTCGACGGGCTCGTCGTGACGCAGCCGTAGGCGGACGCGGCATGAACACGGCCGACATCGCGATCGCGGCCGTGATCACGTTCTCGATCGTGATCGGCGTGGTGCGCGGCTTCATCGTCGAGGTGATGTCGCTCGTCGTGTGGGCTGCCGCGATCGCGCTGTCGTTCCTGTTCGGCGGGCGCGTGGCGGCGTTCTTCGAAGGTTCGATCGAGGTGGCTTCGCTGCGCATCGCGCTGGGCCATGCGCTCGTGTTCGTCGCGGTGCTCGTCGCGGGCGCCGTGCTCGTGTGGTTGCTGCGCAAGATGGTGCAGTCCACCGGGCTGTCGGGCACCGACCGCATGCTGGGCCTCGTGTTCGGCCTGGTGCGCGGCGCCGCGATCGTCGTCCTGCTCGTGCTGCTGGCCGGGCTCACGCCGTTCCCGCGCGACCCGTGGTGGCACGATTCGCGGCTGCTGCCGCCGTTCCAGCTGCTCGCGACGCGCGTGATGCCGTGGTTACCGGCCATTCTGCGCGACAATATCGACTTCACCGGCGAGCCGGCCCCCGTGGCCGTTCCCGCCCCGCAACCAGCGGCCGCCTGACGCGGCCGGAGCGAAACTCATGTGTGGAATCATCGGGATGGTCGGGCGCGCCGAAGTCGGCGGCGCCCTCTACGACGCGCTGAACCTGCTGCAGCACCGCGGACAGGACGCAGCCGGCATCGCCACGGTGGACGGCAACGCGTTGCGCCTGCACAAGGGCAACGGCCTCGTGCGCGACGTCTTCCACGAGGAGCAGATGCGCCACCTCACCGGGCGCATCGGCATCGGCCACTGCCGTTATCCGACCGCCGGTTCCGAAGGTGACGCCGAGGCGCAGCCGTTCTACGTGAACTCGCCGTTCGGCATTGCGCTCGCGCACAACGGCAACCTCACGAACACCGACGTGCTGCGCCGGCAGGTGTTCGAGGAGGACAAGCGCCACGTCAACACCGAGTCCGACTCGGAAGTGCTGCTCAACATCCTCGCGCACGAGCTGTCGCTGCCCGACACGCTGCGCATCGGGCCGGACCAGGTGTTCGACGCGATCGCGGGCGCGCATCGCCGCGTGGTCGGCGGCTATGCCGTCGTCTGCCTGGTGCTCGGCGTCGGGCTCGTCGCGTTCCGCGACCCGCACGGTATCCGTCCGCTCGTGCTCGGCGTGCGCGAAACCGCGCAGGGCGCGGAGTACGCAGTCGCGTCGGAGAGCGTCGCGCTCGACGTGCTCGGTTTCCGCCTGCTGCGCGACGTCGCGCCGGGCGAGGGCGTGGTCGTGACGCTGGCGGGCGAGCTGCACGTGAAGCAGTGCGCGCCGCCGCTGCTGCACGCACCGTGCATCTTCGAGTACGTGTATCTCGCGCGCCCGGATTCGATGATCGAGGACGTGTCCGTGTACAAGGCGCGGCTGCGCATGGGCGAGCGGCTCGCGCGCAAGATCCTGCGCCTGCGGCCCGACCACGATATCGACGCGGTCATCCCGATCCCGGACACGTCGCGCACCGCCGCGCTGCCGCTCGCGAACCTGCTCGGCGTGCCGTACCGCGAGGGCTTCGTGAAGAACCGCTACGTCGGCCGCACGTTCATCATGCCG
>CALKUS010000004.1 GCA_937996755.1 uncultured Pseudomonadota bacterium | reverse complement strand
ATCGACGCTATCAAAGGCAAGCAACAAGGCATTCTCGAACGCGAGAAGGAGGAGATGGCGCTCGCCGCTGGCAATTCCATGTTCGCATCCATGCTGCCTGCCTATCGGCAGCGCGTGAAATGGCAGATGGATCAGGCCCAGCAAGAGATCCACGCCAAGGATGAGACGCTGAGCGAGATCCGCGCGCGTCTACAGGAAGCCTATGTCGAGAAATCGAAGTTCGAACAACTGATCGAGCAGGAGCGGGTTCGCACTGAAGCGGAACGCGCGGCGCGCGAGCAGGCCGTGCTCGATGAGCTTGCAATCAACCGCGCTGGGGCGGCTGGGAAGTAATCAGTTCACGCGTTATCGGAATGCGGTTCGCTCGCGGCCGGCGCGTCGCGGCGGCGTGTCTTTGCGACGCCCGTGATCACGCCGAAGCCGAGCAGTACGAGGCCGATAACCGCAATCCACTGAGTGGAGACGCCCAGGATGCTCGCGCCGAACAGAATGCCGACGGAAAGGATCACGAAGCCGAGGAGATAGAGGACGAAGGATGGCATGGCGGGGCTCCCGCGGGTTTCCAGTTGCTCTACCTCAATGCCTCAACGCGACAGGCGTTCCCTATCGACGTCTGTCGGGCGGCCGAGCTTGCGCATGACCCAGCTGACCCCCGCCACGACGAGCAGGGCGGCGACGGCAAAACCGACCAGCTTGAATGCGTGCTGGTCGGACTGGCGGCGCATGCGCGTCAGCAGCAGGCTGGCCTTCGAGCCGGCACCGAGCACCATCACGCGGCGCTTGAGGCTCTCCTGGCTGACCATCGCCGTGAACGAATAGCGCACCGTCACGCTGAACACGAGGCCGAAGCCGAGCGCGAGCGCGAGCATGCCGCGGCCGACGTGCGCGTCCGGGTACGCGTAGTACGCGACCACGCAGATCACGCCCGCGAGCACGAACGCGATCAGCGTGCGCGCGATCCGGCCGACCCAGCTGTCGCGCGAATACGGGTGGTACAGGCCCACCGCGGCGAGCGACAGCACGACGGCGCCGGCGAACAGCAGCGCGTGCGGCAGCAGCACGGGAAACGCCTTGAACAGGTATTCCTGCTCGCCGATCAGGCGCAGCTGGATGGCGAGGTAGAACGCTGCGATCTGCGTCGCCACGTCGAGCGTGAGCATGACGGCGACGCGATGCCGCACCAGCCAGCGGCGGGCGCGGAAAGCGACGTTCCACAACGCGAACGCCACTCGGCGTCGCGGAGCGACGGCCGTTGTCGGAGTGGACACGGTATTCCCCCTGTTTCACCCGCCTTGGCGGGCGCGGGAATAATCCTCCCTCATTGTTACATTGTGCAATACCCTGTTTGCGTGATAGCGCAGGTGGTCCGGAACTGCCGTCCAGCGGCACTGCCATGGGCCGGCCCTCGCGAAAGCGGGATTTTGCCGGCGACGCATCCGGGCGAATAGACTCTCGCGCCCCTCCCAGGAACCCTCGACATGGATGCAGAACGGCGCCGGGCCCTCGAAGACGTGCGTCTCGCCGTCGTCGGCCTGGGATACGTGGGGCTACCGCTCGCGGTGGAATTCGGGCGGCAGATCAACACGCTGGGCTTCGACATCAATACCCACCGCGTGGCCGAACTGACCGCCGGGCACGACCACACGCTGGAAGTGCCGCCGGCCGAGCTCGCTGCCGCGAAGCACCTGTCGTTCAGCGCGGACGCCGCCACGCTGGCCGACCGGAACGTGTTCATCGTGACGGTCCCGACGCCGATCGACGAGTTCAAGCGGCCCGACTTCCGGCCCCTCGAGTCCGCCAGCCGGACCGTCGGCCGGGCGCTGCGCCCGGGCAGCGTGGTGGTGTACGAATCGACCGTCTATCCGGGCGCCACCGAGGAGGTCTGCGTGCCGATCCTCGAGCGGGAATCCGGCCTGAAGTTCAACCAGGATTTCTACGCCGGCTACAGCCCCGAGCGCATCAACCCGGGCGACAAGCAGCACCGCCTGCCGCAGATCGTGAAGGTGACGTCGGGCTCGACGCCGGGCACGGCGGACTTCGTCGACTCGCTCTACCGCCGCATCATCACGGCCGGCACGCACAAGGCGTCGAGCATCCGCGTGGCCGAAGCCGCGAAGGTGATCGAGAACACGCAGCGCGACGTGAACATCGCGCTGATCAACGAGCTCGCGCTCCTGTTCCACAAGCTCGGCCTCGACACGCAGGAAGTGCTCGAGGCGGCCGGCACGAAGTGGAACTTCCTGCCGTTCCGGCCGGGCCTCGTCGGCGGGCATTGCATCGGCGTCGACCCGTACTACCTCACGCACAAGGCGCAGTCGGTGGGCCACCACCCCGAGATGATCCTCGCGGGGCGGCGCATCAACGACGAGATGGGCAGCCACGTCGCGCGGCGCGCGATCAAGCTCATGACACAGCGCGGCGTGCTCGTGGGCGAAGCACGCGTGCTCGTGCTCGGGCTCGCGTTCAAGGAGAACTGCCCCGACGTGCGCAACACGCGCGTGGTCGACGTCATCGCGGAGTTCCGGAGCTACCAGGCGCGCGTCGACGTCTACGACCCGTGGGTGAGCCGCGAGGAGGCCCACGCGGAATACGGCCTCGACCTCGTCGAGAAACCGGAAATGGGCGCGTACGACGTGATCATCCTCGCCGTGTCGCACCGCGAGTTCCTCGCGCTCGGCGCCGCGGGCATCCGCGCGTTCGGCAAGCCGCGTGCGGTGTTGTTCGACGTGAAGCAGGCGCTCCCGAAAGACGCTACCGACGGACGGTTGTGACCATGCGAGTACTCGTCACCGGCACTGCCGGGTTCATCGGCTCCTCGCTCGCGCATCGCCTGCTCGATCGCGGCGACGAGGTGTTCGGTTACGACAACCTCAACGACTACTACGACGTCCGCCTGAAGGAAGCGCGCCTCGCGCGGCTCACGTCGCGCGACGGATACACGCACCGCACTGCGAGCCTCGAGGACGCAGGCGCGCTGCAGGACGCCTTCGATGCGTTCCGCCCGCAGCGCGTGGTGAACCTGGCCGCGCAGGCGGGCGTGCGCTATTCGCTGGAAAACCCTCGCGCCTACGTCGACGCGAACCTCGTCGGCTTCATCAACGTGCTCGAGGCGTGCCGGCACGGCGCGTGCGAGCACCTGGTGTACGCGTCGTCGAGCTCGGTCTACGGCGGCAACACGCGCCTGCCGTTCTCGGTGCGCGACAGCGTCGACCACCCGCTCAGCCTGTACGCCGCGAGCAAGAAGGCGAACGAGCTGATGGCGCACACCTACAGCCACCTGTTCCGCCTGCCGACGACGGGGCTGCGCTTCTTCACCGTCTACGGCCCGTGGGGCCGGCCGGACATGGCGCTGTTCCTGTTCACGCGCAAGATCCTGGCCGGCGAACCGATCGACGTGTTCAACCACGGCCACCACACGCGCGATTTCACCTACATCGACGACATCGTCGAAGGCGTGATCCGCACGCTGGACCGCGTCGCCGCGCCGGACCCGAAGTTCGACCCGGCGGCGCCCTCGCCCGCCTCGTCCAGTGCGCCGTACCGCGTCTACAACATCGGCAACCACCAGCCCGTGCAGCTCTCGCGCTACATCGAGGTGATCGAGGAATGCATCGGTCGCAAGGCGATCAGGAACCTGCTGCCGCTGCAGCCCGGCGACGTACCCGACACGTGCGCGGACGTCGAGGAGCTCATGAACGACACGGGCTACTCGCCGTCCACGCCGATCGAGGCGGGCGTCGCGCGCTTCGTCGAGTGGTACCGCGGCTACTACGGCGCCTGATCGACCGCTGCGCCGGCGAGACGCCGGCGCAGGTCCAGCAGCGGCCGCTCGAGGATGTAGTACGACGCGCACGCGACGGCGATCGCCAGCAGCACGTTGAGCGGGAACCCCACCCAGGCATGCCCCGCGTCGCGGTCGAGGAATACCTGCTGCCACAGGTACAGCGAATAGCTCAGCGTGCCGAGCAGCACCATGGGCCGCGAATTGAGGAACGCCGCCGCGGGACCGGTCCAGCGCGTGCTCGCCTCGACCACGACGCCGATCGCGATCAGCGCGACCGGCTCGCCGAGCAGGTCGACGATGCCGTAGCCGAGGAAGCGGTTCACCAGCGCGACCAGGGGCAGGACGAACAGCATCGGCAGTGGCCGCGTCGCCGCCAGGTACCAGCGCTGTCGCAGCAGCCACGGACGCAGCATCGCGAGGATGCAGCCGATCGCGATGGCGTCGGCCACGGCCGGGAACACCTCGAGGTCGCGGTACGCCTCCGGCAACGACGACATGCGCTCCATCCAGATGCGCACGAATGGCGCCGCGCAGAACACGATGGCCGCCGCCATGAGCGCGCCGGTGCGCGACAGCACGACGAGCGCGAGCGGCCACAGCAGGTAGAACTGCTCCTCGACCGAGAGCGACCACAGGTGCCCGATGTACCAGGACCGGCCGGGGTGGTAGTTCACCGTGTAGGTGAACGCGGAGACCAGGTCGTACCGGTTCAGCTGGATCCAGCCCATCGCGTTCGCGACGACGATGAATGCCATGAACGCGAGGAACGCCGGGAAGATCCGGACGGCACGGCGCAGGTAGAAGCCCTTCAGCGAGATCGCTCCGCGCCGCTCGCGCTCGCGCAGCAGCAGCGTCGTGATCAGGAACCCCGAGATCACGAAGAACACCGTCACGCCGAGGCGGCCGTAGTCGCCGAAGTACGCGTTCAGGTCGCCCAACGTGTAGCCGCGCGTACGACGCAGGTGCTCGAAGATCACCAGCGCGATCGAGATCGCGCGCAATCCGTCGAGCGAGGACAGGCGCGCGTGGTCACGCGGCGCTGCCGCATCGTTTGCGGGAGCGACCGCGCTCATGGGACGACGGCGGCTTCCGGCGCGCTGCGACGCCCCGCTCGATGCGGCGGCGGCGCGAGCTCGAAATCGCGGTAATCGTTCGGATTGCCCGCGCGCCCGGCCTCGGCGGCCTTGACGATGTTGTACGCCTCGCGCGCCGTGACGTAGTGCAGCACGTAGTCGCGGCCGTCGTTGTAAGCGCGCTCGAGGTACTCGTGCATCGCCTCGGTCGGCGCGCCGAGCAACGTGTCGATGTCGCGCTCCTGCGTGCCGTGCGTATGTACTTTCACGAACACCCATTCGGGACGGCCTTCGACATGGATGCCGGTGCGCACCCAGTCGTCGACGCGCTGCGGCGATGGCGGGCATGTGCGGCGCACGTCGGCGTTCTCGATCCGCGGCAGGATTCCGAACTTGCGCTCGCGCCAGTTCAGCGCGAGCGGACCCTGGATGAGCAGCAGGTCGCCGCTCGGTTTCCCGCCGACGCGCACGGGTACGCCGCGGTCGTGGGACTTCGGCCGTTGCGGGTCGTCGGCCGCGTAGTAGATCGAGTTGATCTGCGCGGTCTGCGTGTCGCTCGGCGCGGACGGCAACGTGAAGTCCGCGTAGCAACCCAGCTCGCGCAGCAGTACGAGCTCGTTGTTCAGGCCGCACCAGCGCCCGTCGGAGCGCGAGTTGTCCAGGCACCAGTTGCCGTGGATGAATGCGAAGCGCAGCTGCCCGCTCGCGGCGTCGCGCGGCAACGCGCCGTGGCGCTCGTGCAGCACGCGCGCAAAACGCGTGATGGACTCCCGGAAATTCGCCTCGGTGTCGTTGTCGTGGTGCAGGTGCACCTCGATCTCGCCGTAACCGTCCGCGCACAGCGCCGCGATGCGGTCGAGGTGCTCCGGGACGTATTCCTCTTCGGGGTAGAAGAACGTGTGCTGCGGCGGGCGCCCGTCCGCATCGCGATGGCGCCCGGCGAGCGCGCGATAGTCGCGGCACCAGCGTTCGACGCGCGCGTCCTGCGTCGGCCGGTCGGCCTTGCCCCACATGGGCTCGAAGTGGTCGACGAAGCAGAACATCACATGCACCGGCCCCGGCACGGCCGGGCGCGGGCGCCGGCGCAGCCAGGAACCGATCCAGATGTGCATGTTGCGCGACTTCAGCACGAGCCACGCACCCAGGGCCGCCGCCAGCGCGGCAACGAGGAACAGCGCGAGAAACGCGGCCATGGTCAGCGTTTCCGAACGGGCGTGCCCGACGGCAGCGCGGGGAAATTCAGGCCCGCCGCGCGCCACTCCGGCAGCAGCTGCCGCAGCACCTCCGACGGCAGCCCGCTGTCGTCGTGCATCAGCACGATGTCGCCCGCGCGCGGCGAGTCGTCGCGCATCAACCGCACGAGCTCTTCCGGCGAGGGCTGCAGGTAGTCGAGGCTGTCGTACGACCAGATGGCGACCTTGCGGCCGTGGCGCAGGAAGTGCAGCAGCGACATCAGCTGGAGCTCGCCGCGCGGCGGCCGGAACAGGTGCGTCTCCCGTCCGTCGAACCCGGTAAGCAACCGCTCGACGCGGTCGATCTCCGCCATGCGCTCGGCCATCGTGAGGCGGCCGAAGCGCGGATGGCTGAACGAGTGGTTCCCGATCTGGTGGCCTTCCGCGACCATGCGCTCGACGAGCGCCCTGCTGCGCTCGATCTGGTCGCCCACGAGGAAGAACGTGGCCTTCGCGTCGTGCGCCGCCAGCAGGTCGAGCAGCGGCCCGGTGAATTCCGGGTGCGGGCCGTCGTCGAACGTCAGGTATACGCTCCCGTCCGCGGCGGGGCCGTGCGTGATCAGCAGGCTGCGCGGCAGCCAGCGAAGCAACTTGAGCCTGCGAGGCCTCGGGTTCACGCTCGCCCCCCATTGCGACCGCGCACGGGCCGAGGATAAGCGAGCGCGGGGTTCGCGTTAAGCATCGGCGTGGTCCTCACGGCTCGTACAGCCTCGCGTAATCGGCCGCCATCCGCCGCAGCGAACCGTGCTCGAGCACCCACTCGCGCCCCGCCGCGCCCATCCGGCGGCTGCGCGCGGGATCCGCGAGCAGCGTGCCGAGCGCTTCCGCGAAGCGCCCTTCGTCCCCGGCCGGCACCAGCATGCCGTTGACGCCCTCGCGGACGATTTCCGCGTTGCCGCCGACGGCGGTCGCAACGATCGGTAGCGCGCTCGCGCACGCTTCGAGCAGAGCGATCGAGTACCCCTCGGTCAGCGACGACAGCGCGAACAGCTCGAACGCCGGCAGCAGCTCGCGGACGTCGCCGCGGTCGCCCAGGAACACGATGCGGTTGGCGAGCCCGGTCGCGCGCGCCACTTCCTCGAGCGCGCCGCGCAGCGGGCCGTCGCCCGTGAGCACGAGCGCTGCTTCCGGGCGATCGCCCGCCGCGCGCGCGAACGCGCGGATCAGCGTGGCGGGATCCTTCGCGGGGTTGAGCCGGCCGACGAACCCGACGAGGCGCGAATCCGCGCGCAGTCCGAGCCGGGCGGCCAGCCGCGCGCGTGCGTCGTCGGAGGCCGGCGTGAATGCTTCGACGCGGATCCCGTTCGGCACCACCACCAGCTTCCCGGGCGCGATGCCACGCGCCAGCAGGTCGCGCCGCGCGGCTTCGCAGACCGTGACGACCGCGTCGGTGACGCGCATCGTGCGCGCGAACAGCCAGTCGCGCCGGCCGGGCGCGCCGATCGAGCCCATGCCGTGGCGCGTGTTGATGCGTCGGCGCACGCCGAGCCCGATGGCAGCGGCGATGCCGTGGTAGTGCGCGGCCATGTTGTGCGTGTGCAGGACGCTGCTGCGATGGCGGCGCAGGTGGCCGCGCGCGCGCAGCACGGCGCGGGGATCCGCGCCGGTCCGCTTGCCGCAGGCTTCGACCGGCACGCCGCGCGAGACCAGCTCCTGCGCGAGCGCGCCCTGCTCGAACAGGCAGACCACCTGGCAGCGGTAGCCGAGCTCCAGCTGCGCGCCGACGAGGTCGATCACGACGCGCTCCAGGCCGCCGCGCTCGAGGTTCTCGACCAGGTGGGTGACGGCCACGGGGGCGCTCACGGCAGCTCCGAGATGGACACGCGGAACTTGCCGCTGCGGCTCATCGGGATGTCGTCGACGAAGTGCAGGCGCAGCTCGACCGATTCGTCGACCGCCTTGCGCACCTCGGCGCGCACCTGCTCGACCGAGCGCTCGCTGAAATCGGGGCCACGCACCAGCATGATGTCGAGCGCGCCGAGCTCGCGCTGCACGACCTGGTAGCGCTTGATGCCGTCCACGCCGAAGAACGCGTTGATGAAGAACTCGCCCGGCACGAGGCCGCCGGCCGGCGTGCGCACGCAGTCCAGGCGGCGGCCCTCGATGCGTTCGAGCAACGGCAGGCCGCGACCGCACGCGCAGGTGCGCGACGACGGAACGGCGAGGTCGCCGTTCGCGTAGCGCACGAACGGCATGCCGTAGTTGTGCAGGTCGGTCACGAGGATCTCGCCGACCGGCTCGCCATCGACGCCGCGCAACGGGGCGTCCACCTCGACGACCAGGTGGTCGGCCGTGGCGTGCAGGCCCTTGCGCTCGCCGCATTCGCTCGCGATCAGCATGAACTCGCGGCAGCCGTACGTGTTGTAGACGGGCGCGCCGAACGTCGCTTCGAGCACTTCGCGCTGGCGCTGATGCAGCGCTTCGGCCGCGCTCAGGATGGCCTGCGGGCGGTGCACGGAGCGCTTGCGCGCGTTCAGCCACTCCGCGATGCGCATCAGCGGGCCGACGTAGCCCACCACGACCTCGGGCCTGAAATCGTCGAACGCCTGCGCGAATTCCGGCAGGTTCTCGTCGCGCATGAGGAAGGAATTCATGACGCGGCGGTTGAACGCGGCGTGGTACAGCCGGTCCTTCGTCTTCAGCGTGCCGACGGTCGAATCGATGACCGGCGCGCCCCACACGTACAGCGTCCGGCGGCCCATCTGCGCGCCGGCCCAGCCGTAGCCGCGCCACATCGCGGCGATGCGCCGCTCGTAGCTTTCGCGCGTGTAGCCGAACTTCATCGGCTCGCCGGTCGAGCCGCCGGTCTTCTTGTAGATCAGGCCCGCGCGGTACGAGCGCGCGTGCAGGTCCTCGAAGTTCTCGCGCATGTCCTGCTTCGTGAGCCGCGGCAGGCGCGCGAAATCGGCGGGCGTACGGATGTCGCCGGGCTCCGCGCCGGCTTCGCGCCAGCGGCGCGCGTAGTACGGCACCTCCGCCCAGCAGTGCGCGAGCAGGCGTTCCAGCTTGCGCCACTGCAGCGCGTCGAGCTGCTCGCGCGACAGGTGCTGGCTGCGCTCGTATTCCGCGAGGTACGCGAGCGTCTTGCGCCGCCGCAACCCGCTCTCGTAGAGCGGGAACAGGACGTTCCGGAACAGCGACTCGTAGAGCCCGCTCACGCCGGCTCCCCCGGCGCGCGCGCATGGGCCCAGCGCAGCAGCGTGGCGAGTGCGCGCGGGCGCGACCGCGCGCGTGCGTGCATCGCCTGCACGTGGGCGATGTCCTCGCGCGACCAGCAACGCAGCACCAGCGTGAGCAACGGGTACGCGACGCTCGTGACGAGCGCACCCACCAGCAGCGCCTGCACGGGCGGCAGCGTGAGGTGCGCCGGCATGGCGATCGCCGCCGTCAGCAGCGCTGCGAACGCGATTCGCAGCAGTCGCAACCAGTCCAGGCTCGTGTGGATCGCGCGCATCGCGAGCACCATCATCAGCGTGGAATTCACGACGAGCGCCGTGCTGGAGGCGATGACGGCGCCGATGAACCCGAAGCGGTGGATCAGCACCACGTCGAGCAGCACCTTCAGCGCGCCGGCCGCCGCGACCAGCTTCAGTACCGTGTGCTGGCGATCGGCGCTGATCAGCAGGCTCGACCCCGCCGAGGAGATCGCCGTGAACGCGTAGGCAGTCAGCAACGCCGCGAACGCGGTCGCGGACTCCGAGTACTTCACGCCGTACAACGTGATGATCACGGGGCCGGCGAACACGACGCCGAACGCGATCACGGGCGCGGCGAGCAGCGCGAGGTAGTTGGTGGACGCCACGAAACGTCGCCCGGCGACTTCCTGTCCCTTGGCGAGCGCGCCGGCCATCATCGGCAGCAGCAGCGCGCTGAACACACCCGGCACCAGGATCGACGCGCCGCTCGCCAGCTGGTGCGCGACCTTGAAGTGGCCGGCCGAGCGCGCCGTGTCGAGCATGTTGAGGAACAGCACCTCGACGTCGCTCGCGGTCACGAACGTCACCGTGACCATGAACGCGGAGATGAACATGTGCCGGCGGACGCGCGCGAGCAGTTCTTCCGGCAGCACCGCGTCCGGCGTCGTCGGCGGCAGCAGCTTCTCGACGCGGCGCGTCGAAGCCCAGTAGAACACCACGCCCGACACGAGGAAGATCGCGAGGAAGGCCTCCATCGGCGCATCGGCCCACCACGCGACGGCGACCATCGCGAGGTTCAGCGGCGTCGCCACGAGCGCGACCGCCGCCGTCGTGCGGAAATTCTCGAAGCCCTTCGCGACGCCGATCGTGAACATGTAGGTGGCGCGCAACGCGATCGAGACGGCGAGCAGCCCGACGAGCAGGCGCGGATCCAGGGCCGGCGTGAGGCGCTCACCGCCGAACACGACGACGGCCGCCATCGCGAGCACGACGACCAGCAGGAACAGGCGCTGCGCCCTGCGGAGATATTCCAGCAGTGGCCTGATCAGATGGTCGTTGCCGCCGCCGCGCAGCTCGGCGATGAAGCGGATCGCGGCGCCGGCGGTGCCGGAGTTCGTCACGGCAACGCCGATCGCGACGAACCAGATGACGAGCGAGTACGTGCCGAACTCGTGCGGGCCGAGGTGGCGCGCGATGAGGATCGACGTGAGCATGCCGAGGAAGAACTCGGTATAGATCCCGACCGTCGAGAAGAGCGTGTTGCGCAGCGTCTGCGAACGGGCATTCATACCGAGACCAGGAGAACCTTCACGACGACGAACAGGCCGGCGATGGCGAACGCGGATCGTACCGGCCACGCACCGAGATCGCGACCCAACGGGAACGACTGCAACGACGGAAACGCCTCGCGCGCCGCGAGGTACTGCGCCACGACGAGCGCGGTCACGATGTACAGGAGGATCACGTAGCTGCGGCTCAGGAAGAACGCGGCCATGTACATGCCGGTCAGGGAGAGCAGCATGACAGTCGCCAGCTGCCGCGTCTCGGTCCATGCCTCCTCGGCTTCCTCGTCGGCGAGCTCGGGCTCGTGGCGCAGGATCTCGATCGGCATGAAGAAGCAGTAGCAGGTGAACGCCAGGAAGATGGTGAAGCCGAGGAAGCCGGTTTCGCCGAGCACGAGCACGAACGAGTTGTGCGCGGTCAGGTTCCCGTTGTTGTCGGCGAACAACCCCGCGCCGACGCCGGCCACCGGGTGCGACATGAACATCTGCAGGCCCTGGTACCACGCCTCCACGCGCCCGAGCGCGGACTCCTCCGAGACGTCCAGCTCCTGCATGCGCGAAGGCAGCATCATGAGCACGCCGAGGCAACCGGCCGCAGCGGCGCCCGCGGTGAACATGCCTTTCCGACGCCACAGGTAGACGCCGAAGATCGCGATCACGGCCAGCAGCGTGCCGCGCGAATCGGTGAGCACGATCGCCCACAGGATCGCGCCCGAAATCGCCAGCCAGAACAGCCGGCGCAGCCGGAACCAGCCGCCGCCCAGGCTCAGGTAAAGCGTCATCGGCAGCACGGCGACGAACAGCATGCCGAGGTCGTTCGGGTCGTTGAAGATGCCGAGGTACTGGATGCGACCGTCCTCCTGGATCAGCCCCACGCCGGTCCAGCCGATGCCGAGCTGCTTCTGCTCGATGCCGTGGACGGCGAGCACCGCGGTGCACAGGCCGAGCACGACCATCACGATCTTCACGCGCCGCTGCGAGTCGATGGCCTGCGCGAGCAACACGAACGCCACGACCACGGGGCCGAACTGCTGCAGTTGCAGCAGTACGCCGCCCCACCAGCCGTTCGCGGCCTCGGAGAACATCATCGCCAGCAGCAGCGCGGGGACGAGCGCGTACTGCGGCGCGTCGAACGGCCGGCGGCGGCCGCCGAGCCACATCGCGAGCGCAAGCGCCAGCGCGATCTGCAGCATGGGCACGCCGGAGTCGACGAGCTGCGGGTAGTCCTGCGGGCGCACGACGACCAGCATCACGTACACCAGCATCATGACGAACATGCGCGGACCCCGGGCGTCAGGCCACGCGCACGCGCGAGGGATAGCGGAACACTTCGGGCAGCGCGACCATCGCGGCGAAGAATGCGTCGCCCATGATGCGCTCGACCGGCAGCCGCGGGATCAGGAAGCGTTCGGCGTCGCTCACGCGCCAGGTGCCCGAGACGTACGTGCATGCCAGCCGGAAGCCGGCGTCGCGCGATGCCGCGACCACTTCGGCGTCGACGGCGTCCATCCCGCCGACCGGATACGAGAGCGCGAACGCGGGCCGCGGCAGCTCGGCGTCGAGCGCGCGCTTGCACTCGCGGAGCTCCGCGACCATGTCGGCACGCGACAGCTTCGCGAGCATCCGGTGGTGTACGCCGTGGCCGCCGATCTCCATGCCGGCTTCCTGCATCTCGCGCAGGTGTTCCCAGCGCATCGGACGGCAATCGTCGGGCGAGGCGCCGCGCGGCAGCGACCATTCGCGCTCCAGGCGATCCATCAACGCGACCTGCCCCGCGTTGTCCAGCACCTTGATGCGATCGAGCACGTGCTCGGCGAGCTTGCGGCGGCCGGCGAGAGCGGGCGGGATCGCGGCGTCGACGCCGATTTCCGGCGCGACCAATCGCGTCGCGTCGGTGCGGCAGATCATGTGCACGAGCCAGTCGTAGCGATACGGCGCGCCGCTCTCGATGTGGCCCGTCGAAACGAAGAACGTCGCGGGAACGCCGAGCTCGCGGAGGATGGGAAACGCGACGGAATGGTTGTCGTCGTAGCCGTCGTCGAACGTCACGACCACCGCGTCGCGCGGCAACGCCGCGCCGCCGTCCAGCGCATCGAGCACCTCACGCATCGACACCGGGTGCATGCGCGTCGCGATCCACTGCATCTGCGCGCGGAACTGCGCGGCCGAGGCGCTGACCAGCTCCACGTCGAACGCGAAGCGGTCGTCCGGCTGCGACGCGCGCACGCGGTGGTAGGCGAGCACGCGCAGGTCGCGACGGAGCATCGAACGCACGCCGCCGAGCACCGGCAGGAGGCGCGCGGCCTGCACCAATCTCGCCAGCCGCTGCCGCCGGGTCTCGGGCAGCGCTGCGGCGCCGTCTGGATGTGGGCTGGACATGCGGCGGACATTGACCGGTCGAGGGCGCGCCCGGGCGGACGCGGCGCGCCACCCCCCGCGGGCGCGCATCGGCCGCGGGAAGCATGCATGCGCCCCAGCCCGCTGTCCATCGTCCGCGCGCCCGTGACTGCGGGCGGCGACGGCGCTAAGGTGCGCATCTGCTTGAAGAAGCAGGCCGCCTGACAGGGATTGCCATGCGCCAGATGCTCGTTTTCATCGGCCTGTGTGCCCTCGCCGCCTCCGCGCAAGCAGACCCGCCCGGAGACCTCGCGCTGGTCCCCGTCGTGACCGGCGGCATCGGCTCCGGCAAGTCGACGGTGTGCGAAGTGTTCGCCCGGCGTCATGGCATCGCCGTGATCGACGCTGACCAGGTGGCGCGCGAAGTGGTGCTGCCCGGCACCGACGGACTTGCCGCCATCGTGCGGACCTTCGGTACCGAGGTGCTGGACGTCGAGGGCCGACTCGATCGCGCGCGACTGCGCGCCATCGTGTTCGCCGATCCGTCGAAGCGTGCCGCGCTCGAAGGCATCACCCATCCGGCCATCCGCCAGCGCATGCGCGAACATGTGGACGCGGTGACGTCGCGCTACTGCCTGCTGGGCATTCCGCTGCTTGCAGAGGGCGGCAAGAATCCGCTCATCGATCGCGTGCTGGTGGTCGACTGTCCCGAGGCTCTGCAGCTCGCGCGGGTCAAGGCGCGCGACAATTTGACAGACGCGGAAGTGGCCGCAATCATGGCCACCCAGGCGTCGCGCGAAGCCCGCCTGCGCATCGCCGACGATGTGATCCTGAACGATGGCGATCCGGCCGCTCTCGCCGGCCGCGTGGACGACCTGCACGCAATGTATGTTTCCCTGGCGGCGGCCCACCCGCGATGAAGGCAGTTCCGTGAGCAGCGGGTCACGCGAGTCCCGTCAGGCCAGCCTGTTTCCGGACGCCGACGAACCAGTCGTCTACGAACAGCCGCTCAACGAACGCATTCGCAACTGCTTGCGACTCGAACACCTGTTCAGTGGCATTGACTATGCGATCGACGGCGAGAGCCCGTGGGACGCGCGCGGCACGCTGACACGCATCCTCGAGG
>CALKUS010000003.1 GCA_937996755.1 uncultured Pseudomonadota bacterium | reverse complement strand
CTGCACGGCGTTCACGGCTGCGGCTCCGCGGCCGCGAGCTCGGCGAGCGCGGTGCGCGTGCGCGCGAAACCGGCGCGTGCCGCGAGCCGCTGCGCGCGCCACAGCGCGAGCGCGGCGATCGCCGCGTGCACGGCCGCGACGACCATGCAAGCCACGGCGAGGGAGCCGAACGCGTCGGCGAGCGCGACGACCGCGGCAACGACCAGCAGCACCCATGCGGGAACGGCAGCGAGCACCGCGACGGCACGCCAGCCGAACGCGCCGAGCAGGGACGACGCGCTGAGGCGCGCCTCGCTCGTGGCGAGGCGCGCGAGCGACGTCGCAAGTTCGGCTACTTCGCCCGCGACGCGCGCCCGCGCAGCGAGCTTCGCGGCGAGCGCCGCGACGAGCGCTTCCTCGCCGGGCTGCTGCGCCGTCGCGGCATCGGGTGCCGTGCGCTCCATGGTTTCCTCCGCCCCGCCGTCCGCCGCGCCTACGCGGCGGGCCGCTGCTTGAGGCGGCGCATCTCGTCGTGGCAGGCACGCACGCTCGGCAGGTGCGCCTGCAACTGGCTGCGGATCTCCGGCACATCGGTGCGCTCGATGGCCTGCTCGACCTGCGCGAGCAGGCGGTCTTCGGCAGCTTCGAGCTGCGCGATGTACGCGCGCGCATCGCGGCGCGTCAGCGCGGCGAGCACGTCCGCGTACGCCTTCCGCAGCGCACCCCGCACCGTGCCGCTGGCCGGCGCTTCCGTGCCCATCATCTCGAGGCGGCCCGCGAGCGCGGCGATCAGCACCTGGCGCGACTCCAGCATCCGCGCGAACACCGGCGCGAGCTCCGGGTCGGAGACGTCGCGCGCGGCGGCTGCGTAGAACTCCGCACCGTCGCGCGCGGCCTGCACGATGTCCTTGAGCAGCTGCGCGTTGTCGGTCATGGCGGGTTCCTCGGGAAAGGAGAAAGGCAGGCTCGCGCGGCGGGGCTTGGGGGCGGGGGGAACCGCGCGAGCCTGCGTGGGACTACGGGCGGGAGACGCGAGTGATGGTTCGAAGCGGCGCATCGCGCTCGCGCACGGGGCGCACCACGCCACGAATGCACGAACCCTTGCTCTGCTCCTCGAACGACATGTCGGTCTTCCGCCGGTGTGTGATTTCGCGGGAAGGCCATTACAAGCCGCGTGCCATGCGCAATCGGGGGCAATGGACGCGCCATCGTGCCGAATGCGCCGCAACGCGCACGGCCGAGCCTGCCGCGCATTGCGGCATGCAAGGAACGGCGCGCAGGCTATTCGACGTAGAGCGGCGCGAGCGGGAGCTCGAACGCGAACACGGCACCGCCGCCGTCGCGATCCTCGTACCAGAGCTCGCCGCCCATGCGCGCGATGTCGCGCTTGGCGAACGCCAGGCCCAGGCCGTTGCCCGCCTCGCCCGCGGTCGGTTGCGCCTTCAACCGCACGAAGCGGCGGAACAGCTTGCGCTGGTCCTCGGCGCTGATGCCTTCGCCGCGATCGAGCACCAGGCAGCGGCCGCAACCCGGCGTGCCCGGCCCGCTCGCGATCTCGATCGAGCTCCCGGCGGCCGAGAACTTGATCGCGTTCGAGAGCAGGCTGTCGATCACGTGCGCGATCGCGCCGGGGTCGCCGCGGACGACGACGGGCTCGAGCGCCGCAGCGCCGATCGTGATCTCCTTCGCCTCCGCCTGCAGGCGGAAGCGGTCGAGTGCCTCGCGCGCCGCATCGTCGAGCGCGACGGGCTCGTTGCCGAGCTCGCGCGGCAGTTCGTCCTCGGCGCGCCGCTCGAGGTAGTCCTGGATGAACGCGAGCGCGTTGTCGACCGACGACTGGATCATCTCGGCCAGCCGCGTCGCGCGCTCCGGGTCGCCCGTCTGGCGGCGCAGCAGCTGCGCCGAGAAGCGGATCGTCGACAGCGGGTTCTTGAGGTCGTGCGCGACGAGCGATGCAAGGTCCTCGCGCTCGCGCGCGACGCGCTTGAGGTGGTCGCGCGCGAACTTGAGCTCGAGGTGCGTGCGCACGCGCGCGAGCAGCTCCTCCACGACGAACGGCTTGGCCACGAAGTCGACGGCGCCGCACTCGAACGCGCGCACCAGGTGCTGGCGCTCGGCCGCGGCCGTGACGAAGATGACGGGCACGTCCGCCGTCGGCGGCGAATCGCGCAGCGCGCACGCGACCGCGAAGCCGTCGACGCCCGGCATCAGCATGTCGAGCAGCACGAGGTCGGGCACGCGCGTGGCGACGGCCGCCAGCGCCGCGTCACCGCCGAGCGCCTCGTCCACCGCATAGCCGTTGTTGCGCAGCACGGCAGCAACCAGGTCGAGATTGCTGCGCTGGTCGTCGACCACGAGCACCACGGGGTCGCGTGCGGCCAGTTGCCGGATGCGGCCACTCATTCGCGCAGGACTCCTGCCGCCGATCGTCGCGGGCGCCGTGCGCCGCGTGGAAGAAGACTAGCGGCAAACCTGCGGCGCGCGCATGCCGCCTGGAAGCGATTTCCTGCCGAAATTGCAGGGAATGCGCGGGCGGCGCGCGCGCGGCGCGCCGCCCGGTGCAACGCGTCGATCAGTTCTTCGCGTCGTCGGCCGCTTCCTGGATTTCCTCGCCGGCGGCTTCGACGTCCTTGCCGGCGCCTTCGACCGTGTTGCAAGCGGCGAGACCGCCGACGGTCCAGCCGAGGATCGCGAGGAAGCCGAGTTTGCGGAGGGTGGAATTCATGTCGGTGAGCTCCTGAAAGTTGGGGGTCAGACGCGGCGCAGCCCGGTGTAGAGCAGCGACGCCATGAACAGCACGAGGAACACGAAGAACAGCACCTTGGCCAGGAACGCGGCGACGCCCGCCAGCGCGCCGAAGCCGAGTGCAGCGGCGACCAGCGCGATGACGAGGAACACGATTGCGTAATGCAGCATGTCGTTCTCCGCGTGGCCCGGGGCAACGCGCCGTTCGTGCAGCAAGCTGCGTGCCAGCGCCCGGAGCCGGGATTTCCCTGCGCGCTGCCCGATCGTGTCGAGCAAGCTGCAGGAAGCGGGCGCGGCCGTCCCGCGAGTTGCCCGACCGGTCAGCCGATGGAGTAGGTCTTGCGCTTGCGATACAGCGTCGAGGCGTCGATGCCGAGCGTCTTCGCCGCCTGGTCGAGCGTCTCGCTGATCGAGAGCACCTGCTGGATGTGCATCTTCTCGAGGTCCTCGAGGCTGATCGGGGTGCCGACGCGCGCACGCGCCTCGACGTTCGCGCCGCCGCCGATCGCGAGGTGCTTCGGCTCGATCTGGTCGCCCGGCGAGAGGATCGTCGCGCGCTCGATCACGTTCTGCAGCTCGCGCACGTTGCCGGGCCACGCGTAGTTGCCGATCAGCGCCAGCGCGTCGGGCGCGAAGCCGCGCGCGGGCCGGTTGTAGTTCGCGGCGAAGCGCGCGAGGAAATGCGCCGCGAGGTGCGGCACGTCCTCCGGTCGCTCGCGCAGCGGCGGCAGCTCGATCGTGATCACGTTCAACCGGTACAGCAGGTCCTGGCGGAACAGGCCCGCCTTCACCATCGCCTCGAGGTCGCGGTTGGTCGCGGCCACGATGCGCACGTCGGCGCGCCGCGTCACCGGATCGCCGATGCGCTCGTACTCCTTGTCCTGGATGAAGCGCAGCAGCTTCGGCTGCAGGACGAGCGGGAAGTCGCCGATCTCGTCCAGGAACAGCGTGCCGCCGTCCGCCTGCGTGACGCGGCCGACCGTGCTCTGCGTCGCGCCCGTGAACGAGCCCTTGTTGTGGCCGAACAGCTCGCTCTCGAGCAGCTCCGCCGAGAGCGACGGGCAGTTGATCGTCACGAACTCGCCTTCGCTGCGGTTGCTCCAGCGGTGGATCGCCTTGGCGAGCTCGCCCTTGCCGGTGCCGGATTCGCCGAGCAGCAGGATGTTCGCGTCGGTCGCCGCGACGTGGCGCGCGGTCTCGATCACGTGCGCCATCAACGGGCTTTGCGACTCGAGGTCGGGCTTGTTCTTCGGCGCTTCGCGCTCCAGTTGCTCGACGCGCGCAGTGAGCTTGCGCGCCTCCACCTGGCGCAGCACGGCGATGCGCAGCTGCTCGGGCAGGCACGGCTTGACGAGGTAATCCTCGGCGCCGGCGCGCAGTGCGTCCATCGCGGCGTCGACCGCGGAGTGCGCGGAAACGATCACGACGCGCAGCCACGGCGCGAGCTGCTTCAGGCGCGGCATCACTTCGAGCCCGGACTCGTCCCCGATCGAGAGATCGAGCAGGCAGACGTCGAACGGTTGCCGCGCGGCGAGGCGCAGGCCTTCGGCGGCGGTATTCGCCGTGTCGACGGAATAGCCCGCGTCCTCGAGGCAGAGGCGGAACGTGGCGAGGATGGGTTCTTCGTCGTCGATGATCAGCACGCGACCGGCGACGCGTTGCGGGGCAGCCATCAGGAGCTCTCCAGGTGCTGTAACGGGCCCGGCGTCGTGCCGGGCGGCGGTTCGATGAGGCCGACAACGCGGGCGCGAGCCTGCGATTTGCCTTCCCCCGAATGATGGCCGACGCAGCCGGGCGGAATGCCCGGCGTCACCACGTTTGACGGCGACGCCGGCCGGCGAGGGTGCCGGCCGGCGCTCAGGCGAGTGCCTTGATCCCGAGCAGCGCGAGCACGAGGAAGATCAGGAACACGCCCACGGCGACCATGAACACGATCTTCGCGAGGCCGGCCGCGGCGCCGGCGATCCCGGTAAAGCCGAAGACGGCCGCGATCAGCGAGATCACGAAGAACAGCAGGGCGAGCTTCAGCACGGCAGTCGGTCCGTCAGTTCCAGACCGTGTAGGCCATGTCGAGGTCTTCGTCCTCGTAGGCGGCGGCTTCGTCGGCGTCCACGTCCGCGATGCTCGTGCCGGGCGTGGTGTCGAAGAAGCGGGCGATTTCCAGGCCGTTCGGGCTGATCAGTCGGTCGTCCAGCAGCGTCATGGCGGTTTCTCCCGCGGGGCGTGATTGCCCCGATGGAGCCCTCTGAGCAACGCGCGTGCCATGGCCTGTTCCCGGGTCGTCTGACGCGAATCGAAGCAGGATCAATGGCTTGCAGGATGCCGCATTGCAGCAAGAAGCGTGCAGTCTGCACGGCAAATCACCGTGCAAGCTGCAGGATTCCGGGCTCAGTCGCCGATCCGCTCGCGGCTGAGCACGCTGGAGTAGCCGAATCGGCTGCCGGCGTGGATGGTGACGGCCAGCGCGAACACGCGGCCGTCGGAGCCGAAATAGCGGCGCGTCGCGACGAGCGCCGCGCTGCCGCCCGGCTGGCCGAGCTTGCGCGCCGCCACCGCCGCGAGGTTCGCGGCCGACAGCGTCTGCTCCACGCGCGTGAGCCGCCGCACGTTGAACAGCTCGATCAACGCATAGACCGACTCGTGGCGGTCGAGCAGCGCGCGCACGTCGGTCGAGCGCCGCGGCACGACGTGGATCTCGGTGGTGGCGAACGGCAGCGCATGGCCACGCTCGAAACGCAGCCCCGAGACGTGGACGATCTCGCTGCCGGTTGCGACGTCCATCGCCCGCGCGAGCGCGCGGCCGGCGCGCTCGCGCCGCGCGCGCTGCACGGTCAGGCGCGTGGTCGGGCCGTACTGCAGCAATTCCTCCAGCGACTGCACGAACTGCTGGTACTGCACGGGGCTCTGCTGCGCCTTCACGCGCGTGCCCGAGCCCTGGCGCCGCTCGACCAGGCCGAGCTGGCCGAGCCGGCGCAACGCTTCGCGCGCGGTGTGGCGGCTGACGCGGAAGCGCGTGCAGAGCGCGCTCTCGGTGGGCAGCGCCTCGCCCACGGCGTAGCGGCCGAGCGCGATCTGCGCCACGAGCTCGTCGGCGATCTGCTGGTAGCGCGGCTTGGCGAGGCGGGTCATCGCGCCGACAGTAGACGAAGGCAGGGCGGGCGGGGAGCGGCGCTCGCGCCTCGTAGCCTCGCGGGCAGCCGCGCGGCTATACTTCGCCGCCTTTTTCGGCCGCCGGGTTTACCCCGGCGCGCCATCCGCCGGGACTTGGTCCAGTGAACAAGCACGATCTGGTGTTCCTCAAGCATTTCGCGCAGGTCATCGCCGGCCTGTTCGCCGTGATGGTGCTGCTCATCATCGGCGCGTGGTGGGTCTACGCGACGCTGCCGAGCGAAGAGAACCCGGCGAAGGCCGCGCAGGTCGACGCGCGCCTGCTGCCGGTGTCCGACTCCTACGCCGGCGACACCGGCCGGGCCGCGCTCGCCGCGGCGCAGGCTGCGGCGAAGGCCGCTGCCGCGAGCCAGGTCGCGTACGAAGGCACGCTGGACGGCTCGGTGATCTACGGCAAGCTCTGCTCGGCCTGCCACGCCTCCGGCGCCGGCGGCGCGCCGAAGCTCGAGCACGCGGCCTGGGACGCGCGCATCGCACAGGGCGCCGACGTGCTCGTGCAGCACGCGACGCAGGGCTTCCAGGGCAAGGCGGGCATCATGCCGGCGAAGGGCGGCAACCCGTCGCTCACCGACGAGCAGGTGGCCGCGACCGTCAAGTGGATGGTCGACAACGTCCAGTAGGAGCCCACCCTGTGGGCGATCATCGCGCCGCCTGCGGGCGGCGCTGTCGTTTCCGGAGCCTGAAATGACCATCCGCCGCGCGACTTCCGCGCTCCTGCTGCTGCCTCTCGCCGCCTGCGGTCCGTCGACGCAGCCGCCCACGCGCGGCGCCCTGCGCTGCGACGCGCCCGTGTCCGCGCTCGCCGACGTGCAGGGCGGAGCGGGCCGCAGCGCGAAGCTCGGCGAAGTCGTCGAGGTGCAGGGCGTGGTCGTCGCGAGCTGGCCGGAAGGCCCGCGCGGTTACTACCTGCAGTCGCCTGCGGCGACGGCGGCCGACGCCGCGCGCGCCGTGTTCGTCGCGCAGGACGCCGCGCTGCCGACCGTGGGCACCAACCTGCGCGTACGCGGCACGCTGCGTGCGATCGGCGAGCCGAACGCCGCAATCGTCGCGATCACCGGCGGCTCCGCCGCGCGTTGCGGCGAAGGGCCGCTGCCGGCGCCCATCGCGCTCGCGCAGGCACCGGCCGACTGGTCGCGCTACGAAGGCATGCGCCTCACGCTGCCCGGTCCGCTCACGGTCACCGGCAACGACGACCTGCTGCGCCAGGGTGCGCTCGACGTCTCGTTCGCCGGTCGCCTCGTGCACGCGACCGAGCGCCATGCCCCCGGTGTCGAGGCGGAAGCGATGGCGGCGGCGAACGCCGCCGCGCGCGTGCGGCTCGACGACGGACGCGACACGGAATTCCCCGACAAGCTCTGGATCCTCGGCAAGTCGCCGCTCTCCACGCGCGCCACCTGGCGCACGGGCAGCGTGGTCCGGGACGTCACCGGCGTGCTCGACCTCCGCGCCGGCATGCGCCGGCTGCAGCTCAGCGCGCCGATCGGTGCCGTCGAGCAGGCGCCGCGCGAGAAGAAGCCGCCGAAAGTGCGCGGCGAGATCCGCATCGCGGGCTTCAATCTGCTGAACCTGTTCAACGGCGACGGCGCCGGCGGCGGCTTCCCGACGCCGCGCGGCGCGAACGAGCCGGCCGAGCTCGCACGCCAGACCGACAAGCTGGTCGGCGCGGTCGCGGCCATCGCGCCGGACGCGGCGGCGCTGATGGAAGTCGAGAACGACGGCTATGGCGAGGAATCCACGATCGCCGGCTTCGTGCGCGCGCTCAACGCGCGGCTCGGCGAGGAGCGCGGCGACTACGCATTCGTCGCGCGCGACGCCGCGGGTGTCGGCAGCGACCAGATCGGCGTCGCGATGATCTATCGCACGTCGACGCTGAAGCCGCTCGGCGCACCGGCCGTGCTCGAAACCGGCGCGTTCGCGAGCGGCAACCGCGTTCCGCTCGTGCAGGCCTTCGCGCCGGTCGCGGGCGGCGATCCGTTCGTGCTCGTCGCGAACCACCTCAAGTCCAAGCGCTGCGGCGAATCCGACGCCGCGAACGGCGACCACCACGACGGCCAGGGCTGCTGGAACGCGCTGCGCGCACAGGCCGCGCGCGAGCTCGCCGACTGGCTCGCGACCGATCCGACGGCGCAGGGCGCCGCCGCGCAGACGCTCGTCGTCGGCGACCTCAACTCGCACGGCGAGGAAGACCCGCTGCGCGTGCTGCGCGACGCCGGCTACGTCGACGTGATCGCGCGCGCGCTCGGCGACAAGGCCTACAGCTTCGTCTTCGACGGCGAGAGCGGCCGCCTCGACCATGCGCTCGCCACGCCCGCGCTCGCCGCGCGCATCGTCGACGCCGGGGAGTGGCACGTGAACGCCGACGAGTCCGACGCGTTCGACTACAACGTCGAGCACAAGGGCACGGCGGAGCGTGCACGCTGGTATCAGGCTGGCCCGTTCCGCTCGTCCGACCACGATCCGCTGATCGTGGGCCTGAAAAGATAGGGACTAGGGGCTAGGGTCTAGGGGCTAGGGCGCGACACCGAAACTCGTCGAAGCCTGCCGTCTGCACAGCAGCGCGTGCGGATCTCCGGTGCAGTCGCCCTAGCCCCTAGCCCCTAGTCCCTGCTCGTCGAAGAAGAGCCGCTCCCGTTCGCCTCGCGCAAACTCGGAGAGCAACGGCCACAGCGCCGCGAAATCTCGCGCGAGCGCCGGCGCCAGCGGCAGCACGGCGTCCAGCGCATCCGCGATCGGGTTGTCGCGCGCGAGCCGTTGCGCGATGCGCGCATAGACTCGTTCGACGTGCTCCAGCTGCGCATACGCGACGAGTCCTGCGCCGCCGTCCTGTGCGAGGCGCGCGACGTAGATCCGCGCCGCGAGCGGCCAGTCCGTCGCGCCAGCGGCGAGCGTCGGCGCGATGCGCGCGGCGAACGCCGGCAGCGGCTCGCCCGCCAGGCGCTCGAAGTCGCGCGCGAGCAGGTGGTCGAACCAGACGTCGAGCACGATGCCGGCATAGCGACGCCACGGCGGCTCGAAGCGCGCACGCGCCGCGCCCAGGCGCGCATCGACGAAGCCGTCGACGCGCCGGTGCAGGCGCACGCTCGCGCGCAGCGCGGGCGGCCAGTCCGCAGGCACGGCACCGCGCCAGAAGTCGCCGAGCACGGCGCCGCGCCGCCAGTCGGCGCCTTCGCCGGCCACCAGGAGGTGCGCGAGATGGTTCATGCCGCGAAGCATATGGGGTCGGCTGTCGAATAGAATCGCCGGCCATGAACGCCGCCGCTCCTGTCGCGCCCGCCGCCTTCCCGCAGCAGGCCACCACCTTCCTGCTGCCCGGCCCGGCCGGCGCGATCGAGGTCGCCGTCGAGGTGCCGGAGCCCGCCGAGGCGCGCCTCGGCACGGCCGTCATCTGCCATCCGCATCCGCTGCACGGCGGCACGATGCACAACAAGGTGGTGACGATCACCGACCGCTCGCTGCGCGAGCTCGGCCTGCGCACCGTGCGCTTCAACTTCCGCGGCGTGGGTGCGTCCGCCGGCGCGCACGACGAGGGCAACGGCGAGATGGACGACCTGCTCGCCGTCTGCGAGTGGGTGCAGCGCGTGCGGCCGAACGACGTGCTCTGGCTGGCCGGCTTCTCCTTCGGCTCCTACGTCGCGGCACGCGCCGCGCGCCACCTGCCGAAGCTTGCGCAACTGGTGTCGATCGCGCCGCCGGTCGAGAAGTACGCGTTCGCGGCGCTGCCGCATCCGCACGCGCCGTGGCTCGTCGTGCAGGGCGAGGACGACGACGTCGCGCCGCCGCAGCCGGTGCGCGACTGGGTGCGCGCGATGCCCGACCCGCCGCAGCTGGTGTTGATGCCGGAAGCGGGGCACTTCTTCCACCGCAAGCTGATGGACCTGCGCGGCGCGCTGAAGAATGCCGTGCGGCCGAACCTGCCGCCGCTGGAAACCGCCGGCGCGTGATGCTGCCGTCGCAGCGCTACGACGCGCTCGTGCGGGCGGGCGAGCGCAGCGACGATCCCGCGCAACGCGCGGCGCTCGTCCCGATGGACCGCATCGCGCGCGAGATGCGCGCACGCGCGGACGCGTCGCTCGCCGAGCGCGTCGCGCGGCTGTTCGGCCGCCACAAGCGCGTCAAAGGCCTCTATCTCTGGGGCGGCGTCGGCCGCGGCAAGACGTTCCTCATGGACCTGCTGCACGAGTCGCTGCCGCCCGAGCTCTGCCTGCGCGTGCACTTCCATCGCTTCATGGGTCGCGTGCACGCGGAGCTCGCGAAGATTCGCGACCGCGCCGATCCGCTGGAGGAAGTCGCGAAGCATTTCGCGGAGCGGCCGCTGCTGTGCCTGGACGAGTTCTTCGTGCAGGACATCGGCGACGCGATGATCCTGTCCGAGCTGCTGCGCCACCTGATGCGCGCGGGCGCAACGCTCGTGACGACGTCGAACATCCCGCCCAAGGAGCTGTACCGCGATGGCCTGCAGCGCGCGAAGTTCCTGCCCGCGATCGCGCGCATCGAGCGCAACTGCGAGGTGCTGAACCTCGTTTCGCCGACCGACTACCGCCTGCGCGCGCTGACCGCCGCGCCCGTGTACCACTGCCCGAACGGCCCGGACGCCGAGGCGCAGCTCGCCGACCTCTTCGCGCGCGTCGCGCCGGGCGCCGCGAAGGGCGCGGGCGAGATCGCGATCAACCACCGCGCGATCGCGATCAAGCGGCGCGCCGACGGCATTGCGTGGTTCGAGTTCGACGCGCTGTGCGAGGGCCCGCGCGCGGTCGCCGATTACATCGAGGTCGCGAAGAGCTTCAACACCGTGCTCGTCTCGAACGTGCCGCGCTTCGACGCGCTGCGCGACGACGCCGCGCGCCGCTTCGTGCACCTGGTCGACGAGTTCTACGACCGCAACGTGAACCTCGCGCTCTCCGCCGCGGTGGCCGTGCCCGAGCTCTACGCGGGCGAGCGCCTCGCGCTCGAGTTCACGCGCACGCAATCGCGCCTGCTCGAGATGCAGAGCGAGGAGTACCTCGCGCGCGGCCACCGGCCGTGAACGTGGCGCCGACGGCGCGCCCGCCGTGGGCGTGGATCGCGCTCGCCGCGGTCGCGACGCTCGCGGCGCTGCTGTGGCTCGGATTTCCCGGGTTCATGTCGAGCGACGCGCAGGCGCAGTACGCGCAGGCGCTGTCGGGCACGTACGACAACGTGCATCCGCCGCTCATGTCCTGGCTCTGGCGCCAGGTGGCGTTCGCATGGCCGGGGTCCGGCGGCGTCTTCACGCTGTTCCTCGCGGCGTACGCGGTCGGCATCGCGTGGCTGCTCGGCACGTGCATCGCGTCGACCTGGAAACGCACGCTCGCTTGGCTCGCGATCGCGGGGTGGCCGCCGCTGCTGATCGTGCTCTGCCACCTGTGGAAGGACGTCGGCTTCGCGGCGGCGCTGCTGCTGGCCGCGGGTCTCGCCGCGAGCTGGCGCATGCACGGCTCGCGCGCCGCGCGCATCGCGGCGATCGCGCTGCTGCTGCTCGCGGTCGCGCTGCGCCACAACGGCTGGCCGGCCGTGCTGCCGCTCGCCTGGGTGCTCGCGACGCCGGCGCCGCCGCGGCGCGCGATGCTCGCGTTCGTCGCGCTCGCGGCGCTGCTCGCGCTGTTCCCGTCGCTCGTCGAGCGCGCGCTCGGGGCGCGCCACCGCACGATCTGGCCCGCGCTCGCGTTGTGGGACCTCGCCGACGCCTCGATCCGGACGCGCGAGCAGCTGTTGCCGGCGAGCGTCGTTGCGCCGGAGCTGGACGTCGCGACGCTCGAGCGCTGGTACGAGCCCTGGTCGATCCCGTCGCTGTTCGCGAGCAACCTGATCATGCTCGGCTTCTACAACGACTACACGCCGGCGCAGCTGGCCGACATCCGCGGCGCGTGGCTGCGCGCGATTCGCGCGCATCCGGATGCGTACCTCGCACACCGCGCTCTCCTGATGCGCTGGCAGCTCGCGGGCTTTCCCGTCGACGTGCCGTCGGGGCTCGTCTACGCCGCCGAATACCGCGTGCCGGAAGGCGTGGCGCCCATCGACCCGCCGCCACGCCCGGCGCGCGACGCGCTCGTCGCGTGGACCGAAGCGCATCGCGGCGGGCCGTGGTTCTGGGGCGGCGCGTACCTCGCGCTCGCGCTGCTGGTCCTCGCGCTGCCGCGCGCCCGACGCGCCGCGCACGGCATGGCCGGCGTGCTGGCCCTGTCCGCACTGCTGTATGCGGCACCGCTCCCGCTGCTCGCGCCGGGCGCGGAATGGCGCTACGTGTTCTGGTCGGCGCTCGCCGCGCTGCTCGCGGCGGCGCTTGCGGGTGCCGAGCTCAGTTCGAGGCGGCGCGTTTAGCGACCGCGCGCGGCTTGCTGCGTTGCGCGCCCATGTTCATCGTCCACTCCCACGCGTGGACCGCTTCGACCTTCATCACCTCGTTGCTCGTCCATGGGTCCTGGCAGAGCAGTGCGAAGACGTCGCTGCGCTCGGCGGCCGCGACCACCAGCACGAAACGGCCGGGCGCCTCGGGCAGCGGCCCGCCGAACAGCAGGTGCCCCGATTCGAACAGCGCGTGCATGAACGAGGCATGCGCGGCCCAGAACGGCTGCTCCTGCATCGGTTGGCCGGCCACCCAGTGCTTGCCGGGCGTGCACAAAGCCAGGAATACGGTTTTCATCAGGCCCCCTGTGGCCGTCCTGCCTCGCGGTCCCGTCAGGGCTCGCGGTGTCGATAGATGCCGTCGAATGCGGTCGTCCACGCGTGGCCGTCGTCCGACGTTTCCCAGTGCTGGCGCACGCTGCCGTCCGGCCGCGGGCTCCAGGTGATGCGTTGCTGCTGCATGGCACCGCCGCTCGACGGTGCCACACCGGTCATTACCATTTCGTCGCCGACCAGCCCGCCCGACAGGCGCAGCACGCTGCCCGAGCTGTCGACCCAGAACTGGTGCCACTTGCCGTCCGTCGCGTCGAACACGTTCAGGCTGTGGCCGGTCGTGCCCTTGGCGCCCACCCATTCCTCGAGCAGCGCGCAGCCGTCGACGCGGCGGATCGTGTTCGTGCCTTTCGGCTGTGCCGCCGCGTCGTTGCCTCGCACGTCCCAGGCGCCGATCCAGAAGTCGAACTGGTGGGTCGGGTCGCCGCAGGCGGGCGCCGGCAGGGCGGTGGCGAGGGACATGAGCAGCACTCCGGCGAGCGACATGGCGGGACTCCGTTGGCTTTGCCGTACGAAGCCGAGTGTAGGACGCGCGGCACGCCCGGGTCGTCGCGGTTCCTGCGTGCTTGCGCGACATTTGCGCCCGCGACGGGCTAGCCGCCGGGGAACCGAGGAATTAGGCTAGCCGCCCGCCCAGCCGGAGGAAGGAACCATGGCCGATCCCGCCCTGACTGCGCCGCCAGAAGGCGCGCGCATCACGATCAGCAACGGCAAGCTCAACGTCCCCGTCAATCCGATCATCCCGTTCATCGAGGGTGACGGCACCGGCCCGGACATCTGGCGCGCCTCGGTGCGCGTGTTCAACGCGGCCGTCGCCCGCTGCTACGGCGGCGCACGCAAGATCCACTGGATGGAAGTGCTGGCCGGCGAGAAGGCGAACAACGTGCTCGGCACGTGGTTGCCGGACTCCACCGTGCAGGCCTGCCGCGACTACCTCGTGTCGATCAAGGGCCCGCTCACGACACCGGTCGGCGGCGGCATCCGCTCGCTGAACGTCGCGTTGCGCCAGATGCTCGACCTCTACGTCTGCCTGCGCCCGGTGCGCTGGTTCAAGGGCGTGCCGTCGCCCGTGAAGGCGCCGGACAAGGTCGACATGACGATCTTCCGCGAGAACACGGAGGACATCTACGCCGGCATCGAGTTCGAAGCGGGCTCGGAAAACGCGAAGAAGATGCTGGAGTTCCTGAAGGCGAACTTCCCGAAGGAGTACGGGAAGATCCGCTTCCCCGGCACGTCCGGCATCGGCGTCAAGCCGGTGTCGAAGGAAGGCACGGAGCGGCTGTTCCGCGCCGCGCTCGAGTATGCGATCGCCAACAAGCGCAAGTCGGTGACGATCGTGCACAAGGGCAACATCATGAAGTTCACCGAAGGTGGCTTCCGCAACTGGGCGTATGCGCTCGCCGAGCGCGAGTTCGGCGACAAGGTCTACACCTGGGAGCAGTGGGAACGCACGAAGGCGGCGAAGGACGAAGCCGCTGCCGCGGCCGAGCAGAAGGCCGCGATCGCCGCGGGCAAGATCGTCGTCAAGGACTCGATCGCCGACATCACGCTGCAGCAGGTGCTGACGCGTGCCGAGGAATTCGACGTGATCGCCACGCTGAACCTCAACGGCGACTACCTCTCCGACGCGCTCGCCGCGCAGGTCGGCGGCATCGGCATCGCGCCGGGCG
>CALKUS010000002.1 GCA_937996755.1 uncultured Pseudomonadota bacterium | reverse complement strand
ATGGTCGGCGAGTGTATGGGATGGTCGCGCCGGACTGCGCACGCCATCCGGGCGGTGTACATTCCCGCCCCCGAGCGCTGTATGATGCGCGCCCTTTATCCATCCATCCGAATCGAAGGATATAACCGCCGATGAGCAGCTACCTGTTCACGTCCGAATCGGTCTCCGAAGGCCATCCGGACAAGGTCGCCGACCAGATCTCCGACGCTGTCCTCGACGCGATCCTCGCGCAGGACAAGCGCGCGCGCGTCGCGTGCGAAACCATGGTGAAGACCGGCGTCGCGATCGTCGCGGGCGAGATCACCACGGAAGCGTGGGTGGACCTCGAGTCGATCACGCGCAAGGTGATCCTCGACATCGGCTACAACTCGTCCGACGTCGGCTTCGACGGCGCGACGTGCGGCGTGCTGAACCTCATCGGCAAGCAGTCGCCCGACATCAACCAGGGCGTCGACCGCAAGAAGCCGGAAGAACAGGGTGCGGGCGACCAGGGCCTGATGTTCGGCTACGCCACGAACGAGACCGCGCAGATGATGCCGGCCGCGATCTTCTATTCGCACCGCCTCGTCGAGCAGCAGGCGAAGATCCGCAAGGCGAAGAAGTCGAAGCTGCCGTGGCTGCGCCCCGACGCGAAGAGCCAGGTCACGCTGCGTTACGAGAACGGCATCGCCACCGCGATCGACGCCGTGGTTCTGTCGACCCAGCACGACCCGGACGTCAAGTACAAGACGCTGCGCGAAGGCATCATGGAGGAAGTGATCCTCCCGGTGCTGCCGAAGCGGCTCGTCCACAAGGGCACGAAGTTCCACATCAACCCGACCGGCAAGTTCGTGATCGGCGGCCCGGTGGGCGACTGCGGCCTGACCGGCCGCAAGATCATCGTGGACACGTACGGCGGCTGGGCGCGCCATGGTGGCGGCGCTTTCTCGGGCAAGGATCCGTCGAAGGTCGACCGCTCCGCCGCGTACGCCGCGCGCTACGTCGCGAAGAACGTCGTGGCCGCGGGCCTCGCCGACCGTTGCGAGATCCAGGTGTCGTATGCGATCGGCGTGGCCGAGCCGACCTCGATCTCGGTCACCACGTTCGGCACCGGCAAAGTGCCGGACGCGCAGATCGAGAAGCTGATCCGCAAGCACTTCGACCTGCGTCCGTACGGCATCATCCAGATGCTCGACCTGATCCACCCGATGTACCAGCCGACGGCCGCGTACGGCCACTTCGGCCGCGAGCCGGTGGCGATGACGAGCGCGAAGGGCGAGAAGTACACCGCGTTCTCGTGGGAAAAGACCGATCGCGCCGAGGCGCTGCGCGCGGACGCGAAGCTTCGCAAGTAGCAGGGTCGACGCCGGCCCGCTGCAACCGAAGGGCCGCCTCGCGCGGCCCTTCGCATTTGCAGGCATCGCGCGAGGCGCCGCCGTCGCGCGAAGTGCAATGCGAGCAATGGCACGCGCGCGGACGATCGTTCCGCTGCGGTTTTGCCGCGTGTGGGAAAATCACGCCTTCCCGTCGCACGGTGGCTCGATCCATGCGTTTCCCGCTCGCCTTCGCCACCGTGCTGTTCGCTGCGTCCGCCTCCGCCGCGTCGGTCACGCGCATCACGACCGTGAATGCCGACTACGTGCCGCAGGTGGCGGCGCAGTCGGCCGACGGCAGCTGGTGGGCGATCGGCGACTGGTTCCGGCGCGACGTGCTGGTGCGCTACGGCGCAAACGGCGCACGCCTGGCTGGCACCACGTCGAGCGGCGCGTACGAGCTGTACGGAATGCCCGACGGCGGCGTGTTGCGCGCCACGTCGCTCGAGCGCTGCGACCTCACGCGCCACGACCCCGACGGAACGCAACGCTGGAGCCATCGCGGGCGCGGGCGGAACTGCTTCCAGGTCGCCATCGACGGCGCCGGCAATACGTGGATGTATTCGCAGACGCCGCCGATCAGCAAGTACTTCGCGCGCGTCGACCGCAACGGCACGTTGCGGGTCGATTCCGAGATCGTGCGGGTCGGCTTCGAGCTCGTGCTGTCGTTCGCGGGCGATCCGCTGCGTGCAGGGCTCATCGTCGGCGGCACGCGCGGCAACGCGCCGGCGATCGCTTCGTTCTCGCCGGACGTGGCGCTGCGCTGGAACTGGCAGCTGCCCGGCAGCACGGGCGGCGCGATCCAGCGCACGAGCGTCGCCGCCGACGGTTCGATCACGGCAGCCGGCCGCGTGCCGCGCGAGAACGACAACCTGCTGCTCGACGTGGCGCTCGCGCCCGACGGCAGCGTGCGGCGCGTCGGCGTGCATGCCGATGTCGCAGCCGACCAGGTGTACGCGCAGGCCGGCGCGCACGACGGCGCGAACTGGATCCTCTCGGCCGACGCCGCGGGAATGAAGCGGCTCACGCGCGTCGGCCTCGACGGCAGGACGTTCTCCACGCCCGCCGCGGCGATGGTGTGCGACGCAGAGTCGCCGTGCACGCTGCGCGCCGCCGGCGGCGGCGAGGTGTGGCAGGTGGGCGCGGTCGACGGCACGCAACGCACGTCGTTCCTGCGGCGCTGGGCGGCGGACGGCACGCTCGTGCTGGATCGCTCGTGGCCGAACACGAAGCATGCGCTCGCGGCCGTGGCCGCGGATGGCGCTGCCGTGCTGGTTTCGCGCACCGGCAACGCGGCGCGCCGCTTCGTGACCGTGCCGCGCGACGGCGTGGAAAGCACGCTGCCGACCACGCGCGGGCCGGTGGACGCGCCGCTGCGCCTCGACGCCGCCGCGCTGGACGGCGAAGGCGGCACCTATGCCCTGATCACGGCCATCGACGGTGCGGGCGGCGCGCTCGTGCGCATCGACGTCGACGGCCGCGAGCGCTGGCGCGCCGGCGTCGACCAGGGCTGGCTCGGCGCGACGCGCGTCGCCACGAACGGCGTGCGCGTCTGCGCGGCGGTCAGTTACGGTTCGGGGCTGCCGGCGACCAGCAGCTTCGGCCGCATCGACTGCTTCCGAACGAGCGACGGCAGCTACCTCTACAGCACCAGCGTCGACGGCAACCTGCCGCTCGTGATGCGCGTGTTGCCGGACGGCCGCGTGCTCACCTGGTTCAACGGCAACAACATCATCGGCACTGGCGTGTGGTTCGCCGAGTACGACGGCGGCGGCGCACGGGTGCGCGAGGTGCGCATCGGCGCCAGTCGCCTCGACGCCGGCGTGGGCGACGAGGCCGGCAACCTGGAGATGGTCGGATCGGCGTACCTGCGCGCCGACGGCCAGGGCCAGCTGACGTTCGGTCCGTACACGACGACGGAAATCGGGATGGCCTCGTTCGCGCGCGACGGCGCCGTCGCGCTCATCGGCGGCAGCCGCGCGTCGGGCGCGTTCGGTACGGCGGCCGTGATCTCGGTGTTGCCCGACGCACGGCTCGGTTGGGTGCGCCCGTTCGACGAACGCGGCATCACGACCGTCCGTTCGCTCGACGGTGCCGCCTGGGTCGCCACGACCGCCCGCACGCCGACGGGCAACGCCTCGCTCGAGCCCACCGTCGTGCACGCGATCTTCCCGGGCACGGGCGACTCGCGCTGGCGTCGCGACGAGTTGATGCCGGTGGGCGTGGACAGCGCCTTCGAGGTGGATGCGGCGGCGCGCGCGCCGCTGCTCGTGCAGGGTTGGCCCGGTCGCGTGCGCCAGGTGTCGTTCGACGACGCGACGGGCGCCATTCGACGCGAGTCGTTCGTCCCGCACGGCGGACGCGGCGCGAACGTCGTGCTCGCCACCGCCCTGCCCGACGGTAACGTGCGCACGGCGTTCGCACCGACCGGCGGAATCGACCATGCGGTGTACGTCGCGACGACTCCGCCGGCCGACAGCACGACCGGTCTCGCGCCGGCCGGCCAGCCCGGGATCGCAGGCGCGTGGTACCCGGTGAATGCGCCGGGCCAGGGCGTCGTCATCGACTGGATCGCGTCGTCGCGCACCTTGTTCGCGCCGTGGTTCACCTACACGTCGACCGCCACCACGACGAACGATCCGGCGCAGCAGCGCTGGTATTCGCTGCAGGGCACCGTGCCCGCCGACGCGACGCGCGCCGAGCTCGCGATCTACGAGAACACCGGCGGCAATTTCGATGCGGCGCCGGCGACGACGGCGCGCCGCGTCGGCAGCGCGTCGCTCGAGTTCCCGTCGTGTGCGCAGGCCACGTTGCGCTATCGCTTCGACGCCGGCACGCCGGTGACGGGCGACGGCGTCATCGCGCTCACGCGCCTGACGCCGCGCTATTTCGCGTGCCGCGAGGCCGGCGGCGCGATCGCCGAAGCGCAGGGCGCAGCGTCGGCCGGCGGGTTCGAGATCCGCCAGTCCGGCGCGTGGTTCGCGCCGGCCACCTCGGGCCAGGGCGTGATGCTGACGGTGGCGCCGGGCGACGGTCTGTTCGGCGCGTGGTTCACGTACGACGCGGCCGAGCGCAGCGACGATCCCACGCGGCAGAGCTGGGTGACGCTGCAGGCCGGCCTCGCGAACGCGAGCGGCGGTCGCGTCGTCGTGCCGCTGTACCGCACGGCGGGCGGCACGTTCGACGCCGCGAAGGAGACGCCGCCCGCGACCTGGCAGGTGGGCGAGGCGACGCTTTCGTTCCTCTCCTGCGACCGCGCACGGCTCGACTACCGCTTCGACGACAGCGAAGCCGCCGCGCCGCAGCGCGCGAAGACCGGCTCGATCGCGCTCGAGCGGCTGGGCGGCTGCGTCGACTGAGTCGAGCCGGATCCGCAGGGGTCCGGCTCGTGGACCGCCTCGCTCAGAAGCGGAACTCCGCCGTCGCCGAGAGCACGTCGGGCGACAGGTCGAATACGTCGCCGTTCGCGTTGTAGTGGTCGTAGGCGACGCCGAGGTCGAAGCGCTCGGTGACCGAGTACGCGACGCCGACGCCGGCGTACCAGTCGGTCCCGGATTCGTCGAGGTCCGCGCGCGCGAAGGTCGGTACGTCGGTGAACGCGTTCGTGTTCCAGTCGAACACGCCGGCGCGGCCGGTGAGCGACCACTTCGGCGACAGCTGTGCGCGTGCGTTCACGCCGACCGTCCAGCCCTGCAGCTCGGCGACCGACACGGCGGTGATCGGCGTGTCGTCCTCGAGGAAGCCGTCGAAATCCCTGCGCCACGCGCCGAAGTCGACGTAGCCGACCTCGAGGCCGAGCCAGCCCCAGCGATAGCCGCCGCTGACCCCGAGTGCGGTGTCGGAATCGTCGAGTACGTTCTCGTCGACGCTGCCCGAGCCCGCGCGCGCGGCGACGAACCAGCCTTCGCCGGCCGCGAACGCCGACGGCGCGCCGGCGAGCATCGCTGCACCCGCGAGGAACGAGAGGATCGTGTTCTTCTTGTTCATGGAATCTCCGTTCGTGGTTGTGGCGCCGCGGCGGCCACGGACGGCCGGCGGCGCCGACGGAGCATCGACGCTTGCGCCTGAATGCCTCTTGTACGTCAGCCTTCGTATTTAACTTCTCGTTCAGCGCGCGTGGCGGACGAGCACGCGCAACTCGTGGCCGCTGCCGCTGCTCGTTGCGAACCGCCGCGGGCGTGGGCGGCCGACGCGGCCGAGGCACACCGACCAGACGTCGTGCGCCAGCTCGTGGATGCCGAAGGACGCCAGGCCCGCATGCGGGCCGTGGTGGAATCGCACTTCCAGCTCGAGCGGATCGCCGACGTCGCAGAGCAGGAGCGTGCCGCCGTACGGCACGCCGGCACCGATCGCCTCGAATCGATCGCCCGCGACGACGACGCGCGCATCGCGGATCGCGTCGTCCGGCACGCGCGTGCCGTCCACTTCCTGCGCGACGACGCGCCACGTTCCCTGCAGCGCCGCGAGTGTGGGTGACATGCTGAAGCGCTCCGCCGATCGTTCTCCCGAGGTATCGGGGAAAACGCGCTGCGCGCGTCGGCTGGGACACGCGCGGCGGAATGCCGCGAGCCGATCGGGCTCGCGGCAGGGCGTTTCGATGCGGCTTACCTGATTTCTTCGTTCAGCATCAGCGCCCGTGCGTAGCGCACCGGCGGCGAGCCGTACGACAGCAGCTGGTCGTGGAACTTGCGCGCGTCGAACGCGGCGCCCTGCTGCTGCTCGACGAACTTGCGCAGGTCGGCATGCTCCTGGTACCCGACGAAGTAGGTCGGCAGCTGCGCCGACGTAAGCTGCGCGCGAACCCACTTGCCGGCCGCCTCGCGCTCTTCCTGGAACGTCTGCTTCGTCATGAGCTCCATCGCCTGCTCGCGCGTCATGCCGTCGACGTGGATCGCCTGGTCGAGGATCGCGTTCGCGATGCCGCGCAGGTACCACTTGCGCTGCACGAGCGCGAACAGCGGGTCGGCGTCGTAGTAGCCGGCGTCGGCCATCATGCGCTCGGCGTACACGGCCCAGCCTTCGACGAACGGGCCCGACGAGAGCACCGCGCGCAACGTGGACGGATACTTGTTCGAGTGCCACAGCTGCAGGTAGTGGCCGGGCATCGCCTCGTGCACGGTGAGCTCGTTGATCGAGCGCGTGTTGTATTCGCGCAGGAACGATTCCACCTGCTTCGCGTCCCATTCCTCCGGGATCGGCGACACCGCGTAGAACGTCTTCTGTCCCTTGTCGAGCGGGCCCGGCGAATCGCAGTACGCAACGGCGACGCCGCGCTGGAACTCGGGCATCAGGATGATCTCGACGGGCGCGTCCGGCATGCCGACGAGGTTCTTCTCCTTCACGAACGCCGTGGTGCGCTCGAGCGCGGCCTTCGCGGTCTCCACCACCTGCTCGCGCGGCGGATGCTCCTTCGCGGCGATGTCGAGTGCGGCGGCGATCGCGGCCTGCTGCTGCGCCGGCGTGGGTGCGTCGGGCGTCGCGGGCGCGCCCTTCACGCCCTGCAGCACGCCCTTCGCGATGCCGTACATCTCCTCGCGCACGCGCACGAGCTCGGCTTCGGCGCGTGACTTGATCTCCTCGCGCGACAGCGGCGAATTGAGCGCGAACGCGAGCTTCGCGTCATAGAGCTCCTTGCCGATGCGGAAGTCGCCCTTCGCGTTCGGCACGAGCTCCTTGTCGAGCCAGGCCTGGTGCTCGGCGACGGCCTTCTTCAGGTTCGCGGCCGCGGCCTCGAGGCGCTGCCTGTCGGCATCGGGCAGCTCGGCCGCGTGCGGCATGATCAGGCCGTCGACGATGCTGAGCACGCCGTTGTTCTGCTTCGCCGCCGTCTCGGCGTGGATCTTCGGCACGCGGGCGGGATCGAGATTCGCGCGCATCTGCTGCAGCAGCGTCGGCAGCTTCTCCATGCGCGCGGTCGCCGCGCGCAGGCGATCGGGCAACGGCGCGAACTCGCGCGCCATCAGCGAGTACAGCGCGCCGCCGGCGAGCTGGCTGTAGACCATCGGGTCCCACGCGTAACCCTGCAGCTTCTCCGCCGACCAGATGTCGTAGCGCAGCTGGTTGCGCAGCAGCGCCATGTCCACCTGGTTTTCGCGCGTGAGCTTCGCGGGCACGATCGTGTCGAGCTCGCCGAGCAACTGACGCGAGAACTGGACGCCCTTGTCGCGCGCCGCGGCGCTGAGGTCGTCGAGCTCGGCGTCGAAGCGGTGGTCGCCGATCGACGTCGCGCTGACGGGCGAGAGCTGCATGGCGCCGTCCAGCCAGCGCTTCGCGATGTCCGCGAACTTCGCGTCGCTGGCCGGCGAGATCGGATCGGTCGACGCGGCGGCCGGCGAGGCGCGGCTCGCCGGCGTGCCCGCGGACCTCGATCCGGCGTCGGTGGCGATCGCGGACCTCACCGATCCGGCGGCCGCGATCAGCGAGCAGCGGTTCCTGCCCGGCGCGGCCACGCCGACCGAGCTGCTCGCGCGTGGCGTCGGCGCGGCCGTGACCGTGGTCACCGCCGACGGCGAGCGCGCCGGCGTGCTGCGCGCGGTCGACGACGCCAGCGTGGTCGTCGAGGTCGGCGCCGGCGCGACCCGCCGGCTCGAGCTGTACGCGCGCGACGGCTTCGTGCGCGCCGTGCGCTGGGCCCACCCCCGCGACGAGCGCCCCCAGCTCGCGTGGCGGACCACGACGACGCGGCCCGGCCCGCACCCGCACGAGGTCACCTACCGCACCGACGGCCTGACCTGGACCGTCGACTACCGCGCGGTGCTCGCCGACACCGGCGGCGCGCTCGATCTCGCGGCGCGCGCGTCGATCCGCAACGCCACCGCGACCACGTTCGACGACGTCGCGCTCACCCTGATCGCGCCCGCCGCGCGCGGCGCGGGCGCGGGCGCGGCGCCGCCGCAGCGGTTCGCGCCCTCTGCGCGCGTCCAGCTCGCCGCGGGCGAGACCACCACGGTCGACCTCACGCCGCCGCGCGTCGGCGTGCGCACCCGCCCGGTGGTCGTCGTCGAAGGGCCGCTCGAGCAGCTCGACGTCACCGCGGGCGCGGTCACCGACTGCAGCCAGAGCCCGACCTCCGAGCCGGGCGCGGCGGCGTGGATGCTCGAGGTCGACACCCCCGGGGTCGCGCTGCCCGACGGCAAGGCCCGGCTGTACCGGCGCCGCGCCGGCGTGCTCGAGCCGGTCAGCGAGGAGCCGCTGCGGACCGCGCCCGGCGTGGCCCGGGTGTGGATGGCGACCGCGGGCGAGCTGACGGTCGAGCGCAGCGCGGCGAGCTGCAACTTCGACGAGGCCCGCCACCAGATCCGCGAGGTCGTGCGCGGCTGGCACGTGCGCTGCTGAAGCCGGAGTCGACTGCCGCCGTCGCTCGCGTGCTGGCGCTCTGCCACGCGGCAGGGCAACCCGTCGTGACCGAAGGCGGGCGTACCGGCGTGGTCGGCGGCACGCGGGCAGAGGCGGGCGAAATCCTGTTGTCGCTGGAGCGCATGCGACAGATCGAAAGCGTCGATGCACAGGCCCGCACGATGAGCGTTCAGGCGGGCGCAACGTTACAGGCAGCGCAGGAGGCAGCCGAGGCCGAAGGCCTGCTGATGGCGCTCGATCTGGGAGCACGAGGGTCGGCAACGATCGGTGGCAACATCGCGACCAACGCGGGCGGCAACCAGGTGATCCGCT
>CALKUS010000001.1 GCA_937996755.1 uncultured Pseudomonadota bacterium | reverse complement strand
GCTCGACCATCACGGCCGATACGCTCGACAACGATTCGGTGCTGCCGCGGCGGTGGTAGATCGTGCCCGCGCGGCCGGCGAGCCAGCCGACCAGCGGCCAGCGCTCGATCTCGCTCTTCGCGACGAAACACATCATGCGCTGGCTGTGCAGGATCTCGATGTCCATCCACGAGAGATGGTTCGCGACGAACAGCGTGGCACCGCCGAGCGGCTCGCCGACGCGCACGAGCTGCAGGCCGAAGATGCGCATCAGCACGCCGGACCACCAGCGGATCGCGCGATGGTCGAGGCGCTCGCCGCGCCGGTCGAGCAGGCCGCGATGCGGCGGCAGCAGCGCAAGCAGCGTCAGCGGCAGGCCCACCAGCAGGTGCACCAGCAGCACGGGCGTGCGCAGGGCGTAGCGCAAGGGCCGCGCCCAGTCGCGCGGCGTACGCTGCGCCGGCGTGATGTCGGGGGCGCTCATCGGGCGGATTGTCGCATGGGTCCCTACGGTAGGACCCGCTGTACGAGCGTTTGTTCTAGCTCGCTACCAGTGCCGTGCCGCGCTCGAGGTCGTCGACGTGTTCGTCCCACCAGCGGGCCTGTCCGGCGTGCGGGAACGCGACCGGGAACGCCGGATCGTCCCAGCGTGACGCGATCCAGCCTGCGTAGTGCACCTGGCGCATCAGGCGCAGCGGCTCGACCAGCGCCAGTTCGGCGCGATCGAACGGCCGGAACTGTTCGTAGCCTTCCAGCAGCGCCTCGCGCTGCGCCGCGCCGCCCGTGAGCAGCATCCAGACGTCCTGCACGGCCGGCCCGGAGCGCGCGTCGTCGAAATCGACGAGCGTCGGCCCGGCGTCCGTCCAGAGCACATTGCCCGGATGGCAGTCGCCGTGCAGCCGCAACGGGGTGGGCGCGATCGCCGCCCATGCCGCGGCGATCGCGTCGGCGGCCTCGTCGGTGGCCGCCTGGTAACGGCGCGCGAGCGATCCCGGCAGCAGCTCGCTCGCGAGCACGGCGCGCGCGGGCGCGCGCACGAGCTCGTCCACGTCGAAGCGCGCGCGATGCGCGAAGCGCCGCGTCGCGCCGACCGCGTGCAGGCGGCCGAGCGTCCGCCCCATCCACTGCGCCACCGCCGGGCCTTCCAGTTCCGGCGCGCGGCCGCCGCGGCGCGGGAACAGCGCGAAGCGGAACTCGTCGTGGCGGAACAAGGTGGCGCCCGTCGCATCCGCGAGCGGTGCAACGACGCCGATCTCGGCGGCGACGAGCTCGTACACGAACGCGTGCTCCTCGGCGATCTGCGCGTCGCTCCAGCGCCCGGGGCGATAGAACTTCGCGACGAGGAACGTGCCGTCCTCGAGGCCGAGCTGGTAGACGCGGTTCTCGAAGCTGTTGAGCGGTTGCAGCCGCCCGTCCGGCGCAAAGCCCTGCGCTTCGACCGCGTCGAGCACGGTCTCCGGCAGCAGGCGCTCGTACGGGTGGCCGTCGCTCACTTGATGGGCGGACCTTCCGGCACGACCGCGAGCGTGATGCGCGAGATGCACGCGAGCTTGCCGTCGGGATCGACGATGCGGATCTCCCACACCTGCGTCGTGCGACCGAGGTGCAGCGGCCGCGCCGTGCCGGTCACCGTGCCCGCGCGCACGGCGCGCAGGTGGTTCGCATTGATCTCGATGCCGACGGTGCGGCCCTCCCCCGGCGCGAGGACGAGGTAACCGGCGAAGCTGCCGAGCGTTTCGGCGAGCGCGACGTTTGCGCCGCCGTGCAGCAGTCCGAACGGCTGCTTCGTGCGTGCATCGACCGGCATCGAGCCGGACAGGAAGTCGTCGCCGATTTCCGTGAAACGGATGCCGAGCGCCTCGTTCAGCGTCCCGGCGTTGCGCGCGTTCGCGTCCTCCAGGGTGCCCTGCTTCTTCCAGATGCGCATGCCGTCGGCTCCGTCTTGGGTGGTCGATTGTACGGTGCGCAGTCGCGGCCGATCGCGCACAATCGCCGCATGGCATTCCGCGTACGACTGACGCCGAGCGGCCACGAATTCGCGGTCGCGCCGGGCGAGACCGTGCTCGACGCGGCGCGCGCGCAGGGCTACGCGTTGCCGTACTCGTGCCTCAGCGGGCGCTGCGGCAGCTGCAAGGCCACCGTGCTCGAAGGCGAGATCCGCCACCACCAGCCGCCCGTGGCGCTGTCCGGCGAGGAGCGCAGCGCCCACCAGGTGCTGCTGTGCCAGGCCGAACCGCTGACCGACCTCGTCGTCGCCGCGCGCGAGGTGCCCTCCGTCGCCGACATGCCGAAGCGGCAGCTCGCGATGAAGGTCGTCGAGCGCACGCTGCTGGCGCCCGACGTGATGCGGCTCATGCTGCGGCCGCCGGCCGGGCAGACGCTGCGTTACGTCGCCGGCCAGTACCTCGACGTGCTGCTGCCCGGCGGCAAGCGCCGCGCGTTCTCGATCGCGAATGCGCCCGAGGACGCGGCACGCATCGAGCTGCACATCCGCCGCGTGGCGGGCGGCGGCTTCACGGCGCACGTCTTCGACACGATGCGCGAAGGCGAGGTGCTGCGCGTCGAAGGCCCGCTCGGCACGTTCGTGCCGCGCGAGGATTCCGAGCGCGCGATGCTGTTCGTCGGCGGCGGAACGGGGATCGCGCCGATCAAGGCGATCGTCGAGCATTTCCTGCATCTCGGCACGGCGCGACCGATCCACGTCTACTGGGGCGTCCGCAGCGAGGCCGACCTCTACCTGCCGAAGCTGCCGGCACGGCTGGTCGAGCGCCATCCCGCGCTGTTCTTCACGTCGGTCCTGTCCGAACCCGGGCCCGGCGAAGCGGCGCGCCACCGCACGGGGCTCGTGCACGAGGTCGTCGTGGCCGATTTCCCCGACCTCTCGGAACTCGACGTGTACATGAGCGGTCCACCAGCCATGATCGATGCCGCGCGACATGCGTTCGTTCACGCGGGGTTGGACGAGTCGCGCCTCTACTACGATTCCTTCGACTACGCGCCCGACGTGCTCGCCGCCATCGTGGCGGCGCGCGCAGGCCTGAGCCCGCCATGATGCGATTGCTCGCCGTGCTGTTCCTGCTGCTGGCTTCCATGCCCGCGTTCGCGTTGCGCTGCGGTGGCCGCGTCGTGTCGACGGGCGACCACTCGCTGACCGTGCTCGACCGCTGCGGCGAGCCGTACTGGGTGGATCGCTACACGACGCAGGTCGTGACCGGCGAATTCAGCGCGCTCGAACGCAGCTACGACACCGACACCGAAGCCTGGTACTACAACTTCGGGCCGAACCGCCTCCTGCACCGCCTCGTGTTCCGCGACAACACGCTCGTGCGCGAGGAAACGCTCGGTTACGGCTACGCGAGGCTCGGCAGCGACTGCGACCTCGACGCGATCGGCGTCGGCACCACGAACGGGGAGATCGTCGCGCGCTGCGGCCAGCCCACCGCCAACGATTCGCGCTACGCCGAGATCGTCGAGCGCGATGGTGGCGGCAACGCCGTGCGCCGGATCGTGCGCCGCGAGGAGTGGCTCTATCGCGAGGGACGGCGCGATCCGCACCTGTTCATCCTGGTCGATGGCGTGGTGTCGCGGGTGGATCGCTTGCCGAGGTGAAGCAGTATGAGTACGAGTATGAGTATGCGTGCACGATTGCGCACTCATACTCCGACTCATACTCGTACTATACGCGCCGTGTCGGGCCTAGTTGCCGTGAGGTAACCGCGGTACGCCCATCTCGTTGCGTTCCTCGACGATCGCGATCGGCGCGATCAGCTCGCCGATGCTGCCGCGTGGCGGCTCGCTGACGGTTTCGCCGCGGCGCGCGGCGAGCGCATTGGCGAACGCGTGCGCCGCGCGCGCGTTGTCGTTCTGCGCGGCGTAGGCGAGCCCGAGCTGCTCCCACGCATCGGCGCCGGCGCCTGCGCCGAGCGCGCGCCGCAAGTAGGTGTCGGCCTTGCCCCAGAGCGACTGCACGCGGCAAAGCTCGCCGAGCGCGAGCAGCAGGCCGGGGCTGTTCGGTCGCTCGACCAGCCATTTCTCGGCGGTGCGCAGGCGCGGCTCGACGTCGCCGGGCAGGCGCGCCCAGGCGATGGCGAGCTCGTCGCTCCAGTACTTGCCGAGCAGCGATTCGACCTCCGCGACGGCGGCGGCTCCGCCGCTGCGCAGTGCGGTCGCACGACGCGCGTAGGCGAGCGCGACGGGCGCTTCGCGGCGCTGGCCGCGGTTGAGCTCCGACCACACCGCTTCCAGCGACGCGCCGTCGCCGGCCTGCGCGATCGCCTGCGTCAGCACGAGCGTCTCGAGCCGCTCCATCGCCGCGGGCGCGATCGCCTGCGCGCGACGCAGGCGCGCCAGCAGCACGAAAGTCTCGCGTGCGCGGCCGCGCGCGGCGAGCGCTTCGATCAGCGCCTGCACGCCGGCCGGTGGCAGTCGCTGCGCCTGGTCGAGCGGCGTCAGCAGCTCGATCGCCGTGCCCGCGCGACCCTGCTCGAGCTCGGCCCGCGCGCGCAGCACGGTGGCCGCCGTCTCGCCTTCGCCGGTCGCGGCGAGCGCCGCGAGCACGTCGCCCTGGCGGCGCACTTCGCCGCGCCGGTGCGCCGCTTCGTAGGCCGCGAGCAGCGCGGGGATGCGCAGGGAACGCAGGCGGCTCGCGCCGAGCAACAGCTGTTCCGCGCGTTGCGTGCGGCCCTCCGCGAGCGCCTGTGCGCCGCGCGCGAGCTGCATGCGCCCGCGGCGTCGCGCGCGATTCGCCATCGCGCGCAACGGGAAACGCATCAGCCAGACCACGGTCGCGGCGATCGCCCACAGCGCGAGCAATGCGAGCACGGCGAAGACCAGCGACGTTTCCAGCGCCCAGCCGCCGCGCTGCACCAGCACGTAGCCGGGGTCGTCGCCGATCGACCACGCCGCGAGCGCCGCGAGGAACGCGAGCGCGAGGAACGCGAGCAGCAGGCGATACGCCTTCATGGCGTGCCGCCGTCTCCCGGTGCGGGCGAAGGCGACGTCTCCGGGGTGGCGGTGGGTTCCGCAGCCGGTTCGGCCGGCGGCGGCGCGGCGTCGGCGGCCACGGGCGCGGCGAGCGCGCGCGTCGCGCGCAGGTTGCGCAGCTCCGCGAGCGTGCGGCCGAGCGTGGGCGGCGCGACCGTTTCGAGCATGCGGCCGATTGCGACCAGCTCGGCGCGCTGGGCGGCGACGGCGTCGTTGCCTGCGTCGAAGCTCGTGTCCAGGCGCTCGGCGGCGCGATCGAGCGCCGCACGCGCGCGCGGCAGGTCGCCGGCAGCGATGCCGGCGCGCGCCAGCACGAGCTCGAGCGAGACGGCGCCGCGCGCGAGCTCGGCGTTCAGCGGATTCACCATGGCCGTGCCGGCCGGGTCGAGGCGGCGGATGCGTACGAACTGCGCGAGCTCGTGCAGCGCGCGGTCGGACCAGCCGGCGTCGACGGCGGGCGCGGCGTCGTTCGCGGCGGGCGCGCGACGCGCCGGCAGCGTGGCGAGCGCGCGCGCGACGGCGTCGATGCGCCGTACCGCCTCGGCGCCGGGCGCCGGGTCGCGGCGCAGGTCGGCGAGCTCTGCCGCGAGCGTCTGGCGCACGCCGGCGAACATCGGATCGTCGAGGTCGGAGAGCTCGGCGTCGGCAAGCTGGAACGCGGCGATCGTCGCCGCGGTGTCGCCGAACATCGCGAGCCGCTCCTGGCCGAGGCGCAGCAGGAATTCCGCCTCGTTCAGGCGCAGCGCGACGGCGCCGGCCATGCGCCGGTCGGCGAGGCTGGTGACGGCATCCTCGAGCAGGCTCGCGCGCTCGCCGATGCCGAGCAGCTCCTCGCGCAGCGAGCGGTTCACGCCTTCGGCGTCGGCGACGCGGCGCGACATCGTGTCCAGCTCGCGGCGCAGCGTCGCGATCTGCGCGCCCTGCTGCTCGATCAGGCCGGTGTTCGCTTCGCGAGCGGCGCTCTCCGCGGCGAGCGTGGCGCCATGGGTGCGCTCGTTGCGCCACACGCGCCAGCTCGCGTTCGCGGCCAGCGCGAGCGCGACGGCGAGCAGCACGAGCGCGACGAGCCAGCCCAGCGTGCTGCGGGCGGGAGCCGGCGCGGTCGCGGGCGCCGCGGCCGGAACGACGATCGGATCGGGATCGGACATGGGCGACGAGCCGCGCGAAACGAACGCGCGAATGCTATCAGCCCCGCGTCAGCGCGACACGCGGCGCGCGGCGGCCACGCCCGCGTCGACGAGGTCCGCGGCGAGCGCGGAGCGCGCGCGCACCACGCGCGCGAACCCGCGCCGCCGCGCGAGCGCCGCGAGCCGCGCGCTGCTCGCCACGGCCGTCGCGCGCAATGCGCGACGCCACGCATCGTCGCCCATCAGCGCACGCAGCGCGTCCAGCGCCTCGGCGCTGGACAGCAGCACGAGCGTGCGCGAGTCGATGCGCGCGGCACGTTCGCGATGCACGGCGCGCCAGCGCGGCAGCGCGCGCTCGTAGACGTGGATGCGCGACACGCGCGCGCCGCGTTGCGCGAGCGCGGCGTCGAGCAGGCCGCGGCCGCCGGGCGCACCGACGAGCGCGACGCGCCTGCCGCGCGCGCCGCGCAACGCCGGCAACGAGAGCAGGCCTTCGCTGTCGGCACGCCCGGGAACCTGCGCGGCGACGCCCGCACGTGCGAGCGCGCGCGCCGTGCCGTGGCCGGGTGCGAGCACGGCGGTGCGCGCGGCGACGCGCAGGCGCGGGCACAACGCACGCGCGAAACGCACCGAAGCCGGGCTCGTGAAGACCACGACGTCCGCCGCGAGCGCTGCCGCGAGCTGCGCGGGGCTCGTTCCGGCGGCCGGGCGCAACGTTGCGCCGGGCAACACGAGCGGCTCGCCGCCGAGCGCCGCGATGCGGCGCGCGAGCGCGCGGCCGCTGCCGACCGGGCGCGCGACGACGACGCGACGCCCGGCGAGGGGCGAGTCTGGATCGGCCATGGCGCGATGCTACGCCACGATCCGCGAGGTGCGTGCGATTGCGTGCGTCGCGCGCGGCGTTCAGACTGCTCCCCGCCATGGGCACCACGATCACCGACACGACGGCGCTGGAGCGCCACATCCGCGAAACCATTCCGCTCGCGCGCGCGATCGACCTTCGCGTCGGCGAGTACGACGGTTATCGCCTGCAGCTTTCCGGCCCGCTCGCGCCGAACATCAACGACAAGGGCTGCGCATTCGGCGGCAGCATCACCAGCCTGCTGACGCTCGCCGGCTGGGGGCTGATCAACCTGAAGCTCGGCGAGGCGGGCATCTCCGCCGACGTTTTCGTGCAGGACGCGAGCGTGCTGTACCTCGCGCCGATCTGGGACGAGATCCTGGCCGAGGCCTATGCGCCCGACAACGTGTGGCCCGAGTTCATCGCCGGCCTGCGCGAGCGCGGCCGCGCGCGCATCACGATCGAGGCCGAGGTGACGGCGCCCGACGGCGCCGGCGTCGCGGTGCGACAGACCGCACGTTTCGTGGCGAAGGTCGCGAACGACTGACGCGCGCACTTGCTACGATTCCAGCCGACGCAAGCCACGCGACCCCACCCCTTGCCCTCCCCTGCGGAGCAGGGGAGGGGAAGTGATCGTCGCGCATGCGCGCGACGCGCGATTGATTGTAGCCGGAGGGCCCAGCCATGAAGCGATTGCTCTGCGCGTTCGCCACGCTCCTGCTTGCCGCCTGCGCCACCGACCAGCCGCAAGGCGACGCGCTGGAATATCGGCTCGACAGCTACGAATCGACGCTGCGCTACAGCGGCGACCTCACGCAAGCCGTCGGTTTCCTCGACCCGGAATGGCTGAAGGCGCACCCGATTCCCGAGCTCGAGCTCGAGCGCCTGCGCCAGGTGCAGGTGACGGGCTACCAGGCCGGTGACGTGCAGGTGGTCGACGAGCTGCACGTCCTGCAAGTCGTGCGCATGGAAGTGGTGAACAACCACACGCAGCGCGCGCGTTCGGTGACGGACCGCCAGGAATGGCGCTACGACCCCGAAGCGAAGACCTGGTGGCTCACCAGCGGGCTGCCGGACATCACGCCGCGCTGAGAGGTTCCGGCCGGTCGGCAAAGCTGGTGGTCGGCGCGCGCGGACGACGCGCGCCCGGATACCGGCCAACGCCCGGCCGCGCTCGTCCACCGAGGCCCTGAATGCTGCCGCCGACGCGGCGGGCCCCGGGCGCGCGGCCGGGTTCCTTTTCGCGATCGGCCGAAAGGCCGCCCCGGAATTGCCGGACGCGGCGCCAGCTGACCTCGATCAAACCGCGCGCCGCGCTCGCGCGACTATCCTTCCGCGATGGAGCGCGCAACGCCGGCCTGGCACCTCTACGTCCCCAAGCTCGTGACCGTGCTGCGGCGCGGCTATGGCCCCGCCGCGCTGCGCGCCGACCTCGTGGCGGGGCTCACGGTGGCCGTCGTTGCATTGCCGCTTGCGATGGCGCTCGCGATCGCGTCGGGAACGACACCGGAAAAAGGGCTGCACACGGCGATCGTCGCGGGCGGGCTGGTCTCGCTGCTGGGCGGCTCGCGCGTGCAGATCGGCGGCCCGACGGCGGCGTTCGTGCCGGTGGTGTTCGCGACGATCCAGCAGTTCGGCTACGGCGGCATGATCCTGTGCACGTTGCTCGCCGGGTTCATGCTGGTCGCGGGCGGCCTGCTGCGCCTCGGCACGCTGATGAAATACATGCCGAAACCGGTGATCACCGGCTTCACGGCCGGCATCGCGGTGAGCATCTTCTCGGGCCAGGTGCCGGACCTGCTCGGCTTGCGCCTCCCGCACCTGCCCGGCGAGTTCATCGAGCGCTGGCGCGAATACGCGACGCACTTCGATTCGCTGAATGCCTGGGCGTGCGCGATGTCGCTCGGCGGCGTCGTCGCGCTCGTGCTCATGCGCAAGCGCTGGCCGCGCGCGCCGGGGTTCCTGATCGTCGTCGCGCTGTGCGCCGCGGTCGCGACGCTGTTCGCGCTGCCGGTCGAGACGATCGGCATGCGCTTCCCGCAGGGCATCCCGTCGTCGCTGCCGGTGTTCGAACTACCGCACATCCCGTTCGAGCGCAC